>NZ_LEKS01000001.1:0-376590 GCF_001027725.1 Flavobacterium sp. ABG
CAAAAAGTATATGATCTGCTACTTCTAACAAAAGAAATTTCTAAAAATTATTTCACAACTTTTTAACTTGATTCGAAATTACAGAACTACAAGATATTTGTTCCTCCACAACAATATGTCTTGATCCAAAAAAACTTAGCGACTCTGCGACTTTGCGAGAGAGATTCTCGGACTCAGAAGAAGGATTCTAGTAAGAATCCATAACTTTTGGACTTGGTCCATAATAAGGATAAAGTATAAAAACAAAAAACCCGAATATTGCTATTCGGGTTTTGGTGGTGCCTCCAGGGATCGAACCAGGGACACATGGATTTTCAGTCCATTGCTCTACCATCTGAGCTAAGGCACCATGCTTATTGCGGGTGCAAATATAGGAGGATTTTTGGTTTATCCAAAACATTTTACACGATTGTTTTAAAAATTTAAATCTAAGGTTTTAAAGTTTGAAATTTTGTAGCAGTTTTTCAGGAATCAGCTTCAAAAAATGAAAGGTTTCCTAGAAAACTAGTGTGCTCATTTTGAGTAAACTCCTAAGTTTTATTTGTAGGGAGTGAGAAGATTGGGGAGTAAAAATAACAAACCGGTTTAATTTGAGGTTTATTTTGGTCTTACTTTATATTGTAAGAAAATGCGCTTGGTACTTTAACAAAGAGCTGTTGATTTTTGTAGAATGACATGTGAGTTTTGGGGACAAAATAAAGTTTCACACAGATTTAGCAGATTTCGGCAGAAGCAATGCTAAGAAAATCTGCTAGAATCTGCTAAATCTGCGTGAAAAAACACCTCAAAAACCAAACCTAACAGGTTTTTGAAACCTGTTAGGTTTAATTTAAAAACAAGAAAGACAATCTCTGCATCCGTTCCGCTTCTTCGAGATTGGAATTTGGAATTTCAAAATTTGGGATTTAATAAACATGAGATCTGGGATCAAGAATAAGTTGGGGACAAAATAAAGTTTCACGCAGATTTAGCAGATTTCAGCAGAAGCAATGCTAAAAAAATCTGCTAGAATCTGCAAAATCTGTGTGAAAAAAATACCTCAAAAACCAAACCTAACAGGTTTTTGAAACCTGTTAGGTTTAATTTAAAAACAAGAAAGACAATTTCTACACCCGTTCCGCTTCGTCGAGATTGGAATTTGGAATTTCAAAATTTGAATTTAATAAACATGAGATCTGGGATCAAGAATAAGTTGGGGACAAAATAAAGTTTTACGCAGATTTAGCAGATTTCAGCAGAAGCAATGCTAAAAAAATCTGCTGGAATCTGCAAAATCTGCGTGAAAAAATACCTCAAAAACCAAACCTAACAGGTTTCAAAAACCTGTTAGGTTTAATTTAAAAACAAGAAAGACAATTTCTGCACCCGTTTCGCTTCTTCGAGATTGGAATTTGGAATTTCAAAATTTGGAATTTAATAAACATGAGATCTGGGATCAAGAATAAGTTGGAGACAAAATAAAATAGCACGCAGATTTAGCAGATTTCAGCAGAAGTAATGCTAAAAAAATCTGCTAGAATCTGCAAAATCTGCGTGAAAAAATACCTCAAAAACCAAACCTAACAGGTTTTTGAAACCTGTTAGGTTTAATTTAAAAACAAGAAAGACAATTTCTACACCCGTTCCGCTTCTTCGAGATTGGAATTTGGAATTTCAAAATTTGGAATTTAATAAACATCAGATCTGGGATCAAGAATAAGTTGGGGGCAAAATAAAGTTTCACGCAGATTTAGCAGATTTCGGCAGAAGCGATGCTAAAAAAATTTGCTAGAATCTGCGTGAAAAAATACCTCAAAAACTAAACCTAACAGGTTTTTAAAACCTGCTAGCTTTAATTTAAAAACAAGAAAGACAATTTCTGCACCCGTTTCGCTTCTTAGAGATTGGAATTTGGAATTTGAAAATTTGGAATTTAATAAACGTCAGATCTGGGATCAAGAATAAGTAGTTTTTATTTTTTAGAAAAGGTATAAAAACAAAAAACCCGAATATTGCTATTCGGGTTTTGGTGGTGCCTCCAGGGATCGAACCAGGGACACATGGATTTTCAGTCCATTGCTCTACCATCTGAGCTAAGGCACCGTGCTGATTGCGGGTGCAAAGATAGAACCATTTTTGGTTTATCCAAAACATTTGTTTAAAAAAATCAATTCGTATCTTCGCACAGGTAAAAAAACAAATATGGTTTTAACAGTTGACGTTGGGAATACTAGAATTAAAGCGGCTGTCTTTGAGGGAGGTAGTATTTTGGAGAGCTTCGTTTTTGAGAAAAGTGAGTTCGAGAATAAAATTGAAAATATTTTAAAAAAATTTCAAAATTGTACTGATTTGATCGTTGCGTCGGTCGGAAATATCGAAAAACAAGCTTTTTTGACTTTCGAAAAGCAGCTTACGATTCATTTTTTGACACATGAAGACGTTTTTCCTTTTATAAACAAATATGCAACTCCAAAAACGTTAGGAATTGACCGGATGGTTTTGGCAGCCGGAGCCACTTTGCAGTTTCCAAAACAAAATAGATTGGTTATAGATGCCGGAACTTGCATTACTTATGATTTTATAGACGAAAAAGATCAGTATTTAGGTGGTGCAATCTCTCCCGGACTCAGATTGCGTTATGAAGCGCTGCATAATTTTACGGCCAAGTTGCCTTTGCTAACTTTAGAAGTACCGGAACACTATATAGGTGATTCTACAAAAGAGGCCATTCATTCTGGTGTTGTCAACGGGTTTGTCTATGAGGTTGATGGTTTTATCGAGGAGTATCGGGCAAATTTTTTAAATTTTATAATAATTTTAACGGGTGGCGATGCAGATTTTTTGGCTAAACGATTAAAAAATACCATATTTGCCAATTCAAATTTCCTTTTAGAAAGTTTGAACCAAACATTTCAATATAAAATCGACAATGATTAAAAAAATTATAATAAGTACATGTTTACTTATATCGTTCGTTTCATTTGCACAGCAAGGTACTTCATCGCCTTATTCTTTTTACGGAATTGGTGATGCAAGATTCAAAGGAACTCTTGAATACAGGTCTATGGGGGGAGTTGCAGTAGAGCAGGATTCGATACATTTGAATATTGAAAATCCCGCAAGTTATGCCAGTTTGGGGCAAACCACTTTTAGTGTTGGAGGTACTTTTGGAACAACTAAAATTAAAACGGATAAAGAGACTTCAAAAGCACAAAGATCAACTTTTGATTATTTAGCTTTAGGTATTCCGATGGGTAAGTTTGGTGCTGCTATTGGTTTGGTTCCTTTAACTTCAGTTGGGTATAGAATTTCAAATGACAAAACCACTATTCCGGACGCAATAAGCAGTCAGTTAGAAGGAAAGGGTGGAGTTAATAAAGTGTTTTTTGGACTTGGTTATAAAATTACACCTGAGTGGAATATTGGTGCTGATGTACAATATAATTTTGGTAAAATCACGACTACAAGCGTAGAGATGAAAACAGATGTTCAAAATGCTACCAGAGAAACAAATACTTCTGAGTTATCAGGGGTGAACTTTAATATTGGTACAATGTATCAGACGAAGATTGATAAAAAATTGAACTTGTATACGAGTTTGAGTTATACCTTCTCGGGTAATTTAAATTCAGACAATGGCAGAATTACTGAAGTTGACGGAGATCCGAACACGTTTACCTATCCTGAAAATTCGGTTAAGTTAAAGATTCCTGGTAAATTTACATTTGGTGCAGGTATTGGAGAAGCGAGAAAATGGTTAGTAGGTACTACAATGGCTTTTCAAGGTGATGCAGGTTCACTTGCTAATTATTACAATACAGCTAGTAATGTACGTTACGAAAAATCTTCAAAATATGCTGTTGGGGGTTATTACATTCCTAACTATACTTCTTTCTCAAGTTATTTAAGCAGAGTTACCTATAGAGCAGGTCTTAAATATGAAAAAGTAGGTTTGATTATCAATAATGAATCAATTAATGATGTTGGTATGACATTGGGTGCCGGTTTTCCAATTACAGGGACTTTTTCAAATGTAAATTTTGGAATTGAATTTGGTAAAAAGGGAACTACTTCATCAGGTTTAGTTAAAGAAAATTACATGAATTTTAGCATGAGTTTCTCTTTTAACGATAGATGGTTTGTGAAAAGCAGATTCAACTAAACATAACTTTATGTTTTTTTAAGCTCAGTACAATTTACTACATTTGGCAAATGAATTTACCAAAGAAATATATACTAACAATTGTCACAGTTCTTGCTGTGACAATGTTTTTTGGATGCGAAAGTAATTTTAAAGAAGTTCAGAAAAGTAACTTTTCAGAGTTTGTTCCGGGAAGTGATGCCGATACCGTAAATATAAAATATACGGATTCAGGACGTATAACCGGAGTTTTGGTTAGTTCTAAAATGTTGGATTATTCGAATCTCGATTTTCCGTTTACAGAGTTTCCAAAGGGAATTGATGTTACTTTATATGATAAAAATCTAAAGCGTACCTTTATAAGATCAAATTACGCTATTTCCTATAAGCCAACCGGAATTATTGATTTGCAGGGAAAAGTGAAAATCACATCAGAAACCGGTCAGATGCTGGAGACAGAGCAGTTGTATTTTGATCAGAAGAACGAATGGTTTTATACCGAAAGAAAATTTAAGCTTACAGATGCAAAAGGGGTTTCTTACGGACAGGGAATTGATTTTAGTAAGGATTTTAAAGTGATAAATTCACAACGAATAACAGGCGAATTAGAAGCCGAAGAATAAATTATATTATGGGTTATTTAAAATATACACAGTACGTTTACATATTATTTGCAGTTTTCTTTATTTATGATGGCGCTGTAAAGCTAAACGAAGGAATTGAGGGCTCTACGATGAGTTTTATAATTGCCGGTTTAGCTGTTTTTATGTTTTTCTTCAGGAGAAAATTTGCCAGGAAATTTGACGATCGTAACAAAAAACAATAAAAAATGGAGATTGGTATTATAATACTATGTTTAATACTGTCAGCCTTTTTTTCAGGAATGGAAATTGCTTTTATTTCCTCGAATAAAATTTATCTTGAAATAGAAAAAAAACAGGATAATTTTCTCTCTCAAATTCTTACCAAGCTTACCGGTAATCCCTCTAAATTTATTGCTGCAATGCTTATTGGTAACAATGTGGCGTTGGTGGTTTATGGTTTTTTTATGGGTGATCTGATCTTGATGCAGCTAACTCAATTGGGCTATCGGTTCTCTGAGGTTGCTGGTTTGTTGATTCAGACTGTGATTTCTACTTTTATAGTTTTGATTACAGCTGAGTTTCTTCCTAAGGTTTTCTTTCAGATTTATGCCAATTCCTTAATTAAATTTTTTGCAATTCCGGCCTATCTGTTTTATAGGCTATTTTACTATGTTTCGACTTTCTTTATCTGGATTTCAGATTTTGTTTTAAAGAAATTTTTTAAAACAGAGGGAGATCAGGTACAGCTGTATTTTAGTAAAGTAGAGCTCGGAAATTATATTAACGAACAAATGAGTTCTGTTGAGGATAATGAAGAAGTCGATTCAGAAATTCAGATTTTTCAAAATGCTTTAGAATTTTCAGGTGTAAAAGCGCGCGATATTATGACACCACGTACAGAAATTGTTGCGGTGGATTTATTTGACAGTGTTGAAGAGCTTAAAGAAGTTTTTATAGAAACCGGCTATTCTAAAATTGTAGTGAGTCAAAACTCATTAGATGATATCGTGGGTTATGTGCATTCTTTTGATCTGTTTAAGAAGCCAAAAACAATCAAATCTGTTTTGATGACAGTGGAGTTTGTTCCGGAAACTATTTCGATAAAAGACGCGTTAAATCTGTTGATCAAAAAAAGAAAGAATGTCGCCGTTGTTTTAGATGAACATGGAGGGACAGCAGGGATAATTACTATAGAAGATATTGTAGAAGAGCTTTTTGGTGAGATCGAAGACGAGCATGATCTGGATGAGGAATTGATAGAGCAGGAGCTGGGTCAGGGTAAGTATTTGTTTTCGACTCGTTTAGATGTGGAGTATTTGAATGAAACCTACAAATTGGGTATTCCTGAAGAGGATTCATATGGTACTTTAGGAGGTTTTATAGTAAATTCAACAAAAGAAATTCCTCAAAAAGGAGAAGAAATAGTGATTGATAACTATCATTTCGTGATAGAAGAGGCAACAAATAAGAAAATCGAATTAGTAAAAATGACTATAAAAGAGTGATTTTTTTAGTAATTGAAAAAAAATGTGTAAAATAAAACCCTAGTTGTATTGTTATTAACTAGATAATTGTATTTTCGCAAACTGAATATAAAATTAACGATAATAAAAATGGCAGTTTTAGCAAAAATTAGACAGCGTTCCGCTTTATTAATAGGAGTTATTGCACTTGCATTATTTGCATTTATAATACAAGATCTATTCACCAGAGGGACTTTCGGTCAAAGTTCGAAAGATGTAGGAAGTATCGATGGAAAAGACATTTCATTTGAAGACTTTAGAGTTAAAGTTAGTAATGTTGAAAAAAGTGGTCAGGGAATTTCTTCTACCGAAGCTGCTAACAGAGTTTGGGACCAAGAGGTTTCAATCGCATTATTATCAACTCAGTTTGAAAAATTAGGATTGAGAGTAGGTGAAAAACACTTAATTGAAGTTCTGAAAGCTGATCCGAATATTGGTAAAAATCCAATGTTCTTAAATGCAGCTGGTATGTTTGATATCGTTAAATTCAAAGAGTACTTTAAATCTAATCCTGAAGCAAAACAATATATTGCAGATAAAGAGAAAGATGCTACATTAAATGCAAAATTTCAAATCTACAATACATTAGTAAAATCAGGACTTTACACAACTGCTAGTGAAGGAAAGTTGAAATACGAAATGGAAGCGAACAAAGTAAATTTTGCTTATGTTGCCGGATTGTATTCTTCTATTAAAGATAGTGAAGTGAAAATTTCTGATTCAGAAATTGTGGACTACATGAAGAAAAACGAGAAAAAATTCAAAGCGGATGATACTCGTGAAATTCAATATGTTTTAGTTGAAGATAAAGCTTCAAAAGAAGACGAAGCTGAAATTAAAGCTAAGATTACTGCGTTGTTATCAGGAAGTGTTGTTTACAATGCAAAAACAGGTAAAAACGATACTTTGCCAGGTTTCAGAAATGCAACTAACATTGCTGAATTTGTGAATTCAAATTCTGATGTTCCTTACGATTCTACTTATGTTGCTAAAAATAACTTGCCTGCAGTTGATGCAGATAAATTGTTTTCTTTAGCTCCGGGTCAAATCTACGGACCTTACGTTTTTGGTAAATACTACTGTATTTCTAAATCTCTTGGATTTAAAGCTGGAGTTAATGCAAAAGCAAGCCATATTTTAATTGGATATACTGGTTCTCAAACGCCAAATACAAAAGAGAAAAGAACGAAAGAAGAAGCAAAAGCTAAAGCTGAAGAAATTCTAGCTCAGGTTCAGGCTAATCCGGATAGTTTCATGATGTTAGCTTTTACAAGTTCTGATGATTCATCTGCACAACAAGGTGGTGATTTAGGATATTTTGGTCCAAACCAAATGGTAAAACCTTTCAATGATTTTGTATTCAGTAACGGAATTGGAAAAGTTGGTTTAGTAGAAACTCCTTTTGGATTTCATATTATCAAAATCACAGACAAACAAGACGGAATTCGTTTAGCTACAATAGCTCAAAAAATCGAGCCTTCTGAGGTAACTTCTGATAAAGTATTTACTTTGGCAACTAAATTTGAAATGGATGCTGCTAAGAATGATTTTAATGCAACAGCAAAAGAATTAGGATTAAAAGTAGCTCCTCCTGTAACTGCAAAAGCAATGGACGAAGCATTTGGTTCATTAGGAAATCAACGTAACATTATAAGATGGGCATTTGATAAAGAAACAGATAAAAATGATGTTAAGCGTTTTGAAATCGCTAATATTGGTCACGTAATTGCTCAATATAAAAGCGAAAACAAATCAGGTTTGGTATCTGTAGTTGCTGCAAGACCTTATGTAGAGCCAATCTTGAAAAACAAGAAAAAAGCAGAAATGCTAAAAGCTAAAATGACAGGATCTAGTCTTGAAGCAGTTGCTAAAAGTGCTGGTGTTGCTGTTCAACAAGCTGCTAATGTAACTATGGATAATCCGGTTTTACCTGGTGGAGTTGGACAAGAGCCAAAAGTTGTTGGTAATGCATTTGCTTTAGCTGCAAATAAAATTTCTGCTCCAATTGAAGGAAATACAGGAGTTTATGTAGTGAAGAATGTTAGTACTGTGAAAGCTCCGGCGATTGCAAGTCATGCTCCTTACATCGAAAAGGTAAAAGCACAAAGCGCATCTGATGCAAGCAGAATTTTACCAGCGTTAAAAAACAATGCTAAAATCGAAGACAACAGATTACAGTTTAACTACTAGGTCTATCAAAATAATTAAAAAAGCCATCTCTGCTAAAATTAGAGATGGCTTTTTTTTGCTTATTATTTTCCTTAGTCGTGAGGACAGAATTGCAAGAAATAAGGATTGATGCTTAACTAATGCAAGTATTTCCATTTCGAAGAAAAACACATTTTTTAAGTAAGAAATTGCAAAGGGGAGCGAAGATTTCGATATAAACTCGCTGAATCAATTAGGAAGTTGCTGTAAAGAAGGTACTTCTGAATTTAACCTTTTAAAAGTGTTTGCAAATAAAAAGGAAGTAATCTCAAACAGCGAGATTGCTTCCTTTTGGTATGTTATAATCAAATGATTTTTAAATTGTTGCGTAATACTGTGTCGTTTTACAATATCATTTCCGCATAAGTAAGAATGGTTTCATATCCTTTTGAAACAAAATACTCTTTTGGGTTTTCTTTTGAAATCACTAATACAAAATCGCCACCCCATGCACCAAGGCTTTTTACGACACCATTAAAATCAGGAAAAGCAATTTCTTTTATCGTTTCCAATTCTAAGATATTACTTAAGTGTGTTTCATGTTTTTCTAAGGCGTAAGCAAATTCGGTTAAGGTTTTTGCCTTTAAGGCCGCCTCCGTGATTTTGTTATTTTCGGTAATGCTGTTGGCTAAATTTTGATTTTTATTATTGTAATAAGCATTTATGGCCGTTTTACTACTTTGTTTTTTATTAAGGTAAACAAAGAATAAATTTTGAGTAAAATCCGGATTAAAAATTACAGGCTCTACTACAGGTGCATTTTGTTCCAGACGATAAATAATCGGAGTATTGTGTTGTGCGCAGGCAATATCGTAACCACTACCTCCAAAACTGTTTTTAAGTAGCGTAAAAGCATCTATTTTGGCCCATTGAGCGATATTGTTCAATAAGGTAGAAGAAGTGCCTAATCCCCAGTTTTTAGGAAATGTAAGTTCCGTAGTGACAAGATAACCCTGAGCTTGATTAATAAAATCAGGATTTAAGAGGTAAGTCTCGTGCAAAATCGTAATTAAGGTCGTTTTTACAGTCTCAATTTGTGCAGTTGGATTGTTTATAATATCCGAAAAAGAGATACAATCTTCAAACCAAATCTGATGGTCAAAATCGTAGCTTTTCCATTTAATTTCCTTGTTTGTTCCTTCTTCTACGACTAAATTTTGTCCAAATTTTGTTGGCAACGCAAAAGCTTTGGCTCCGTCTAAAACCAGATATTCACCCGTAATTAAGAGTTTTCCATTACTGTAAAAGGTTGTTTTCATTCTGTCTCTTTTGACTCCGTGCAATGTTTTTTTATATTCCTCAAAAATTTTGAGGAGTAGAAAAGGACAACAAACACGAGAGTAACTTCGGATTATTTTCGTAAATTTTCTATAAATTCAACCACAGCACTGTGAGAGATTGCATTGGTCTTAAAGTGCGTTTTAATCAAATGGCGTTCTTCTTCGGTGGCTTCAAATTGGTTGATAATATTATTTAGGTGCATTTTCATATGGCCTGCCTGAATTCCGTTTGTCGTTAACGAGCGCAATGCGGCAAAATTTTGAGCCAGACCGGCAACGGCAACTACTTCCATTAGTTCTCTTGCAGAAGGTTTTTGAAGCACCTCTAAGCATAATTTTACTAAAGGATGCAAGGAGGTTAGTCCGCCAACAGTGCCTAGTGCAAGTGGAATTTCAAGCCAAAAAGTAAATATTCCATTTTCGATTTTGGCATGTGATAAACTTGAATATTGTCCATTTCTGGAAGCATAAGCATGAATGCCGGCTTCTACTGCTCTAAAGTCATTTCCTGTCGCTAGAATTACCGCATCAACACCATTCATAATACCTTTATTATGGGTTACGGCTCTAAATGGCTCCACTTCTGCAATTTGAACGGCTTGTACAAAACGTTCTGCAAATTCCTGCGGATTTGTAATGTGTTTTTCAGTTAAGTCTTCAACCGGGCAAGAAACCTCGGCTCTGACAACACAGTTTGGGACATAATTAGATAAAATACTCATGACAACCTGAAGAGTTTCATTTTGGGCAAATAAATCTGAATTTTGAGCTTCTTCTTTTAAAGTTGTCGCAAATTGTTCCAGACAAGAATTAATAAAATTGGCGCCCATGCTGTCTTTGGTTTCAAAAGTAGCATGCAGTTGGAAATAATTGTCAAGTAAATTTCTTTTGTCTCTTAATTGAATATCGAGAATTCCTCCTCCGCGCTGTTGCATATTTTTGGTAATGCTTTGCGTGTCTGAGAAAAATTTAGGTTTGATTTGATCGAAGAACAACTGTAGTTTTTCAGCCTCTCCGTTGAATGTAAAATGAACCTGTCCAATTTTTTCAGTATTCATTACGGTTGCCTTAAATCCACCACGAGTGGCCCAGAATTTGGCAGCTTTTGAAGCGGCGGCTACTACAGAACTTTCTTCAATAGCCATTGGGATTGTTTTGTACGTCCCGTTGATTAAAAAGTTAGGAGCAACTCCAAGCGGAATATATAAATTAGTGATGGTGTTTTCTATGAATTCATCGTGCAGTTGTTGGAGCTTGTGGTCTGAATTCCAGTAATTTCTTATTATTTTAAGAGCCTCCTCAGGAGTCGAAAAATAGGTGTTTGCAATCCAGTTTATTTTTTCATTTTTGGATAATTTTGAAAATCCGGCAACGGCGTTGTTCATTCTCAGTAGATTAAATAGTAATATTGCGGCAAATATACCAATTTAAGAGGTTTGTTTGCAATCTATAAATGAAAATCCGAAAGTACGCAATCGTTATTTTTTTTAACATTTAACACTTATAATGGGCATTATGTTTATTTTTTTTACTAAAATTGGGCTCTTTTTTATATTTTAAAATAATACGAATGAATACAAGTAGAATTACGGTCATACTATTGTTACTGGTTACGACTGTTTTTGGTCAGCAAAAAGTCACTGTTGAAAATATTTATCATGGCGTTTTTCAGGCCAAAGGAATGGACAAATTACAATCCTTGAAAAACACAAACCAGTATACCGTATTGAATGCTGATGAGGCAAGTGGGAGCATGGAGATCGATTTATATGATTTTGCTACGCTTAAAAAAGTATCCAATTTAATTGACACAAAAAATCACGCAGCGCTAGCTGGTAAAATAGACAGTTACACTTTCGATTCTTCTGAAAAAAAGATTTTGATTGCGTGCAACTCCAAACAGATTTTCCGACACTCCTTTATCGCAGATTATTTTTTGTACGATATTACTTCAAAATCCTTAACAAAGCTTTTCGATTTTCAGGTTCAGGAACCAACGTTCTCTCCTGATGGAACTAAAATTGCCTATGCCAAGGAAAATAATTTATATGTGTACGATGTTACTTCAAAAAAAATAACAGCAGTAACGACAGATGGTAAGAAGAATGCCGTTATCAATGGTATTACGGACTGGGTTTACGAAGAAGAATTTGCTTTTGTAAGAGCATTCGACTGGAGTCAAGACAGCAAAAAACTAGCATACATTCGCTTTGATGAAAGTGCGGTTCCTGAGTTCTCAATGGCAATGTATCATAAAGACCTGTATCCGAAAATTGAAACCTTCAAATATCCGAAAGCAGGAGAGAAGAATTCAGCAGTTTCCTTACATATTTATGATGCTGCCGCAAATGCAACCAAAAAAGTAGATCTTGGAAATTACAATGATTTTTATATTCCAAGGTTAAAATGGACCAATGATAGTAATGTACTCTCTGCACAGGTCTTAAACCGTCATCAGGACAATCTGGATTTGTTATTTGTTGATGGGACAACCGCCGCTGCAAAAGTGATTTTGAATGAAAAAGACAAAGCATACGTTGACATTACAGATAATTTGACTTTTTTAAAAGACAACAGCTTTATCTGGACAAGCGAAAAAGACGGATTCAATCATATCTATTTATATGACAAAACCGGAAAATTAAAAAATCAGGTTACAAAAGGAAACTGGGAAGTAACTTCATACTACGGTTTCGATGAAAAAACAAAAACTATTTTCTACCAATCTACTGAAAATGGTTCTATTAACAGAGCAATTTACCGCATCTCATTAGACGGAAAAAACAAAATTGCGCTGGCTAAAACTACAGGAACAAACGCAGCGACTTTTAGCCCAAATTTCCAATACTTTATCAATACATTCTCTAGTGCTGCTCAGCCAACTACGTATACTTTAAACGAAGCAAAAACGGGTAAAGAAATTCAGGTGATTGAGAACAATAAAGCGCTTTCTGATAAATTGGTAGCTTATAATTTGCCGGTTAAAGAATTCTTTGTTTTGAAAACTGCAAAAGGAATTGAATTAAATACCTGGATATTAAAGCCAAAAGATTTTGATCCTTCCAAAAAATATCCTGTTTTTATGTACCAGTATTCTGGTCCGGGTTCTCAACAAGTAAACAATGATTGGAACAATAAAGATGATTATTGGTTTATATCCCTTACCCAACAAGGTTATATTGTAGTTTGTGTTGATGGTAGAGGAACTGGTTTTAAAGGTGCTGATTTCAAAAAAGTAACACAAAAAGAACTAGGAAAATACGAAGTAGAAGATCAGATCGATGCTGCGAAAGTACTTGGAACGTATCCGTATGTTGATGCTTCAAGAATCGGAATGTTCGGGTGGAGTTATGGTGGATTTATGGCTTCAAATTGTATTTTTCAGGGGAATGATGTTTTCAAAATGGCAATTGCTGTTGCTCCGGTAACCAACTGGCGTTTTTACGATAGTGTTTATACAGAAAGATACCTGCAGACTCCTCAGGAAAATGAAAGTGGTTATGATCAGAATTCTCCAATAAATTATGTGGATAAATTAAAAGGGAAGTTTCTGTTGATACACGGATCAGGTGATGATAATGTGCATCTGCAAAATTCAATGCAAATGATGGAAGCATTAATTCAGGCCAATAAACAATTTGATTCTGAGATTTATCCGGACAAAGACCATCATATTCTGGGTACAGAAACGAGAATTCATCTTTATACTAAAATGACTAACTTTATCAAAGAAAATTTATAGAATAACTTTATAACCTTAAAAAAAAATAATAAATAATATGGGAGAGAAACAAGTAAAATCGGCGCATCCAAAAGGACTTTGGGTATTGTTTGGAACGGAGATGTGGGAGCGGTTCAATTTTTATGGAATGCGAGCTTTATTAACTTTATTTCTTGTTAACTCTTTATTAATGAAGGAAGAAGAAGCCTCGTTGATTTATGGTGGTTTTCTTGGACTTTGTTATTTAACTCCAATGTTGGGAGGTTTCGTTGCCGATCGTTTTTTAGGGAACAGAAACTGTATCCTGTTAGGAGGATTATTAATGGCAATCGGACAATTATTGTTGTTTACCAGCGGAAGTATTTTTGGGGAGCATATTGATCTTGCAAAAATAGTTATGTACTCTGCATTAGGAGTTATTGTGTTTGGTAATGGATTCTTCAAACCAAATATCTCAAGTATGGTGGGGAGTTTGTATCCAAAACAGGAAAAAACAAAATTAGATAGTGCTTTTACTATTTTCTACATGGGTATTAATATCGGAGCCTTTTTAGGTCAGTCTATTTGTCCTTTATTAGGAGATGTAAAAGACGCTGGAGGTATTAGAGATATTCATGCTTTCAGATGGGGTTTCCTGGCAGCTTCTGCAGCCATGTTTATCGGTACTATAGTTTTTTACTTTTTAAAAAATAAATATGTGGTTTCTCCTGAAGGAAAGCCACTAGGAGGTTTACCTTCTAAAAATGATGCTTCTGATTTTGAAGAAGGAGAAGCGCAAAAAGCTAATTTCTCTAACAAAGCCCTTGCTACTGCAGGAGTTGCTTTTGTTGCTTTAGGATTCTTTTTTCACTATGTGGTAGGTCAGAATCTGATTTATACTTTGATTTACTCGAGTGGTTTATCATTGGCAGGATTAATTATTTCGGATACTTCTTTAACTAAGATTGAAAGAGACAGGATATTTGTAATTTATATTGTTTCCTTTTTTATTATTTTCTTCTGGGCAGCTTTTGAACAAGCGGGTTCATCATTGACTTTTATTGCAGATAATCAAACCGACAGAAATTTCTTTGGCTGGCAGATGCCTCCGTCAATGGTTCAGATTTTTAACGGAATGTTTGTAGTTTTATTGGCGGTACCGTTCAGTATATTATGGGATACATTAAGAGCCAATAGTAAAGAGCCAATCTCTCCTGTAAAATTAGCGGTAGGTTTAGTGATAATATCGATTAGTTTCTTTATGATCGCGACACAGGTTTCTTATATTGGAACTTCAGGATTATTATTGGTTAAATGGTTGATCTTATTGTATTTCTTAAATACATGTGCCGAATTATGTTTGTCTCCGATCGGTTTATCTTTAGTAGGTAAATTGGCTCCAAAACGATTTGCTTCTTTATTGTATGGTGTGTTTTTCTTGTCTAATGCATCAGGTTACGCTTTAGGAGGAACTTTAGGCTCTATTTTGCCTGCAACGGGTGATAAGTTTGCCAAAGCAAAAGAATTAGGTATAGATCTTCAGGCTGTTTTAGATAAAACGATAACACCTACAGCAGAACAAATAGTCCTTTTAGAAAAACATCAAATTAGTGCAGCAAATCACTTTTTTGCAGGATTTGAAATTCATAATTTATACGAGTTTTTCATGGTATTTGTTGTGCTAACAGGTATCGCTGCAATTGTATTGTTTGCACTGACTCCATTTTTGAAAAAAATGATGCATGGTGTTAGATAAAATGGAAAAAAATATCACTTTAGAAGAAATACAGAATTTTAAAGGCAAGTATCCAAAGCAATTATGGTATTTGTTTTTGGTTGAAATGTGGGAACGTTTCTGCTTCTACGGAATGAGAGGAGTTCTAGCATTCTTTATGGTAGACCAATTAGGTTTACTGGAAGGAAAAGCGAATCTGCAATACGGAGCGATTCAGGCTTTTGTTTATGCTTTCACTTTCATCGGAGGAATTTTCGCCGACAAAATTTTAGGATTTAAAAAATCATTACTGTTCGGAGGAATAGTAATGATTTTAGGTAATTTACTTATTGCAGCCTCACCCCATGATTTTTTCTATTATGGGATAACACTTTCGATTATCGGAACCGGTTTTTTTAAACCAAACGTATCGTCGATGGTAGGAGAATTGTATCATGAAAATGATGGTAGAAGAGACGCCGGATACGGAATGTTCTATGCCGGAATCAATATTGGTGGAATGTTAGGGGGAGCTATTCCGATTTACTTAGGAAAAAATTACTCTTGGAGTTTGTGTTTCCTGTCTGCTGCTATTGTAATGATTATTGGAGTTATTACTTTTCTTTTGACCAAAAAACATTTGGCGCCAATTGGAAATTCACCTCTTGAAAATCACGAACCTAAAAAACGTAATCTTTATGAGATCGCAGTATATGTAGGTTCATTACTAGTGATACCATTGGTTTATATAATGGTAATTAACTCTGATTTTACAGAATACTTTATGTACACTATTGGTGTGGTGGCATTGTCGTATTTTTTATTCGAATTACTAAGAATTAAAGACAGAAAGCAACAGTATAAATTATTGGCTGCGTTTGTTTTTATCTTCGGATATTTTATGTTCATGGCTATTTCTGAACAATCCGGAGGATCTTTGTCTTTATTTGCAAAAGATAATTTGACCAATAAATTGTTGTTTTTTACTATTGACCCCAATGTGGTTAACAATAGTATTAATTCATTATATGTAATTATTTTTAGTCCTTTAGTGGGATTGTTATGGATCTTTCTTTACAAAAGAAAAATAGAACCAAATACAGTTGTTAAATTCGGACTTTCCTTTATCCTTTTAGCTGCCGGATTCTTCGTTTTTTATAGCGCAAGATTTTTTGTAGATGTAAATGGATTAAGTTCTTTAGACGTATTTGCCTTAGGATATCTGGTATATACACTAGGAGAATTGTGTATCGGACCAATCGGAATGTCGGTAATTACCAAATTGTCACCAAAAAGATTGTTTGGTATGATGATGGGTTTATGGTTTTTATCAAGTGCATTTGGTCAATTTGCTGCAGGAAAGCTGGGGTCAGAAATGTCAAATGCCAATACAGGAACGACATTGATGTCAAAACTTATTGCTTATACAGACGGATATTATCAATTGGCAATCTATTCCTTAATTGCCGGTATCGTTTTAATCGTTACGACACCATTAATTAAGAAATTAATGCAAGAAGTAAAGTAGATGACATTTTGCATTGCAAATTTTGTTTAAATTTGTTAAAAATAAACAACATGAAAAAAATATTTTTAATAGCTTTCTTTTTGGTTGGAGCATTTGTTGCCCAGGCTCAAGAGTTGAAATGGCATACAGATGTAAAAGAAGCCATTGCAATAAGTAATAAAGAAAACAAACCAATGTTACTGTTTTTTACAGGAAGCGATTGGTGTGGATGGTGTATCCGACTGCAAAATGAAGTTTTAAAAACGGCTGAATTTTCAAAGTGGGCAAGTCAGAATGTTGTTTTAGTTGAATTAGATTATCCTAGAAGAACACCACAGACACCCGAATTAAAAAATCAGAATAACGAATTGCAACAAGCATTTGGGATACAAGGTTTTCCAACCATTTATTTTACCAGCGCTGAATCTAAAGACGGTAAAGTTAATTTTAAAGGCCTTGGTCATACCGGATATGTTGCCGGAGGTCCGACTGCCTGGTTGGCCGTAGCCGAAGGAATTGTTCATCCGAAAAAATCATAAAGATATTTTAAAAATAGCTTTCTAAAGACTCCTTACAGTACGTTGTAAGGAGTTTTTTTTGTTTAGAATAGGCGTATTAACGGGTGTTTAATTATTAAAATGACACTTATTTTAGAAGCGAAAAATAAATAGTTTGTTTTTTGTGCTAATAAAATTGGAAAATTAAAATATTATGTTAATTTCGTCAATCTAATCTAACCAAGCCTATTGATATGACTAAAAAATTACTTATCCTACTTGTTTTTTTAGGTTCATTTTCGATGCAATCCCAAAACTTAGTTTGGAAAACTAATATGACGGATGCGATTGCATTAAGTAACGAACAAAAAAAACCAATGTTAATTTTATTCACGACAGCCGATGCGCCGAATAATTTGCAAAATGAAATCTTTAGAACTCCGGACTTTGCTGTGTGGTCAAGAGACAATGTTATTCTTGTAAAATTGGATTTATCAGATGTTAATGTATCTGATACTGATAAAGAGCAAAACATGAAGTTGAAAGATGCCTTCGGCGTTAATGATTTTCCGCAAGTATGCTACGCTAGTGCTTCTATCAGAAAGAATAAAACAACTTTTAGTGCCCTGGGAAAAATTTCCTATAAACCGGGAGGAGCAAAATCTTGGATTTCGGAATCGAATTCTATTTTGCACCCAAGTGAATAACTAAAATTTAAATTAAGTTACTTAATTTAATTTGTAGAGTCCCTTTTTGCCAACGTGCAAAAAGGGATGTTTTTTTTTAAATAGGTTTATTCTTTAAGGATTGTTTTGTGTCGTTTAAATTACTGTTTTTATGTGAGGGCGTGTATTCCTTATAGCTTCGATAGTAAAATATATTTTATATCACTTTTGAATTGGTTCTAGTGATTATATTTTTGTTTTTTAAGATAAATTTTGCTAAATTGGTTTTTTGTTAACTTAATTTATGCAATTTTATGAATAGAAAACTACTTTTATTGCTGTTTTTTTTAGTTACATTTTTGATGAACGCTCAAAATGCTGGTTGGACAACAAACGTGACCGATGCAATTGCTTTGAGCGCTGAACAAAGAAGGCCGATGTTAATTTTGTTTACGGCCGCGAGCGCATCCGATAACCTGCAGGAGGAAGTGTTTGGAACCCCTGAATTTGAAAAGTGGTCTCGTAAGAATGTGATATTAGTAAAGCTCGATTTATCTGATTTTTCCTCTAGTTTGATCAAAGAGCAAAATGTAAGGTTAAAAAATGCTTTCGAAATTATTGAGTTACCACAAGTATGTATTGTCAATGGAGCAATTAGGAATGGCAAAACAACGTTTGATATGCTCGGAAAAGTATCTTATAGAAACGGCGGTGCCAGAAGCTGGATATCAGAATGTGATTCGATTTTGAATCCGTCTGAATGAAAGAGGGTAGTGGCTAGTTTAATTTATAGAATCCCTTTTCACCGGTAGAGTGAAAAGGGATTTTTCTTTTGTAGCAGCTTATTTGCCAACGTTTTTGAATCGAATAAGAGTTGGATCCATCCGAGACTACTATTTTTGGGTTTAAGTCAAGTAAAACACGGTCCAGATTTATTTTGGGAGATTGTATTAGAAGGAGAACGTCAGGGGAAATAGTTTTTTTATAGACTCCGCTACTGTCAATCAGGAAGATTTTTTTAGAATTAAAAAAGAAGATGTTTTTAATTGTACGGGTCGACTTTAGTATTCCAAAACTCCCCACCAGATAGGAATTTATACTTTTTTGAAGGGAGTCTTTTCCTAAAAGAGTATCATTTGCAAAGAGTGTAATATTTTGGCCAGTTCGCTCAGTGATAATGGTTTTTTTCTTGATATGATATACAATTAGTTCCGATTTGTTTTCGGCCTCTTTTTTGGTGCTAATATAGGCCAGCTGAACAATAACTATAGAAACCATAGTGGCGATTAATTTACTGTAAGTTGGTTTTTTGAACCAAATAACGGTCGTGATGATCAGTAGATAATAAGTAAGTAAATAATAAAAATTAAAGCGAATGTCGCGAATAACAAAAAACTCAAAAGAGGCGATATAGTGTATGATTGTATTTAACAGATATATGCTTTTTTCAAAAATCTGAATGAAGATTATCGGACAGCCGGTAAAGACAGAAATGAGCAGTACAACAATTCCGGCAATCATTGTAAAAGATAAAACCGGAAGAATAAGAATGTTGGTTACGAAAAATAAAAAAGGAAATTGATGGAAGTAATACAAACAAATTGGGAATGTTCCAATTTGGGCGGCAAAGGAAACCGTTAAAGCTTCCCAGAGATAAGTCAGGATTTTGGTAGTGGGTTTCCAGATCTCTTTTAATAATGGTTGTATCCAAAGAATCGAGAATAAGGCAATATAACTCAATTGAAATCCCGCATCAAATAAAAAATAAGGCTCAAATAACAAAATTAACAATACAGAAACCAGTAAGGTGTGATAAATGTTACTGCCTCTTCTAAGATGATTCCCGATAGCCAGAAAGGAAAACATGACCACAGAACGCAAAACAGGAGGTGATAAGCCAGAGATAATACCAAAAAGACCTAGCGCCACCAAAATGGTAATTAGCTTTATAAAAGAGCCCTTACGTGTATTGGGGATCGGTTTCAGAAGAAAAAGAATAAATAACATAATGTAACCTACGTGCAGTCCTGAAACAGACAAAACATGTGTTGCCCCCGAATATTGATAATCTTTAAGGGTTTCGGGTGAAATTTCTTGTTGCTGACCTAAAATTAAGGCCATTGCTACATTCATTTCGGTTTTGTTTAAACCCGCTTTAGTAAGGTTGTAAATGATCCTTGAGTGTAGCTTTGCGGCATAAAACCAAATAGTTCTGTTGACTTTTTTGTTAATTCGGATTTCGGATTTAGAAATAAAAACCTGGGCATATATTTGTTTGTTGGCCAGATAAGTTCCACAATCAAATTGATAGGGATTTTTTATTGTTCCCAGGTGCTGTAAAGTAGCTTTTGTTTGAATTGTATTTCCAATAATTAACCTATTTGAAGTACTGTCTTTCTCGATATTTACAATAATTTTTCCTTGATAAAAGCTGTTTTTAATAGGGTTTAAAAGCGCAACATAACGATCATTGTAAACATTGCTCTTTAGCTTTTCAATTAAAGTAAAAGACATAGAATGTGGCTTTTCGAATCCTTGTTGGTAATGACTGTAATGGGATTGCTGAAGTGTGTTTGTGTGCAGTAGTAAGCTGATGATACCCAGCCAAAAGGAAAGTAAGTAGGTGCTTATTCCAAAAAAAATAAGGTGTTTTTTATTCTTTTTTGATGTAAAATAGAAGATTGAAAAAAGAATTGTAATGCTTACAATAGAGACAGCTGTTACTAAAAAACCAGATAGCCAATAGTAAGAAACCAATAGGCCAATTATAAAGGCAATCGTAATTTTAGTCAACGGAAAATCTAATACTTTCATGTTTTAAAAGTATTAAAAATTTGTAAGAAAAAAGTTATTTTTTCACAAAAGATTATTCGAGAACCCTGTTGATTTGGGCAAAAGAATTTTGATAATAAGCTTCTTTGGTGGAGGAGATTATTACGCCTTTTGAAGTAGAAGAATGTACAAATTTTATTTCGTTTGAATTAGCCTCCGTAATTAGCCCAACATGATTGATTTGTTTGCTTCTATTGGTTTTAAAGAAAATTAAATCTCCTTTTTGAGCATCCTTAAATTGGATAACTTTCCCGATTTTAGATTGCTCATAAGAACTTCTTGGCATTGAGATATTCTCGGTTTGAAAGGCAGTATAAACCAATCCAGAGCAGTCAAAACCACTTTTAGTCGTGCCTCCCGCTTTGTATCGCACGCCAAGATTATCCGTTGCTACATCGACTAAATGTTTTACTGCATATTTGTTCTCCCGCTTTGATTCCTTTTTATCTACTACAGTGGAGCTTGATTTACAAGAAGCAAAAAGCAGAGCGGAAAAGAGTAAAACGAGTAATTTTTTCAAAATAAAATTTTTAAAGCGGTTTTAAATCAGCAACAATAAGTTTTGCTGTTTTTTTACTGGCTCCGACACCTCCTAATTTTTGCTCTAAAATATCATAGTTTAGCAACAATTTTTGACGGTAAGCAGGTTCCAGTATTTTATATAACTCTTCTTTTATGCGTTTCGTATTGCAGTCACTCTGAATTAACTCAGTCACGACCTCCTGATCCATAATTAAATTGACCAGAGAAATGTATTTTAGTGTAATAATGCGTTTTGCAATCTGATACGAAATGTTGCTTCCTTTATAACAAACGACTTCAGGAACTTTAAATAAAGCTGTTTCTAAAGTTGCGGTACCCGAGGTAACCAAAGCCGCAGTTGATGATCGAAGCAGGGCATAGGTTTTATTCGAGATAAATTTGATGTTTTTATTGGTGATAAATTGCTGGTAAAACCCAAAATCCTGACTTGGGGCACCGGCGATAACAAATTCATAGTCTTGAAAATCGTCTACGACACTCAGCATTACACTTAGCATTTTGGTGATTTCCTGCTGACGACTTCCCGGTAAAACAGCAATAATTGGTCGATCGCTTAATTGATTTTCTTTTCTGAAAACAGCTTCATCAAAGGCTGGCTGATTCTGAATTGCATCAATCAGCGGATGCCCTACAAAAGCTACAGGAAAATGATGTTTGTCTTCATAAAAGCTTTTTTCAAAAGGCAAAATGACAAACATTTTATCAATATCATGTTTGATTGCTTTGATTCTGCTTTCTTTCCATGCCCAGATTTGTGGCGAAATATAATAGTGTGTTTTGTAATTTAAAGCTTTAGCCCATTTTGCAATACGCATATTAAACCCCGGATAATCAATAAAAATAATAACATCCGGTTGAAAAGCAGCAATGTCTTTTTTGCAAATAGTAATATTGGTTAAAATGGTTTTTAGATTGAAAATAACTTCCACAAAACCCATAAAAGCCAATTCGCGATAGTGTTTTACCAAAGTTCCGCCCACTTTTTGCATTAAGTCACCACCCCAGAATCTGATTTCGGCCTGAGGATCTTCCTCGTATAAGGCTTTCATTAAATTAGAACCATGTAGGTCTCCGGAGGCTTCACCAGCTATTATGTAATATTTCATATTCGTTTTTTTGAAGAGGTGCTCTGTTTTTCAACACAACTATTTTTTTTGCAAGGCAAAGATAAGATTTAAATAAATACAGTAGAAATTGCCAAAACAATCACCGCCAGGATTACGCCCCGTGCCATAAATTCTTTGTTTCGTTTTAAGAAAAAAGCAAAAACAGCAAGATCTAAGAGGGTTCCCAAAGTGATAATTTTCCCTAAATAACCATATTCTTTAATAGTTTGAATCCCTGTTGAGAAGTCAAATGGCGTAAAAAAGGTAATGAATAAGTAACTTCCTAAAAGAGAAGTGAAAATCCCCACAATAAAACCTGCCAGTATCTCTTTTTTATTCATTTAAATCCCAGGTGTTAAGTTGCTGTATAGAATGGTGTGCTGTCAAATCAAATTGTACGGGAACTATTGAGATGTATCCATTTTCAAGTGCCCATTCGTCTGTATCTTCTCCTTTGTCTTCATTCACAAATTTCCCCGAAAGCCAGTAATAATCTTTGCCAAATGGAGTTTGTCGTTTATCAAATTTTTCAACCCAAAGCGCTTTCGCCTGACGACAAACTTTTATTCCTTTAATTTCGTTCTCTTTTAACTTTGGAAAATTAACATTCAGAACAACACCTTCCGGTAATTTATTGGCAAGCGTTTCTAAGGTTATTTTTTTTATGAAAGATTTTATAGGTTCAAAATCGGCATTCCAGTCATAATCCAACAAAGAAAAACCAATCGCCGGAATTCCTTCAATTCCAGCTTCAACAGCGGCACTCATAGTTCCGGAATAAATTACATTTATAGAAGAATTTGATCCGTGATTAATGCCAGAAACGCATAAATCGGGTTTTCTTTTTAAGATTTCATTTACGGCCAGTTTTACACAATCGACAGGAGTTCCGGAACAGCTGTATTCGATTGTTTTCACATTTTCTTTAGATATTTTATCCAAATATAGCGTGTTGTTAATCGTAATGGCATGTCCCATGGCACTTTGAGGTTTGTCGGGAGCGACAACAAGTACGTCTCCGATTGTTTCCATAACACTTATCAAAGCTCTGATTCCCGGTGCCAGAATTCCATCATCATTGGTAACTAATATAAGTGGTTTTTCGTGTTTCATTTTAGAAATATTAGGTAATTAATAGGATTATAAAAGCAAATGTAGTGACAGATTTTTGTAGAATAGTTACAAATAAAATAAAATTTATCAACTAAATAAAAGTTGGCTTTGGCAAGTCAAACATTTTTATACCTTTAACAAAAAATTATAGTGAACTTGGCTTTAGTGGCATAGTTTTTACCGTAACTTAGATTAAAAAATTGATGAATGCTATTATTAAATTTATGAAAAGAAATTATAAAATACTTATAGCCGTATTATGTTTGTCGGTAACCTTGTTTGCTTTCAAAATAAATGCAGATAATAAAGTTGATCCGGACCCAAATAGAGATAAAACACTTTTAGAATTATTAGCTTTTGTTATAGAAAAAGGACATTATAGTCCGGCAGAAATTAATGATGAGTTCTCTAAGGGAATTTTTAAGGATTATATTGAGGCGCTGGATCCTTCAAAAAGATTCTTCCTGCAATCTGATATTGAAGAATTTAAGCAATATGAGCTAATGTTGGATGATCAGTTTTTAAATAAAGACCTTACTTTTTTTAACCTGACTTATACCAGATTGATGAAACGTATGGAGGAAAGCAAAAAGAGATATAAGACTATCTTAGCGCAGCCATTCAACTATAGTGTTGATGAAACTTTTAATTCTGATTACGAGCATTTGCCTTATGCAAAAAACACAACTGAAATCAATGAAAGATGGAGAAAGCAAATTAAACTTTCTACCCTTTCTTCACTTGTTGCCAAACAGAAAATAGAAGAAGACAAAAAGAAAACAGATCCTGCTTACAAAGCAAAATCTTTCGAAGCTTTAGAAAAAGAAACCCGTGACAGCTCTTTAAAGTCATTAGATGATAATTTCAGTCTGATTAAAGATTTAAATAAAGAAGATTGGTTTTCTGTGTACGTAAATTCTATTATGGCACGTTTTGATCCGCACACAAGTTATTTTGCTCCGGAAGACAAAGACCGTTTTGATGTTAATATCAGTGGAAAACTGGAAGGTATTGGAGCAAGATTAACCAAGAAAAATGATTTTACTCAAATAGACGAGTTAATTTCAGGTGGACCTGCCTGGAAAGGAAAACAACTTGAAGCCGGGGATTTAATTTTGAAAGTAGCACAAGGAAACGAAGAGCCTGTAGATGTTGTAGGAATGCGTTTGGATGATGTTGTGAAAAAAATTAAAGGACACAAAGGAACTGAAGTTAAGCTTACCGTTAAAAAAGTAGATGGAAGCATCAAAGTTATTTCGATAATCAGAGATGTAGTAGAAATTGAAGAAACGTATGCAAAATCCAGTATTGTTGAAAAGAACGGATTGAAATATGGTGTAATTTATTTACCTAAATTTTATATCGATTTTGAAAACAAAGACGGTCGCGATGCCGGAAAAGATATTGCTCTTGAAGTAGAAAGACTGAAAAAAGAAGATGTCAACGGAATTGTATTGGATGTTCGTGATGATGGTGGTGGATCTTTATCTACAGTAGTTGATATTGCCGGTTTATTTATTGAAGAAGGACCAATTGTTCAGGTAAAATCTGCAGGTAAAAAGAAAGAAGTTTTATACGATAAAGATAAAAAAATCGAGTGGGATGGACCATTAGTAATTATGGTTAACAGTTTCTCGGCTTCTGCATCAGAAATATTAGCTGCGGCAATTCAGGATTACAAACGTGGTGTTATCATTGGAAGTAAGCAAACTTACGGAAAAGGAACCGTGCAAAATGTACTTGATTTGAATCAGTTTGTTCGTAATGCAAATTATGGCGACTTAGGTGCTTTGAAAATTACAGGACAAAAATTCTATAGAATTAACGGAGGTTCAACTCAATTAGAAGGGGTTCATAGTGATGTGGTGATGCCGGATCGTTATGCTTATCTGAAAATGGGAGAGCGTGATATTGACAATGCAATGCCTTGGGATAAAATAGATCAGGCTGATTATGTTACCTGGACTTCAAACGAAAATTTTACCAGAGCAATTGCGAACAGTAAAAACAGAATTGCTCAAAATCCGCAATTCAACTTAATTGAAGACAACGCAAAATGGATTGATGTGAAGAGCAAAGAGAATACGTACAGCTTGAACATTACAAACTTTAAAGCGACTCAGGAACAGGTTGAAAACGAAGGTAAAAAGTACAAACCAATTTCAGATTATAAAAACAATCTGGTTTTTAAATCTTTGCCTTATGAAGAGCTTGAGATTAAAAGTGATGCTACTTTAAAAGAGAAAAGAGAAGCTTGGCACCAAGCATTATCTAAAGACGTTTATGTAGAAGAAGCACTAAATGTTTTAGATGATTTACAGACTAAAAGTAATATGGTGAAAAGTAATTCTTCAAAAATGAAGAAAGATAAATTAGTGAAGTCTTAGTTTTTAAGAAAAATAATTTGTTATTAAAACGCTCCGAAAGTTTATATTTACGGAGCGTTTTTTTATGGATTAAAAGTATAATGATATGAGAGGATTTCTTGTTTTGAGTTTGGTAAGTATGGTGTTTTTTTCGTGTAAAAAAGAAACAGTAGTAAAAGAGGAATTAAAGGAAGAAAAAGCTCTTTTTGTTTCCAATCAAAACAGTACAGATTCGTTGTATACTGTTGCTTATTTGCCCACATCTACAACGAAACAAATTGTAAAACATGAATACTATACGCTGTCTTATAATGAAAAGTTCGAACAGGCAGAGTGGGTGGCGTATGAACTTAAAAAAGAATATTTGAAAAATGGAGATTATAAACGTCCCTATTTTATTGAAGATCCCAAAGTAACAACAGGTTCAGCCGACTGGAGGAATTATAAAAAATCAGGTTATGATAAAGGACATCTTTGTCCTGCCGGTGATATGGAGTTTGATAAAAATGCCTATAACGATACTTTTTATACCTCTAATATTTCGCCTCAAAAACATGATTTTAATAGTGGAATTTGGAACAGAATAGAACAGAAAACACGCTACTGGGCAGGAAAATACAACGATATTTATGTGGTTACCGGGGGTGTTTTGAAAGATTCGGATAAAAAAATAGGAACAGAAGAAGTTGCTGTTCCTAAATATTTTTATAAAATCATTCTGGCTAAATCAGGGACTCAGCACAAGGCCATTGCATTTTTAGTTCCAAATGAAAATAGCGATCGATCACTTTACGATTTTGTCGTTCCGATTGAAACGATCGAAAAAATGACCGGAATTGATTTCTTTCCGAATTTGAAAAATTTAAAAAGCAGTCAGGACTTTTAGGTCCGCAATAGTTGCTGTTGGGTTTTCGGCTTTAAAAACAAAGCTTCCAGCTACCAAAACATCGGCTCCGGCCTCTACTAGTTGTTTTGCATTTTTATTGGTTACACCACCGTCAATTTCGATAAGTGTTGCTGCATTTTTTCGGGTAATCAGCTCTTTTAGCTTTTTTACTTTTGCATAAGTATTTTCAATAAAAGATTGTCCTCCAAAACCAGGATTAACGCTCATGATACAAACCAGATCAATGTCATTGATAACGTCTTCTAATAAATCAATATTGGTATGAGGGTTGATGGCTACTCCGGCTTTCATTCCTTCGGCTTTGATTGCTTGCAGCGTTCGGTGTAGATGGGTACACGCTTCGTAATGTACGCTTAGTATATTTGCGCCTAAATCAGCGAAGGTTTTTATGTATCTGTCCGGATCCACAATCATTAAATGGACATCAATTGTTTTTTTTGCATGTCTTGAAATGGCTTCTAAAACAGGCATTCCAAAAGAGATATTCGGGACAAAAACGCCGTCCATAATATCAATATGAAACCAATCTGCCTCACTGTTATTAATCATTTCGATATCACGTTGTAAATTGGCAAAATCGGCTGCTAAAACAGAAGGAGCTATAAGTGTATTCTTCATTGTGTAGTGGTGTGTTGTGTTGTTTTTTGCAAATGTACTTATAAAAAATAAAAAACTCCGGTAATCAGCCGGAGTTTCAATCATCAATCAAAAAACGAACAGTCAATCAAACTGTTGTTTGCGTTAAAAAGGTTTCAAGTTTAAAGTATCAAGTTACTAAAACAACTCGAAACTTTAAACCTGAAACAAATATTTTTATCCTAAATACGTTTTAAGAATTTTACTTCTTGAAGTATGTTTTAATCTGCGGATTGCTTTTTCTTTAATCTGACGTACACGCTCACGAGTTAAGTCGAAAGTTTCTCCAATTTCCTCAAGAGTCATTGGGTGTTGATCACCAAGACCAAAATACAAACGAACAACATCTGCCTCTCTTGGCGTTAATGTTTCTAAAGAACGTTCGATTTCAGTACGTAAGGATTCATGAATTAATTCTCTGTCTGGGTTTGGAGATTCTCCTGAACGTAAAACGTCATAAAGGTTAGAATCTTCTCCTTCAACAAGAGGTGCATCCATAGATAAGTGACGACCAGAGTTTTTCATAGACTCTTTTACATCATTTACAGTCATATCCAGTTCTTTTGCAATTTCTTCAGCAGAAGGTGGGCGCTCGTTAGATTGCTCTAATAAGGCATACATTTTGTTGATTTTATTGATAGAACCAATTTTGTTTAATGGTAAACGTACAATACGTGATTGTTCTGCCAAAGCCTGAAGGATCGATTGACGAATCCACCAAACTGCGTAAGAGATAAATTTGAAACCACGAGTTTCATCAAAACGTTGAGCCGCTTTAATTAGACCTAAGTTTCCTTCGTTAATTAAATCAGGAAGTGTTAATCCTTGATTTTGATATTGTTTTGCCACAGAAACTACGAAACGTAGGTTGGCTTTTGTCAATTTTTCTAAAGCTCTTTGATCACCAGCCTTTATTCTTTGTGCTAATTCTACCTCTTCATCTGCGGTAATTAGGTCAACTTTTCCGATTTCTTGTAGATATTTATCTAACGATGCAGTTTCACGATTGGTTACCTGCTTGGTGATTTTAAGTTGTCTCATGTTGTTGTCTCCCTATTTTTTTAAAGTGTACAAATAGTTATACGTGGGAAGTATAGAAAAAGTTACAACGAAGTGAAAATAATTTTAAAAATATTGTATCGAGTTTCTGAAGTTGGCTTAGTTTGTTGTAAATCTTATAGTTATCAAGGTGCTTTCTGTCTCGTTTATAATGAAAATTGTAGTGGTTTCTAATACGTTTTCAAATATAATGAATTTGAAGAACGAAAAACTCCTTTCTTCAAATCTTAAAGAAAGGAGTTTTATTCGTTAATGGTAGTGAATTTAATTAGAAGTATTTACTTCTATGATTTCTTTTGCAGAAACAGGAAGCCCGTTTTCAGTAAAACCTTCGAGACTTATTTCGTATTTTCCTGGTACATCAGAAGTGAAAAACGAAACGGTATTTTCTTTGTTTTCTAAAGTTAATTGAGGTTCCCAAAGTAATTGGTATCTGTAATCCGGAATTCTATTCTCTTTGTTTTGGTCGTTATAATTTTGTTTAAACGCGATGATTTTATTTTGAGGTCTTTGAATTTCAGTATTTAAAATAAAATTACCGTGCGCTGAAGTCACATAATCATTGTTTTTAGTTGTGAAATTTATAACACCGTTAAAAGCTTTTGGACCATAAAAATAAACGCCGGGAACGATACTTACTTTATATATGTTTTCTGTTTTATAGGTGAATAACTCATTTACGTTCTGAATCAGAAGCCCGTCAACTAATACCAAAGCGGGTTCAGAAAAGTATTCCAGATCATAATTTATATCTCTAAGATTTAAAGAGTAATTATTGTCTTTTTCACGATAGTACATTTCTTTTATAACTTCTGTAATGGTTTCTTTTAAAGTAGGAAACTTGGTGTAGTCGCCAAGAATGTATTCTTTTTGTAAAGGATTATAGAACGGATAAACACTGGAACCGTTGGTAATACTGTCTTTTTTTAGTGAATAATAGGCATTTTCGATCTGATTAGCGATCGATCGTTGTTCGATAGTGCTTTTGTAATCAGAAGTTAAGAATGTTTCCTCTGTATTTTTTAGATCAGATAAGTTGTATCCTTTATTTTTGTCAACGTCTATTTTATAGTCATTTTTATCATTGCCTATTATTTGAACAACAGCATTAGAATAATTAGGGTCTTTATCCAGAATAAAATTAAACTTTCCGGATGGGTTTGTCTGTGTTATTTTAAAAGCATATTCTTTACCGGGTATTGATAAAGCCACGGTTTTATGATTTATCTCGCCAGGATTTTTAGTGTTTGTAATGCTGCCTGAAATAATCTCGCCTCTAAGTTCCGGAAGAAAACGGATCGAATCATTCATACGGTTTGTCAGCTCATTATTGCTGTTGAATTTTACAAATTCAGCAGCATTCATTTGTCTTTTAGAAGGTAAATTGTCGATTTTTTTTACAGAGAGAGAGTAACTTCCTTTGTTTGTTTCAGCGGTTAATGATTTTATTTTTAATGCGACTTGTTCTCTTTCCTGAAAGGTAGTTTTATCCAGTTGTATGGCAAACGTTTTGTCTTTGATTGAATTTTCGGTAACAGATTCGTTTCCTGTTGTTTTGGTTTCTTTGCTTGCCGAATTCGTTTTGTTGCTTACCAAATACGGATTTATTAGCAAAAGGTCCGTTTTTGCTGTTTTTAAATCCTTTTTGTTCAACATCCATTTGGTATAGGCGATAAGTTTGTAGTTGCCTGTTTCAATGGTTGTTGGAATGAAAAAATCCCCTTGTCCTTTTCCGTTATCCAAATAGATTTTATTACTAAAAATAACTTGGCTGTCACTATTAACAAGGTCAACATAGGCTATTTTACTAATTTCACTCCAGGTGTTATTGGTCGGATTGGTACAATACAATTTACAATGCAGTGTTTCTCCTGCAATTAAGGTTGTGTTGTTTAAATGAACAAATAGGGTTTCGTTAGTAGCGATACTAATCGGTTCACTTTTGCTCAACGAACTATTTTGTGCCATAGCAAAAGTATTTATTGCTAGTAGCATAATTGTGCCGGTTATTTTTTTTAATCTATCCAAAATAAAGGTTTAATGTTAGATGAAATTTTAGTACAGTCGCCACAAGGGGCAGGAGTAAAAACATAGTTTGCATAGTCACCACCACCACTAAGAGTTGCAAAATAGACGTACTCTCTTCCGGACCCGGTAACGATAGAATATATTTGTGGGCCACGGCAGAATTTTTCTGTAAAGCAATTAGGTAATTCTATTTTTTGACTACAATCTGCGATAAACGAGGGATAAGGGTCATCTATAAAGATATCTCTGAAATTAAAAAAGATTCTTTTTGTGGAAACGGATGATACTTCAAAATAGCCAATTATTTTCTCGTCGGGATTACCATTTGATTTTAAATTACCATAATTAAACCCCGGTTGGATTTGTGATAAAAGACTTGCGGAAGTCGAAAGACTTTTTAGTGTTTTATAATAAGTGTATGAGGTTAAATTCTGAACATACTCGCGTACAACAATGCTATATCGTTCATAAAGAATAGGATCTTTAATATCTATAAAACGTATGGGCAGATTGATTTTGTCTTCGCTAAGACCTACATTACTTACTAATATTATATCGTCTGATTTTCTTGTGGTATAACATACTCTTGATTCACTATTACCTCTTGGAACAGTCAAATAAGTATAGTTTGGTCCAGGGTTACTTGGATCGGGGGTCAACTTATTTGGTTTCCAATCCGGAGATATTATTTTATAGGTTTCAGCGTATTCGAATCTGTAAAATTGTGATTTTGAACTTGGATCCTGACTGGTCACCACTATTTGTACTCCTTTTTCTCCGTCTATTGTTTCTATTTTTGGTTCTACGTTAATTTGGTTAACAGGAGTCAGAGTCTCCGTTGCAGACGAGTATGATTTGCCGTCGTTTGTTGTGATATTTAATTGGTATGACTTCCCTGTAATCGCCTGGAAAGGATTTTTTGAAACATAAAGACCGGAGAAATCTTCAAATTCAAATTCATAGGTATTGCTATCACTGTCGGTTACATAAACACTTGCTCCTTTTTCGGGAGTTGGACCATACTCCTCCAGACGATAAGATCTGGTAATTTTTATTTCCTGTTTTTTTAACTCATTTGTAATGTTGGCCTGAACAACCGGTATACTTTCAAAGGTATTGGTTTGAAAAACATATTGCTCAGTGCAACTACCTATAGAAAGGCAGAAGAGCATCAGGGCAACTGTCTTGTATAAAAGGTTACTATGTTGAACTATAGATTTCATAAAGAGATAAATTTGTGATTTCATTTTGATTAACGAACTATTTTGTGTCAGCTAATTTTTTTATTATTAGTTGTACTGTGCTTCTTTAATCGACCCAAAATAAAGGTCTGATGTTAGAAGAAATTTTAGAACAATCGCCACATCCTGCAGTAACAAATAACAGGGTTGCCATCTTGTTTCGCTGTGCATAATATACCTCTTCAAATCCCGATCCGGCAACTAACGAATGTATTTTTGGGCCACTACAACCGACCTCACCCCAACAATTAGCATATTCTTTGACATAACAAGGGGTAAAAAATGGCGGATACTGATCTTGTATAAAAATGTCTCTAAAATTAAAGAAAATTCTTTTTGATGAAACGGATGAGACCTCAAAATAACCGACTATTTTCTGGTCTGCATCGTCATTTGATTTTAAATTACCATAATTAAAGCCTGGTTGCACTTGTGACAAGAGACTTGCAGAAGTAGAAAGACTTTTTAATGTTTTATAATAGGTGTATGAGGCTAAATTCTGAACATACTCCCGTACAATAATACTGTAACGCTGAAGAATAATAGGATCCTTAACACCTATAAAACGGATCGGTAAATCGATGCGATCTTCACTAAGGCCAACGTTGCTTATTAAAATGATGTCATCAGATTTTTTGGTAGTGTAACAGACTCTTGCTTCTTTTTTGTGGGGAACTACCAGATAAGTAAAATAAGGACCGGGATTACTCGGGTCTACTATAATTGTATTAGGATTCCAATCGGGAGCTACTACTTTGTAGGTTTCTTCGAATTCAAATCTGTAAAATTGTGACTTTGAGGTTGGATCATTACTGGTTACCCTTATTTGTACACCTTTTTCTCCATCGATTGTTTCGATTATTGGCTCGACCTTAATTTCATTTACAGTAGTTAAAGTTTCAACTTCAGACGAATAGGATTTTCCGTCCTTGGATGTAATGTTTAGTTGGTATAATTTTCCGGTAATAGCCTGAAATGGAGTATTTGAAACATAAAACCCTGAGGATTTTTCAAATTCAAATTCGTAAGTATTTTTATCACTATCTGTTACATAAACAGTTGCACCATCTTCAGGAGTTGGTCCATTTTCCTCAAGACGATAGGATCGGGTAATTTTAATTTCTTGTTTTTTTAATTCATTTGTAATGTTTGCCTGAACGACAAGAATGCTTTCAAACGTATTAGTTTTAAAAACATATTGCTCCGTACAACTGCTAATGAAAAGACAAAAAAGAGACAAAACAATTGTTTTGTACAGCAAATTAATATGTCGAATGGTATATTTCATCTATAAATTACTAAAATTTGATATTGTAAGTTATAGTTGGAATTGGCACCGAAAATATAGACGTTTTGTAGGCCTTTATCTGACCATTAGTAGTCACAAAAAAGATAGAATAAGGATTGTTTCTTCCTAAGACGTTATATATAGAAATGTTCCAAAAGCTATGTGATAACTTTTTAATTTTGTGATTGCCCTCAATGTTAAAACCTACATCTAAACGGTAATAGTCCGGAATTCTAAACTTATTTCTGTCGCTGTATAGTGTGTATTTAAGTCCGTTGTATTCGTAACTTCCAATTGGATAGGTGATGGGTCTTCCGGATTGATACACAAAATTGGTAGATAAACTATATCTTTTTGTGAATTTATAGTTTAATACCGCACTTACTTCATGTGGTTTATCAAAATTTGTTGGGTAATAATGACCATTGTTTACTTTCTCATCAATAAACTGACTGTCAGATTTGATAAAAGTACGGGCATAAGTATACCCCAGCCAACCATTAAGTTTTCCTGCATTTTTTTTAAGTAGTAACTCAACTCCGTATGCTTTTCCTTCTCCTTGAAGCAGCTGTGTTTCCGGGTTTTTGTTTAATAACAATTCAGCTCCAACTTTATAATCTAACAGATTGTCTGATTTTTTATAATATCCTTCCAAGCTAAGTTCTAATTTATCATCGTCTAAGTTTTTGTAGAAACCTAATGAAAATTGCTGTGCATTTTGAGGTGCAATATGTGCATCTGATAACTTCCAGGCATCTGTAGGAGATTGCGTGGTGTTGCTGGTTAATAAATGGATGTATTGATACGTTTTATCATAGCTCGCTTTTACAGAGAAATCGTCGGTTATTAAGTAACGAGCGGCAATTCGGGGTTCGAATCCGCCATAAGTTTTAATTACTTCGTTTTTCTTGTAATCTTGGGTTCCTATGACGGTATCGTCATTGATGGGAGAATTACTTTGATAGATTCTTTCTGTTGCTGGGCCCAGTGCAGAATATCTTGAATATCGCAAACCTAAAGTGATTAACAATTTTTCAGTTACATTGAAATTGTCTGAAAAATAAACCGCAGATTCTATTGCTTTTTCGTCGTCTATGTTTACCGGAATTAGGGTTGCCTCATCCGGTTTTTTCGGATTAAGGTAACCCGGGTCAACGTTATAAAGCTTACTTGAGATACCATAGTTGAAAGCATGTTTTTTGTTTAGGTTGTAATTCCCATTTAAAATAAGCTGACTTTCATTTAATTTATAACCATAATCAAACGAATTTATTCCTCCGTTGTTATAGTCAATGTTAAACTTGTATTCACTATTTGTAAATATTAAATCGGCTTTGCTTTTAGCGTTGAAGGAGTGATTCCATTTTAAAGAAACTAAAGCATTACTGTATTTGTACACAGAATCCGAAGAGATGCTAAAACGGTCTTTGCTATAGTATAAGGTAGACTCAATAGTGTTATTGGCTGTTATTTTGTGATTGTATTTTACGATTGCATCAAAAAAATTAGCCTGACTGTTTTTTAGCGATTCGTCTTCCAATTTCTTTAGAATCCATTCAGAGTACGTACCTCTTATCCCTACAATCAAACTTGACTTGTCTTTTATAACAGGAGTACTTATCGAAAGATTACTGGTCACAGCTCCAAGTCCCGCTTCACCTGTAAGTTTTTCGGGATTACCGTTTTTTGTGGTAATATCAAAAACAGAAGATAGTCTTCCTCCAAATCGGGAAGGGATACTTCCTTTGTAAATATCAACTTTACTGGTTGTATACGGGTTTACAGCAGAGAAAAAACCAAGAAAATGTGAAGTATTGTATAAAACAGCATTGTCTAAAAGAATTAAATTCTGATCGTCTTTTCCTCCACGTACGTTGAAGCCTGCAGATCCTTCACCTGTAGTTTTTATTCCCGGTAAAGTAGTGGCAACTCTAAAGATATCACGTTCTCCAAGAACCAGAGGGACATTTTTTATTCCTTCCACGTCTATAGTAGAAACTCCGGCTACAGCTGTTTTTACATTTCTATTGGCATTTTTGTTGATAACAACCTCGTCCAGTTCATTAATACTTTCGTGAAGGGATACGTCTAAACTACCATTGTCATAAATCATAACAGGTTGTGTATCTTTTCTATGATTGATGGACTCTATTTGGATATAGTTAAGACCAAAAGGCAGTTCGATTTTGTAAAACCCCTGCTCATTTGTTGTTGTACTGATCTCTTTATCGCGTACTTTGATGGTTACGTTAGAAAGAGGTTTTTTATTTTTTTCATTTTTTATAATACCGGATAAGGTGAATGATTTTAATTCTTCTCCCTTTTTCTCTTTCCCTATGTATACGATCCCATTAACAGTAGTATTTCGTTTTTTTGTATCTAGTTGTTGATGGAACAGCGGTTTTGTTACGGTCTTGTTTGCCGCAATAACTGCTGAAGTAGCAATTACAGGTTCGAAGTAATTATCGGGTAATGTACTGTGGATGATACTGTTTTTCGTCAGTATTATTTTTTTATCTGTGATGAAGTAATTTAGATTCGTGTTTTCAAAAACGCCAGCAAGTACTTCGTCCAGTGAAGTGTCTGTATAGGTTTTGTTTATCAAAAAAGCATTGGATTTTATCCAGTTCTCATCAAAATAAAACTTGTAGCCGCTGTTTTTTTCGAGGCTTTCAATAGCTGTTTTTAGATCAGCATTTTTAAATTCAATGGAGATGTTATTCTTTTTTTCCTGACTAAATGTTAATGTATGAAAAGCGAATAAAAATAGGGTAAGTATAATTTTTCTCATTTTTTTAATTGGCTTCATTAGGGATAAGGTTGTTGATTCTTTTGATTAGATTTTCAAGAAAAACGTTCTTATCGGATTCTTCTAATTGAGAGTTAGAGTTGTAGTACTTTCTTATGTCACTTTTGTGCTCAGGAAAAATTTTAATAATATCGCTTTTTGAGCTGATCTTGTAGTAGACGTCTTTGTATTTTAAGATATACTCGTTTTTGTCTCTAAACTCATCAGAACTGGCCAGGTTGGTTCCGTCTGATATTCTTTTAGTGTCTATAACTTTTGTCTTGGTCTTATGATGTTTGATGTAAAGCGTGTTGGTCTTAGAGAAAGTAAGTTCTTCATAATAACCGTTCATGAAGATGGGGCAGGTTGGGTTGTTGAAATTTATATTAACAAACCTTTTGTTGTTAAGCGTAAAGTAAGCTGTTTTTTCTTTGATTAGGCTGATGCCTAAATAGTCGTATTCGCCATTGGCTTTCAAAACTAAAATATCATTATTGACATCGTATTTGAGGTCAAGATTATGATAATTTTGGTTTTGATAATTAAGGTCTCCCTTGCTATAGTCATTGGTCAGGTAGAAACTATGACTTTTGTCAAGAGTCCTGTAAAGGTTCACATAACGTGGCCCATTATAGAGATCTAAGTTGCTTTTGCCAATGGTTTTGTCAAACCAGCTGTTTAAGGAAGTAGTATTGCTTGATTGGCTGCGTACGGTGTAAATTTGTAAGAATAATCCAAATAAAATAAGGAAAATTGACTTATTTTGATAATTTTTCAAAGATTGTATGGTTTTGATGATTTGATTTGATGATCTCAAATGTATCAAAAAAATGTTACGTATTACACACAAATGTGTTAAAATGTAAGGAATAGTAGCTGTATTTAGAATAAAACCTTTAAAAAATCTTAGAAATCCGAGGGTTTGATTGAATAAAACCCCAGTGATTTAGCGGGCTAAGGTGTAGTATTTGTAAAATTATAAATTAACCTGAATAGTTGTGTTATTTACACCATATTCTGGTTTTCGAAAGGCATTATGGAGGAATGTATTCTGTTCTTTAGTTGCGGATTATCCTATAGGTTTTGATTTTGCGATTTTCTGGCTGGAAAAGGAGGCATTTAGATTTTAAGTATTTACATGAAATAGAAAATGTTTGGATCGAATCTAAAAGTTGAACACGAATTACACTAATTTTCACGGATTAATCTTGAGATTCTTGGTTGGAAAGTTTTGCCACGAATTAACGAATTTTTACGAATTATTTTTTTTGCCACAGATTAAAAAGATTTGCACAGATTTTTGAAATCCTTTTAATCCTTTAATCTGTGGCTTTTTTTGCACACAGGTGTGTCCCGGGTTGGTAATTCTTTGACAAAGTCTCAATCGCACTTTCTTGAAATCTGTGGTAAAAAAAGTATTCTAGCTTAAAGTGAGGATTATAAAAGTAAAACTTGGCCGCGAATTACACTAATTGGCACGAGTTAATTTTTTAGCCACAGATTAAAAAGATTTTCACAGATTTTTGAAATCCTTTTAATCTTTTAATCTGTGGCTTTTTTTTTGCACACAGGTGTGTCTCGGGTTGGTAATTCTTTGACAAAGTCTCAAGCGCACTTTCTTGAAATCTGTGGTGAAAAAAGTATTCTGCTTTAGAGTAACGACAATACAAGTAAAAGTTAGCCACGAATTACATGAATTTTCACGAATTAATTGTTGAGACTCTTAGTACGGAAGTTTTGCCACTGATTAAAGGATTAAAATGATTTAATCTATTCTAAGGTTCACATAGTAATTAGTGAAAATTCGTGTAATTCGTGTTCAACTTTTAGACTTGATCCAAAATGCCTGCTTGCAGAAGAATTGTCGATTTAGGTTCTTCTCAATATGTAAAAACCCCAACTCATATACATGAATTGGGGTTTTCTATAAATAAACCTTTAGTAAACTAAGATCTGATTACTCTTTTTTCTCCTCACGTGGAGGTCTTGGAACAAGCGCTTTTTTAGACACTTTTTCTTTTTTAGTTTTAGGGTCAACTCCTAAGTATTTTACTTGGAAAACATCTCCCATTTTAACTACATCAGCAACGTTTTCAGTACGTTCCCAAGCTAATTCAGATACGTGAAGTAATACTTCGTTTCCAGGTGCAGCAAGATATTCTACTACAGCTCCAAAATCAAGCATTTTGATCACTTTTACATCGTAAGCTTCTCCTAATTGTGGTTTGAAAGTAATCGATTGGATTTTTGCCAATACTGCTTCAATTCCCGCAGGATCTGTACCTAAAATTTCAATAACACCTTGCTCATCAACTTCGTTAATCACGATAGTTGTTCCGGTAGCTTTTTGTAATTCTTGAATTACTTTTCCACCAGGTCCAATTAAAGCGCCAATAAAGTTTCCAGGAATAGTTCTGGTAATGATTTTTGGTGCGTATGCTTTTACATCACCTCTTGGAGTAGCAATAGTTTCAGTTAATTTACCTAAAATATGCAAACGACCGTCACGAGCTTGATTTAAAGCCTGCTCCATAATGTCATAACGTAAACCATCAATTTTGATGTCCATTTGACAAGCAGTGATACCATCAGCAGTACCGGTTACTTTAAAGTCCATATCACCTAAGTGATCTTCATCACCTAAAATATCAGACAATACAGCAAACTTCTCACCGTCAGTAATTAATCCCATAGCAATTCCAGAAACTGGTTTTACCATTTGAACTCCCGCATCCATAAGCGCCATAGTTCCGGCACAAACTGTTGCCATAGAAGAAGAACCGTTAGATTCTAAAACTTCAGAAACAATACGAATTGTATATGGACAATCAACAGGGATCATGTTTTTTAAAGCTCTTTGAGCCAAGTTACCGTGACCAACTTCTCTTCTTGAAGTTCCTCTTAGTGGTTTTGCTTCACCAGTAGAGAAAGGAGGGAAGTTATAGTGCAGGTAGAATTTCTCTTCACCTTGCTCAGAAGGAGAATCGATTTGGTTTGCTTCTCTTGAAGTTCCTAAAGTTACTGTAGCCAAAGCTTGAGTTTCTCCACGTGTAAACAATGCAGAACCGTGAACTCTTGGTAAATAATCAGTTTCACACCAAATTGGTCTGATGTCAGTTGTTTTTCTACCATCTAAACGAACACCTAATTCTAATACTACATTACGAACTGCTTCTTTGTTTGTTTTGTAGAAGTATTTAGAAACTAAATCTCCATCAGCAGCTAATTCTTCTTCTGTAAATAAAGTTTTTACTTCTTCTTTTACTTCAGCAAATGCAGCACTTCTTTCGTGTTTAGCAGATCCAACTTTCGCAATAGCGTAAATTTTATCGTATGCAGCAGCTTTTACTTTTTTGTAAATTTCTTCGTTTTCTTTCTCACCTTCGTAAGTACGAATTTCTTTTTTACCAAAAGCAGCTTGTAAGCGTAATTGTGCGTTAATCTGAACTTTAATAGCTTCGTGAGCAAATTTAATTGCTTCTACCATTTCAGCTTCTGAAATTTCTTTCATCTCACCTTCAACCATAGCAACAGAATCTAAAGAAGCACCAATCATCATGTCGATGTCTGATTTTGCTAAATCTTCTCTACTTGGGTTGATTACAAATTTTCCGTCGATACGTGCAACACGAACTTCTGAAATTAAGTTGTAAAATGGAATGTCAGAAACAGCTAAAGCCGCAGAGGCAGCTAAACCAGCTAATGCATCTGGCATAACTTCTTCGTCATGAGACATTAATTGAATCATAACCTGAGTTTCTGCATGGTAATCGTCTGGGAAAAGTGGACGTAAAACACGGTCTACTAATCTCATTGTTAATACTTCATTGTCGCTTGGTCTTGCTTCTCTTTTGAAGAAACCTCCAGGGAAACGACCAGCTGCAGCAAATTTTTCGCGATAATCTACCGTTAAAGGTAAAAAATCAACATTAGGGTTAGCGGTACGTGCTGAAACTGCTGTCGCAAGTAACATCGTGTCGCCCATTCTTACTACTACAGAACCATCCGCTTGTTTAGCCAAACGTCCTGTCTCGATTGTGATGCTTCTGCCATCACCTAAATCGATTTTTTCTACAAATAATTGTGGAATCATAAATTTTTTCCTTATTGGTTATACAATGGGTTTTAGTTGTGTTGTAGTTGTTGTTGTGTGTAGTTGTTGTTTCTAAAACCCAATGAAAAACCAAACTTTTTTTCTTATAAAATGCTTGTAATAAATAAATTCCGTAAAAAACAAAAAGAGGCACTTTCGCACCTCTTTTCTATATTGATTATTTTCTGATATTCAATACTTTGATAATCTCACGATATCTGTTGATCTCTGTCTTTTTCAAGTAGTCCAACAAAGCTCTTCTTTTACCTACTAATAGTACAAGAGAACGCTCAGTGTTATAATCGTGACGATTTTTTTTCAAGTGTTCAGTTAAGTGTGAAATTCTGTAAGTGAACAATGCAATCTGACCTTCTGCTTTTCCAGTGTTTTTAGCATCACCGTGTTGTGCGAAGATTTCTTCTTTTTTTTCCTTAGTTAAATACATTCCAATATTTATTTAATGATTTTTATGTATGTCATACATCTCTTGTAAGACGGGTGCAAAATTACATTTTTTTTTCGAAAAAATAAATTTAAAGATTGAAAAATTTAAATATTAAATATTTTAATCGAAAAAGCACCATTTGATAATGGTTTGATCCCTTTATTTTTTAGAATAATTTTGCAACTTCTTGATTCACAAATTCTAAAAACCTTTCGTCAGCCTCTGTAAACGGATCAATAACATGGCTGTCAATGTCAATTTGACCAATATTGAGTCCGTTAACAAATAATGGAACTACAATTTCTGATTTCACAGTAAAACTGCAAGCGATGTAATTGTCTTGCGCCGCAACATCCGGTACAACAAAATTAGCATTGCTTTCGGCAACCTGACCGCAAATTCCTTTTCCAAAAGGAATCACCGTATGATCCGTTTCTGCTCCTATATATGGACCCAAATGAAGGGTCTTGTTTTCGTGATTGGCAAAATAAAACCCTACCCAGTTGTAATATTCAACGTTTTCGTTCAATAGTTTACAGATCGATAGTAATTTTTCGTCTCTAACAGCAGCTGTATCAGCTACAATAGCGCTTATTTTTGGTTGTAATTCCTGAAATGTCATAATGCAAGATTTTTATGCAAAAGTATTTAATGCTGAATTTAAAAAATACATAAATTTGTTAAAAATTTCTTTTGAAAAAATATTTCCTGCAATTTAAACCGTTTCTGATTTTTATAGGCACTTTTTTCGCTGCCTATATCGGATTTACGTTAGTTTATAAATTTTATTTAGATAGTTTTGACACAACTGATGTTGATGGGATAACGGCTATTGTTAGTCATAATGTAGATGGGTTGATGGGATTGTTTAATTGTGATAGTAAAATTTTTAAAAGCCCTTTAAGTCCCTATTTTGAGGTTTGGTACAATGCTAAATTTACGCTCCGAATAGTGGAAGGATGTAATGCGGTAAGTGTTACGATTCTGTTTGTTTCTTTTGTATTAGCGTTTTCAGGAAAGTTAAAAACGACTTTAGGTTTTATTCTGTTCGGTGTTTTTTTAATTTATCTTCTGAATGTAATTCGAATTGCATTATTAACGGTTTTATTATTTCGTTTCCCAGAGCAAGAACATATTCTTCATGGCGTTCTTTTTCCTTTAATAATCTATGGATTGGTTTTTAGCTTATGGGTTTTTTGGGTGAATAAATTTTCGAAGTATGCTAAATAAAATAAGAGATCATAAGTTCAAAATTCTGTTTTCGATTATTATAATAGTAGGCTTTGGCTTGATAAGAGCTTTTGAAAAGACATTGTTTTATGATCCTTTCCTGGTTTATTTCAGTTCTGATTTCAAAACTTCGGCTTTCCCTGAAGTAGATACTTTTAAACTTTTTTGTGGACTTTTGTTTCGCTATTTTTTAAATTCTGGTTTATCACTGATCCTTATTTATGTGTTATTTCGGGACAGAGAAATGCTGAAGTTCAGTGTGTTTTTGTACAGCTGTTTTCTGGTAGTTCTCTTTGGGATGTTTTTTGTAATTCTTGCCTATTTTCCCGACGGAGGATGGTTGCTTTTTTACGTGAGAAGATTTATTATTCAGCCCATATTTGTCTTGCTTTTTATTCCCGCGTTTTACTATCAGATGCAAAACTTAAAAAAATAACAGTTTATTCGGCTTTTTTAAAAGTCTTTTAGATAATTTTGCAGTATGAATCTAAAGAAGTGCACAGGATTATTTTTAGCTTTCCTATTGTTGGTTTCCAACATCGGGTTTGCTTTTGATGTGCATTATTGTGGAGGCAAGATTGCTTCGGTTTCTTTAAATACTGCGAGTTCTGTTGCTCCGGAAAAGAAATGTTGTGGCATTTCAGAAAAAAAATCATCTTGTTGTAAAGACAAAGTAGTTCGTTTTGAGAAAAAATCAGACGATGCTACCTTTAAGATGTTCTTTTTTCAAATTGCTTTTCCTGCCGTAATTGAAGACTTTAAACCAATTGCCTTTCTTTCGCTTCCAGGTTTCAAAAACAAACAGATTACTTCGTATTATTCTGATGCGAATGCACCCCCTTTATACAAATTATACAGTCAGTACATTTTCTACTCCTGATTTTAATGTTTTAGAATCAAGCTAATGATAGCTTGTGTTTTGTTATTTAATCCTTTCTCGTTTTTTGAGAAGTGTTAAAGAACAGTTTTCTATTTCACATTAAAGTCAATTTTATGCAAAAAAACATACTGCTTTTTGTGGTGTTTTTGCTTTCTGTTTCTGTTTTTTCACAGGAAGATTTACAGGAAGTAAAGATCACAAAAAAGCAAAAAGGAATTAAAAAATCCTATACCGTCACTGCTAATACAAGTGTTATTACAAGTAAAGAATTATTAAAAGCTGCTTGTTGTAATCTTGCTGAAAGTTTTGAAACAAATCCGTCTATTGACGTAAATTTTTCGGATGCCTTAACAGGAACAAAGCAAATAAAAATGCTGGGTTTAACGAGTCCGTATTTAATGATTACCGAAGAAAATATTCCTTCAGTACGTGGGGCTTCACAGGCCTATGGGTTGTCTTTTACACCGGGTACCTGGATTGAAAGCGTGCAGATTACCAAAGGTGCCGGAAGTGTTATTAACGGTTACGAAAGTATCTCCGGACAGATAAATACAGAACTTTTAAAACCTTTAAACGATGATCCGTTTTTTCTGAACTTTTACGGATCTACTGATTCTCGTTTTGAATTGAATACTCATTTCAATAAAAAAATATCGGATAAATGGGCAACAAGTCTTTTTCTTCATGGAAATACCCGTGTTGCAAAAAATGATATGAATAAGGATGGTTTTTTGGATAATCCCTTAGGAAAACAAATCAATATTCTGAATCGGTATCAGTATTATGATGCTGAAAGTGGTTTGGTAAGTTTTATCAATTTCAAGTATATGAATGATAAAAAACAAACCGGAGAGGTAGATTTTGATAAAGAAAGAGACAGAGGAACAACAAATTACTGGGGTTCGGAAATCAACACAGAACGTTTTGATGTTTCGTCAAAAATTGGATATGTTTTTCCGGATATGCCTTATCAGAGTATTGGATTTCAGAATGCTTTCAACAGTCATAATCAGGAATCTTACTTTGGTTTGAATCAATATAATATCAAACAAAGCAGTTATTATTCAAATTTAATTTTCAATTCGATTATCAATAATACCAAGCACAAATTTACAACCGGTTTGAATTTTTCGTACGATCGTTACCAGGAGTTTGTAAATGTGAATGATTACAGCAGAATTGATAATTCGGTTGGAGCATTTTTTGAATACACCTATGACAATACAGATAATTTTAGTCTGATTTTAGGGGGTAGAGTGGACAATCATAACCGACTGGGTGTTTTTGTAACACCACGTTTACACTTGCGATATAATCCTTGGGAGTATGGAGTACTTCGTTTTTCGGCAGGACGCGGGAAACGTTCGGCTAATATCTTTGCCGAAAACCAACAGCTTTTTGCCAGTTCAAGAACCTTTTCTATTTTAGATAATAGTGGAAAAATTTATGGATTGAATCCTGAAATTGCTTGGAACTACGGTTTGAGTTTTTCTCAAAAGTTTAAACTGTTTAATAAAAATGCCGAAGCAGGTTTTGATTTCTACCGAACCGATTTTCAAAATCAGGCCGTTGTTGATGTCATGCAAAGTCCTCAGGAGGTTCTGTTTTATAATTTAAAAGGTAAGTCGTTTGCCAATAGTTTACAGGTGGAATTTAATTTGGAGTTGATTCACAATCTGAATCTGAGAACGGCTTATAAATACTACGACATTCAAACCGATTACTTAAGAGGAACTTTTCAACGTCCATTACAAGCAAAACATCGTTTTTTAGGAAATCTGGAATATGAAACGGCTTTGAGCAATGGTAAACAATGGAAGTTTGATTACACGTTTAACTGGTCGGGAAAACAACAATTGCCTTATACGGCATCAAATCCTGCAGCAGATCAGTTTCCTGACTTTTCGCCTGCATATGCGGTTATGAATGTTCAGGTGACTCGTGTTTTTTCTCCTGTATTTGAGGTTTACATAGGCGGAGAAAATATAGGGAATTACAAACAGGAAAAAGCAATTCTGGGAGCCGATGATCCTTTTGGTCCCAACTTTGATGCTTCAATTGCATACGCGCCAATTTTCGGACAGATGTTTTATGCGGGATTGCGATTTAGAATAAAATAAAGAAGTTAAGTTTAATTACAAGAATCAATAAATAGTAACAATAAATAATAGAAAAAATGAACAAAATAATTTTAATTGCACTGGTAACTTTTTTAGGGTTTTCTGCTCAGGCACAAACTAAGAAAAATAAGAATTTAAAATATACGACAGAGGTAAACGGTAATTGTGAGCAATGCAAAAAACGTATTGAAAAAGCGGCTTTTGGTGTGCCGGGAGTGAAAACTGCTTCTTGGGATATTAGTTCGCATCAGCTTACTGTGATTTTAAATGAGGAGAAATCTTCTCCGGCAGATTTAAATAAGGCAATTGCTAAAGTTGGACATGATACCAAAGAGGAAAAAGCAACCCAAACCGATTATGATAATTTGCATAGCTGTTGCAAGTATGTAAGAGAGGAATAATTAAGAGCCTGGGTTGTTACCCGGGCTTTTTTTGAATCGTTAATTAATCTTTAAAATCCCGTATTTTATTGTGGTTGAAGTAAATTATTGCTACTTTCACGGACTTATAAATATAACCTAACGCATATATGAATAATTTTGACTGGACTCAATTAATAAACCCTGAATTTTATATTACATTAAGTGTCGGAGGGGTTCAAATTGGGTTGTATATTGTTCTGTTTATAGTATTCGCTGAAACAGGACTTTTTGCAGGTTTTTTTCTGCCTGGAGATAGCTTACTTTTTTTGGCAGGGATTTACAGTCGTGATTTGGTTGAAAGCGTTGTTCACATACCGGGAGATTTTATCAATGTATTTTTGCTTTCTCTTTTGGTTGCTATAATGGGAGTTTTAGGTAATATGACGGGATATTGGTTTGGAGCCAAAAGCGGTTATTACCTATTTAAAAAAGAAGATTCATTCTGGTTCAAAAAGAAATATTTATTGCAATCAAAAGACTTCTTTGAGAAATATGGTGGTAAGGCTATTATCTACGCTCGTTTCCTTCCAATCTTTAGAACTTTTGCTCCAATCATTGCCGGAATAGTTTCTATGGATAAAAAGAAGTTCATGTTTTATAACATACTGAGTTCCTTTCTTTGGTCGTTTATTTTGATCTTCTCTGGACATTATTTATACGGTGTCTTTTTAAAAGAAGGAATAGATTTAAAACAACATATTGAATATATAATCATCATAATCATTATCATTTCAACCTTGCCGGTCTTGCTTAAAATTTTAAAGAAAAGACCAAGTGAGAATATCTAAAGAATCAAAAAGCCCGGAGTTTACTTCGGGCTTTTTTTGTGTTTAAGGGTGTAATGAATTTTAAGTTTGTAGTATAAGCTATTGTTGACTGTACCATTTTTTAGTAAAGAAAAATATGCTCTTACTATATATAATTTAGATTCTTATTTTTGTGGAGTTTTGCACACACACACATACAAGCTGTACTAAAAATTTAATGCTTTGAGAAATTTTTCACGCAGATTTAGCAGATTGCACAGATTTTTTTAAGAGGTGAATAAGATCGGCCTAATCTGCTAAATCTGCGTGCAAAAGAAAATATTTGCGAACCTTTACTTTATTTTAATCGCAAAGTATAGGCAAGGACACAAAGAGAGTCCGCAAAGATCGCAACGCTAGTGTGAGTGTTAAGGAGCTCTTTGCAATAAGCTTACCCTAAACGCATAAATTTGGAATTTGGAATTTCAAAAATTTGGAATTTAACCCCACTACCATTCATTAACCTTATTGGCATCCATTTTTAAGAAGATAAACAACAAAATAGTGAATCCCCAAAGTCCGGAGCCTCCATAAGAAAAGAAGGGCAGAGGAACCCCGATTGTCGGGAAAATTCCGGCAACCATGGCAATGTTTACGAAAAAGTGTGTGAATAAAATTCCGGCAACGCAATATCCGTATACGCGGCTGAATTTTGTTTTTTGTCTTTCGGCTAAGTAAATGACTCTTAGAAATAATCCAACAAAAAGGGCGATGACAACCATTGAGCCTAGGAAACCCCATTCTTCACCAACGGTTGTAAAAATGTAATCCGTATGTTGTTCGGGTACAAAACCTCCTTTGGTTTGAGTTCCTTCCAGAAAACCTTTTCCAATCCATCCACCGGATCCAATAGCAATTTCAGATTGATTGGTGTTGTATCCAATACCTTTCATGTCTACCGTTTTTCCTAAAAGGATATTAAAACGATCCCTGTGGTGCTGCTTGAAGACATTGTCGAAAACATAATCAACAGATAAAACAAAACAGGAAACAATAGCGAGTAAGATTCCGCTTAAAAGAAGGTTTCGATCTACAACCCGGCCTTTGAAATGGATGATGGTCAAAACACCTAGTGAAATTAATATCACCACGTAAGGTTCCAGAACGAGTGTAAGTACAAATAATAGTATGGCCAAAAATCCTGTCCAGACATACCATGCAGGTAGACCTTCTCTAAATAAAACCACAATAAAAATACTGTATATCAAGGCGCTTCCCGGGTCAGGTTGCGGCAAGATCAGAAGAACCGGCAGAAAAACAATGGCTAAAGCCTGAATCTGTCTGTTGGTTTCTTTTAAATTGATTTGACTGTCGCTTAGATATTTCGCTAAAGCTAAGGATGTTGCTGCTTTTGCAAACTCAGAAGGTTGTATGGTAAAACTTCCAATGGCATACCAACACCTCTGACCGGCGATCGTTTTTCCAAAAAGAAATAATCCGGCTAATGATAATAAAGAAACGCCAAAAATAATAGTAGCGTACTTCTCGTAGAATTTACCATCTACAAAAAGAACAACAAATATTAAAGGAATTGTACAGGCAATAAATATTAATTGCTTTTCATAAGTGCCATCAGTAGATAATAATGAAGAAGAATAAATGTTCAGCCATCCTAAAACTACCAATATAGCATAGATGACCACACTTATCCAGTCAATATTATTTTTTACACTTTGATTTCTCATTTGAAATAATCTTTATTAATTCTCTTTTGTTGTGTCTACTGTGGTTTTTTTGATCTCTGTTTTTGGGGTTACTGTTTTTGGAACAATAATCTTAGCTTTTAAGATGGAGTCTTTAGGGGTGGATTCTATTGCGCTTGCTTCTTTCATTCCTCCTAATTTTGCATATTCCGCTACCAAGCTTTTGTTTAAAACACGAACTTCTAAATCATTTCTTGAAGTGATTTTTCTGCGTAAGTATTTTTCTATCATCAAACTGGCAATAGGACCTGCTACTGTTGCTCCAAAACCTCCATTTTCAATCATAATAGCAATTGCAATCTTCGGATTGTCCTTAGGGGCAAATGCAACAAATATAGAGTGATCTTTAAGCTGCGTTCTTTTTCCGTTGATTTTGGCAAAGTTTTCTGCTGTACCTGTTTTTCCACAAATATCAATTCCTTCTACTCTTAAAGAATAAGCAGTTCCTTTATTGTATACATCAAACAAACCACTGATCACGGGAGGAAAATATTTTTTGTCTATCGTAGTCTCGTGTCTGGTGGTGAATTTAGCGTCTATTTTTTTTCCTTCAATTTTTTTAATGATATGAGGCGTGTAATAATAACCCTGGTTAGCAACTGTCGCCATCATATTGGCCAGCTGAATTGGTGTCATTAATACCTCTCCCTGACCAATAGAGTTCGAAACAATTGTTGTACTTCTCCAGCCACCGTTTGGATATATTTTTTTGTAGGTTTTAGAAGTTGGAATGTTTCCTCTCTTACCCGTAGGTAAATCATACCCCATAAACTGACCTAATCCAAAACTTTTTACGTGATTACTCCAGATATCAACCGCTTGTCCCGGATTTTTGTATTTGTTAATCGTTAACATGTACGACTGAGCGAAATACGTATTACACGAATTGTAAATTCCGTTGTGTAATTGATGTGGACCAAAACCGTGACATTTCATAAAACGACCTCTACCATAACTAAAACCGTGATGGCACATAAAAGTAGTTTGCTCATTGATAACACCTTCCTGTAAAGCAACCAATCCGGTTAAGATTTTAAAAGGCGAACCAGGAGGGTATTCTGCTAAAAGACCTCTGTCGTACAATGGTTTGGCGATCGAGTCATGATACAAAAGCGTATAGTTTTTAGATCGTTGTCTTCCAACTAAAATACCGGGATCATAAGAAGGAGCAGTAACTAATGCAAGAATTTCACCTGTTTTTGGTTCAATCGCAACAATTCCTCCTCTTTTGTTGATCATTAATTCTTCGCCGTATTTCTGAAGTTCGGCATCAATGGTTAGATTGATATCTTCTCCGGCTACTGCAATAGTATCGTATTTCCCTTCTTTATAAGAGCCGATTTCTCTGTTGTATTTATCTTTTTGAATGTATTTTACCCCTTTTATTCCGCGTAAAATTTCTTCGTAGCTTTCTTCGACCCCTTGTTTACCAATCAAATCACCACTGTTGTAATACGGGTTTTTGGCAATTAATCTTTCATTCACCTGTGTGATGAATCCAAAGATATTAGCTCCGTAATCTACTTCGTAATCTCTAAGGGATCTTTTTTGGAAATAGAAACCTTCAAATTTTCTGATTTTCTCCTGAAAAGCAGCAAATTCGGATTTGTTTAATTGAGGTAAAAATACAGAAGGTAATCTTGGGCTGTATACTTTGGCTTTTGCTATTTTTTTTTCGTAATCTTCTTTTGTGATATTCAACAGCGTACAAAGTTCATTAACATTAATGTTTTCTTTGATTTCGCGTGGAATAACCATGATGTCATAAGAAGCCTGGTTGGCAACCATTAATTTGCCATATCGATCGTATATGTAACCTCTTTCAGGATAGTCATACACTTTTTTTATCGCATTATTTTCTGATTTTAATTTGAAAGAATCATCTATAATTTGCAAATAAAATATCCTGATCACTAGCAAAGATGCTGCAATAATAATTAAAGAGGGCAGCAGAACTTTTCTCATCTTTTATTGGGCTTAATAAGATATATTATTATGACTGAAATGATAATGGTAAATATCGAGCTGAACAAAGTTCGAAGCAAAATATCCCAGATGAATTTAAATTGAAAAGCTTCAAGTGTAAATAGTATGATATGATGTAATACAACCGATAATAAAATAAAGGAGAATCGCTCAGGAGTTAAAGACTCGTTTAGTTTTATGGTTTGATATTCATAACTCAATCCAAATGAAAATTTGAAAATATAAGGCCTGTAATAAGCCAATATAACAGAAGCAGTCGCATGGATTCCTCCTGAATTACAAAACATATCCATGGCCAGTCCAAGTAAAAAACTTGAGATAATCAGACCTGATTTGTTGCTGTTTACAGGATAGAGAATTATAAATAAAATATACGGAAAAGGACTTATGTATCCCAGGAAATTCATATTGTTGAAAATAACAACCTGAATGGCTAGTAATACAATAAATCGAAAAATATTGAGTAACAATGCGCTATTCATCTTTCCCCTTTTTTTCTAAATTAATAAGTTCTTCTCTGTCTTTGCTTTTAATGATGTAAACATGTCCAAGATTGGTCATATCATTAAACAGTTTTACGTTTATGACATAAAAACTGGTTTTGTTTTTCACGTAAATTTTGTCTACCGTACCAATATTGATTCCTTCCGGGAAAATTACAGATTGTCCACCGGTAACAATGGTATCTCCTTTTCTGATTGAAGCCAGTCTTGGAACGTCTTCCAGTTGAACAAAACCGGTACTTTTTCCATCCCAGGTTAAAGAACCAAAGTGATTTGATTTTTTAATTTTCGCATTGATCTGTGATTTCATATTCAAAATACTTACCACAGTAGAATATCTGTTAGAGGTATTGTCTACAACACCGATAATTCCTAAACTATTGATAACTCCCATATCTTGCTTAACACCGTCGCTTGCTCCGGAGTTCAGGGTGATGTAGTTTTCGTGTGTACTGTAGGAATTGTGAATTACTTTTGAAACAATGATATCAGCAGGTTTTACCCCTTTAATGGTATCTTTTAAAGGTATTTTGGTTGTGTCTTCTTTGTTGAATAAAAGACTTTTTAATCTTGCGTTTTCAAGTACAAGTTCGTCGTTTTCGGTTTTTAAATTCAAATATTCGTTGATACGATTAATGCGTTCATAAACACCTCCGCTTAAAAAATTGGCGGAACTGATTACTCTGCTTCGGTGGTAGGAATGAGATTGAATTGTGAGGGCCAACGAAATGCCTAAAAGCAGCAAAAACAGCAATCGATTACTGTTTCTTATAATGAAATTAAAAATTTGCTGCATTTCTTGTTCGGTTATTTTGTTTCAGGATATGCTTTTGGGTTCAAGTTTTACCAAAGTCAGATGATTCAATCTGACTCTGATAAAAAGATATTGATTGTTATTTTTTGAATCTTATTTGATTAAGATACTTTTGAACTTAGTAATGTTTTTAAGTGCCATTCCTGTTCCACGAACAACAGCTCTTAATGGATCTTCAGCAATATAAACCGGTAAATCTGTTTTTTGAGAAATACGTTTGTCAAGACCTCTCAACATAGATCCACCACCTGCTAAATAAATACCGGTATTGTAGATGTCTGCTGCTAATTCAGGAGGAGTTTGCGATAAAGTTTCCATTACAGCATCTTCAATACGTTGGATTGATTTATCTAATGCTTTAGCAATTTCACGGTACGAAACATCTACCTGTTTTGGTTTTCCGGTAAGTAAATCTCTACCTTGAACAGACATATCTTCAGGAGGGCTTTCAAGATCTTCGATCGCAGCTCCGATTTGTATTTTTATTTTTTCTGCAGTACTCTCTCCAACAAAAAGGTTGTGTTGGGTACGCATGTAATAAACAATATCATTTGTGAATACGTCACCTGCAATTTTTACAGATTTGTCACATACAATTCCGCCTAATGCAATAACAGCAATTTCAGTTGTTCCACCACCGATATCAACAATCATGTTTCCTTTAGGTTGCATGATATCAATACCAATACCAATTGCCGCAGCCATTGGTTCGTGTATCAAATAAACTTCTTTACCGTTTACTCTTTCACAAGATTCTTTTACGGCACGCATTTCAACCTCCGTAATTCCAGACGGAATACATACTACCATTCTTAAAGCTGGAGTAAACATTCTTTTTTTCAATGCCGGAATACTTTTAATGAACATATTGATCATTTTTTCTGAGGCATCAAAATCTGCAATTACACCATCTTTCAAGGGCCTTATGGTCTTGATGTTTTCATGTGTTTTACCTTGCATCATGTTGGCTTCCTTACCAACAGCAATGATTTTGCCTGATATTCGATCACGTGCAACGATTGACGGACTATCAATAACAACTTTATCATTATGTATGATTAAAGTGTTTGCGGTACCAAGGTCTATCGCGATATCCTCGGTCATGAAATCAAAAAATCCCATAAGTTTTTTAGGGGTTTAAAATGTTATAATTAATTATCGAACAAAGTTAAACAAATTAATGTTTAAAATGACGTGTTCCTGTAAATACCATTGCAAGATTGTTTTCGTTGCAATAATTTATGCTTAATTCGTCTTTTATTGATCCTCCTGGCTGAATAACAGCTGTTATTCCTGCTTTTTTGGCTAATTCTACACAATCCGGAAATGGGAAAAATGCGTCGCTCGCCATTGAAGCTCCTGTTAGATCAAATCCGAAAGCTTTAGCCTTATCAATAGCCTGCATTAAAGCATCAACTCTTGAAGTCTGACCAGTTCCTGACGAAATTAATGTTCCGTTTTTCGCAAAAACAATCGTATTTGATTTTGTGTTTTTACAAATTTTTGAAGCAAATATTAAGTCTTCTATTTCCTGAGCAGTCGGCTCTGTAGTAGTAACGGTTTTTAAGTGCTCTTTAGTATCTGTAATATTGTTTCTGTCCTGAATTAACAAACCATTAAGACATGTTCTCACTTGTCTTGAAGGTAATTCAACTTCATTTTGAACCAATATGATTCTGTTTTTCTTTTCTTGTAAAACAGTAATAGCTTCAGTATCATAACTTGGAGCAATTACAACCTCACAGAATAATTTGTTGATTTCCTGTGCTGTAGCCAAATCAATTTTAGTATTAGCAATCAAAACACCACCAAAAGCAGATGTCGGATCACAAGCCAAAGCAGCTAAATAAGCTTCATTGATTGTTTTTCTTGAAGCTAAACCACAAGCATTATTATGTTTTAAAATAGCAAATGTTGGTCCGTCAGTTTTAAACTCATTAATTAAGTTTACTGCAGCATCTACATCAAGTAAGTTGTTGTAAGATAACTCTTTTCCGTGAACTTTTTTGAACATTGCGTCAAAATCTCCGAAAAAGAATCCTTTTTGGTGTGGATTTTCGCCATAACGTAAAATCTGACCGTTATCAATACTTTCTTTATAGATGGTTTCATCTGTATTGAAATAATTGAAGATAGCGCCATCATAATGAGACGAAACGTGAAATGCTTTTGTAGCAAACAATTTTCTGTTCTCAAGAGTTGTTGCTCCGTTTTGTTCTGTGATCAAATCCAAAAGCAAACTGTATTCGTTAACAGAAGCTACAATTACAGTGTCTTTGAAATTTTTTGCTCCGGCACGAATCAATGAAATTCCGCCAATATCAATTTTTTCAATAATATCTTGTTCACTAGCTCCGGATGCAACTGTTTTTTCAAACGGGTATAAATCAACGATAACTAAATCAATCTGTGGAATGTCAAATTCTTTCATTTGTTTAACATCACTTTCATTATCCTGACGGTTCAGGATCCCTCCAAAAATTTTCGGGTGTAATGTTTTTACTCTTCCGCCAAGGATCTCAGGGAAAGAAGTAATGTCTTCAACAGGAACTACAGGAATACCTAAATTTTTAATAAAATCTTCAGTTCCTCCGGTTGAATAAAGAGTTACGTTTTGTTCGTGTAATTTTCTAACGATTGGTTCCAGTCCGTCTTTAGAAAAAACAGAAATTAATGCCGATTGTATTGTTTTAGTTGTGCTCATTGTGTAGTTATGATTTTCAGACTGCAAAAGTAGTTTTTTTATATATTATTTTAAAGAAAATTAATGTAACATTATGCTAAATAAATCTACTGATGAGTAAGTTAACTTTTATTAGGTTTTTGATTTTAATTTTTTGAATTTTACTTTACAGAAAAATACTTACATATGCTGGTTTATCTACGGTTGTTAAAAGAAAGTTTAAGCTTTGCCATAAATGCTTTGCGGAATAATAAATTACGTACGCTGTTGTCATTGCTTGGGGTTACCATTGGTATCTTTTCGATTATTACCGTACTTGCCGCTGTGGATTCGTTAGATCGTAAAATTTCTAAGGATTTGAGCAGTTTAGATAAAAACACCATTTATCTGATGAAATATTGTTTTGGACCATCGGAAATCCCACAATGGAAAAGAGAACAATTTCCGAATGTGAAATACGATGAGTATGTTGCTTTGAAAAATTCTCTTACCAATACCGATCAGGTCGGTTATCAGCTTTTTGTAAAACATGAAACGCTGAAATATGATTCTAAAACGGTTGCCGATGTAAATATTGTTCCTTCTTCATTTGAAATGGTCGATATTGACGGATTGAGTTTTGATAAAGGAAGATTTTACAATGAATCGGAATCGAATTCGGGGACTCCGGTAATTGTTCTGGGATATGAGATCGCCGACGGCCTTTTTGGAACAAGTGACCCAATTGGAAAAAATATCCGTTTGTACGGACAGCGTTTTACTGTCATTGGCGTTATAGCAAAACAAGGAGCCGGTTTTTTTGGAGACAGCAACGATACTTCTGTTTATTTGCCGGCAAATTTTTTACGACGAATGTATGGCGATAGTGACTCTATGACACCTGTAATCGTTTTGAAGCCTGTAAAAGGAGTAGATATGGATGCCTATAAAGCAGAAGTAGCCCAGAAAATAAGAGGGATTCGCGGAATGAAAGCTGGAGAAATTGATAATTTTTTCGTCAATGTACTTTCCGGTTTTACCGATCTTATCGATGGTATTTTAGGAACTTTACGTGTAGGTGGAATTTGTATAAGTTTCTTTTCTTTTCTAGTGGGAGGATTTGGAGTGGCTAATATTATGTTTGTTTCTGTAAAAGAACGAACTAATTTAATAGGGATTCAGAAATCATTAGGTGCCAAAAACAAATTTATACTGTTTCAGTTTTTGTTTGAAGCAATTATCCTTTGTTTAATAGGCGGAATAATTGGAATTATGATTGTTTGGCTTTTGTCTATTTTACTAACTAGTTTACTGGATTTTGAATTTGTCTTAAGTTTTAGTAATATTATAATTGGATCCGGATTGTCGATCATTGTCGGATTAATTTCAGGAATCTTGCCTGCGATCTCCGCATCAAAACTAGATCCGGTAGAAGCTATCAGAGCGGGAATGTAATTTGGATGTTGAAATTTCATGATTTTACAACTTCAGGATTTATTTTGGTGTAGAATTTTATTGTAAATTTAATAGCTAAATTAAAATTTAATAAAATGATACCAGTAAAAGCTTATGCGGCATATGATGCTGTAAATCCGTTAAAACCCTATACGTTTGAAAGAAAAGAAGTTGGTGCTCATCAGGTTCAGATAGAAATCTTGTATAGTGGTGTTTGCCATTCCGATATTCATACTGTAAAAGGAGATTGGGGACCTATAAATTACCCATTGGTTCCGGGTCACGAAATTGTAGGCCGAATTGTGGCTGTTGGAAGTGAAGTTTCTAAATTTAAAGTTGGAGAACTGGCCGGGATCGGGTGTTTTGTAGATTCCTGCAGAACCTGTCCAAGTTGTCAGTCAGGTGAGGAGCAGTTTTGTGATGAAGGAATGACCGGAACCTACAACAGCGTAGAAAGAGGAACAGATATTCCGACTCGTGGCGGCTATTCAAGCAGTATTATTGTTGATGAAAATTATACCCTTCATGTTTCCGAAAAATTAGACTTAAAAGGAGTAGCACCTTTGTTGTGCGCAGGAATCACGACTTATTCGCCGTTGCGTTATTTAAAAGTAGGTAAAGGACATAAAGTTGGTGTTTTGGGTTTAGGCGGTTTGGGACATATGGCGGTAAAATTTGCTGTTTCTTTTGGTGCTGAAGTGACGATGTTGAGTCATTCTCCCTCTAAAGAAGCCGATGCCAAAAAGTTGGGAGCACACCATTTTGCTTTAACTTCAAATCCTGAGACAATGGATTCGTTAGCCAACAGTTTCGATTTTATTCTGAATACCGTTTCGGCTAAACACGATCATAATGCTTATTTGAATTTGTTAAAAACGAATGGAACTATGATTGTGGTAGGAGCTCCTCCGGCGCCTGCAGAAATCCCTGTTTTTACGTTAATCATGAAAAGAAGAAGCATCATAGGAAGTTTAATCGGAGGGATAAAAGAGACTCAGGAAATGCTGGATTATTGTGCAGAACACAACATCACATCAGATGTAGAAATAATCGATATGGATTATATTAACGAGGCTTACGATCGAATGAACAAAAGCGATGTGAAATATCGTTTTGTGATTGATATGGCTTCTTTGAAGTAGTTGCTAAGGTTCTGAGGAACTAAGATTCTAAGTTTTTAAATCCTTGAGATCTTTGCATAGACCCTTGCGTACTTTGTGGTTAAGTTTTTTAACCGCAAAGTACGCAAGGTTTTTTTTGTCTTGAGCGCTAAGTTCGTAAAACTTTATGTTTAGGTTTTGTTTTTGAATTGCCTCCAGCTTTAGCTGGAGGTATAAATTGATGGAAAGGCAGGGCTTTAGCCAAATAAAAACAGCCTTCTTCCTCTTCAGGTTAATCAAATATTTAGATATAAAAAAATCCCAAGAAGCAAATCTTGGGATTTTAATTTTAGAAGTTTAAAACTATCTAATTTCATTATTTTGAATCAAATCGATATACAAATTGATTTTGTCTTTTAATTCTTTTCTAGGCGTGATAAAGTCAAGGAAACCGTGCTCTAAAAGAAATTCGGCAGTTTGAAAACCTTCCGGTAAATCTTTTCCGGTAGTATCACGTACCACACGAGGACCTGCAAAACCAATCAAAGCACCAGGCTCAGAAATATTGATATCTCCTAACATGGCATAAGAAGCAGTAGTTCCTCCTGTAGTTGGGTCTGTACATAAAGAAATGTACGGTAATCCAGCTTCAGCAAGTTGTGCTAATTTTACAGATGTTTTGGCTAATTGCATTAACGAATAAGCTGCTTCCATCATACGGGCACCTCCTGATTTTGAAATCATCACGAAAGGTAATTTGTTTTGGATTGCGTGATTAATTCCTCTTGCAATTTTTTCTCCTACAACAGCTCCCATAGATCCACCAATAAAGGCAAAATCCATACAGCAGATTACAAGGTCTTTTCCTTTAGATTTTCCCACTCCGGTACGCACAGCGTCTTTAAGGTGAGTTTTCTCCATTACATCTTTTAATCGGTCTGCATATTTTTTTGTATCCACAAAATGCAAAGGATCTTTAGAAGTCATGTTTTTGTCTAATTCAACAAATTCATTGTTGTCGAATAAAATCTCAAAGTAGGTTGCGCTTCCAATTCTAACGTGGAAATCATCTTCAGGGCTAACAAATAAGTTTCTTGCTAATTCGTCAGCATCAATAATTTTTCCGGTAGGAGATTTGTACCACAATCCTTTCGGAACGTCCATCTTGTCTTCTGTAGCGGTTGTAATCCCTTTTTCCTGTCTTTTAAACCAAGCCATATCTGTTGTTTTTTGTTGTTTCAGGTTTAAAGTTCAAAGTTGTGAAACTTGAAACCTGAAACTTGGAACTTTTTTATTATAATGTATTCACGTTATTCAAGTCTGCAAAAGCTTGTTCAAGTCTTGTGTTGAATGTCACTTCGCTTTCACGTACCCATTTTCTTGGGTCATAGTATTTTTTATTCGGAACATCAGCACCATCAGGGTTACCGATTTGTGTTTTTAAATAGTCAATGTTTTTAACCATATAATCACGGATTCCTTCTGTATAAGCAAATTGTAAATCTGTATCGATGTTCATTTTGATTACTCCGTATCCAATAGCTTCTCTGATTTCTTCAAGTGTAGAACCTGAACCTCCGTGGAAAACGAAATCTACCGGGTTGTGACCAGTGTTGAATTTGTTTTGAACGAAATCCTGAGAATTTTTTAAGATTTTTGGAGTTAATTTTACGTTTCCTGGTTTGTAAACACCGTGAACGTTACCAAAAGCAGCTGCAATTGTAAATTTAGGACTTACTTTAGATAATTCTTCGTAAGCAAAAGCTACTTCTTCCGGTTGTGTATATAATTTTGAGCTGTCTACATCAGAGTTGTCAACACCATCTTCTTCACCACCTGTAATACCAAGCTCGATTTCTAATGTCATACCCATTTTGCTCATTCTTGCTAGGTATTCTTTGCAGATCTCAATGTTTTCTTCGATTGGCTCTTCAGACAAATCGATCATATGAGAACTGAACAATGGTTTTCCTGTCGCTGCAAAATGTTCTTCAGAAGCATCTAATAAACCGTCGATCCAAGGCAATAATTTTTTTGCGCAGTGGTCTGTATGTAAAATTACAGTTGCACCATAAGCTTCCGCTAAAGCGTGAATATGTTTTGCTCCGGCGATTCCACCAGCGATAGCTGATTTTTCGTTAGCATTAGATAATCCTTTACCAGCATTAAATTGTGCTCCACCGTTTGAAAATTGAATGATAACTGGCGCATTTAGTTTTGCTGCAGTCTCAAGAACTCCATTAATAGTACTTGACCCCGTCACGTTTACTGCCGGAAGTGCAAATCCTTTTTCTTTTGCATATTTAAAAATCTCTTGTACCTGATCTCCCGTAGCTACTCCTGGTTTAATGTTGTGTGCCATTGTTAATTTTTTTTATAGTTGTTTTTAGTTTTTAGGTTGCAAAAATAAGAATTAATTAGCATTAGAAAGGATAATTTATTCCAAAATTTACAACCATGTGACCAAAATTATATTCTTTAAACCAGCGGTCTCCCTTCTCATGTGCCGGATTATAAGTCTTGAAGCCCGTATCTAAACGAATAACAAAAAAGCTTAAATCGTAACGAAAACCAAATCCTGTTCCCAAAGCAATTTCAGCTAAATCGTTTAAGTTGTCAAATTTTGCTTTCTCATCGGTGACATTATCGAGCACATTCCAGATATTTCCTGCGTCTGCAAAGATCGCTCCTTTTAAATCTCCGAAGATTTTAAATCTAAATTCACCACTAAGCGCAATTTTCATATTGGCCTCGTTAAAGTCGTTGGATGCATTTGTGCTTCCCGGACCCAAAGAGTAAGGTTGCCAGGCACGATTATCATTTGAACCTCCCGAATAATAACTTCGCGAGAAAGGAATGTAATCGGAATTGCCAAACGGAATTGCGATTCCAAAAAAGCTTCTTACGGCCAAAACTTTTTCTTTTCCAAAATCCCAGTGTTTGATATAGTCAAATTCGGTTTTTATGTATTCGGAATATTCTAAGTTGAATATTTCGTAATTACCGTTGGTGTTTTTAGGTAAGCTTGCAATATTTGAAATAGCAGATAATAAGGTTCCTGCGGTTTCTATTTTTGTTTTAAACTGATAAAATGTATTGTCCGCTAAATCTTTTTTGGTTGTTTTGGTAAAAGTATAGCTGGTGGCCAGAATAAAATCATTTTCTGTCAGACGGACTCTTCGTTCTTCGATACTTTCCACTTCCTTGTAATCAGGATTTGAAGGGGTCAGACTAGTTTGTCCGTTGAGAACCTGATTGGTGAAATTGGTTGTTCCTTTTGTGATGATCAGATCCCCATTTTCATCTAAATTCGTGGGATCTGTATTATAGACGTTGGCAATATCGTTCAACTCATTATAAGAAGAAGTATAGACATTAAAATAATTGTCGGGATTTAAGTTCCGTACAAATTGTGCGTTAAGTAATTCGAATTTCGCTGTATTGAATCGCTTAGGCGACCAGTTGTAAGCAAGTCCTCCCGTAAAATTCTCTTTGTCCAGACCAATATTCCTCTGTTTCGAAAAACCACTGGAGATACTGGTAGATGGAATCATTCTTTTAGGAATGATTTTTTCTGTTCCGAAAGGCAATAAGATTCTCGGGAAATTTAATTTCATATCAAGACCATATTCCGAAACATTAAAGAAATTGTTATTCGGATTGGCCATGTCTTTTGACGAACCTATGTTTACACGTGCAGAAATTTCTAAGGTTTCGGCTCTGTTAAATACATTTCGAATCGTTTGAGAGATACTCGCACCAATTCCAAAATCTTGAATATTGGAATGCGTCAGATCGAGCGTAGCGCCGAAGCTGTATTTTTTTCTTGGTGTTAAAAAAACATTAGCAATAAGAGATTGCGCTGTTGAGTCGCGTTTGTCTACCTCATATTGTATAGATGGATAATTAAAAATCTTTAGATTGTTCAGGTATCGGGACGAAAGTGTTGTTCGGGTGTCTGAAAAAACACTTCCTTTTGTGATAAAAATGGCGTCCGTAATAGCGCGTGGTTTGTATTTTAATTTTTTGTAACTGTATAAATTAAAGTTGTTGTAAGTGGTGCTGTCTTTAATTTGACCTTTTGAATTGGCTGCCGAATAATCCGTATAGATATTTACATCGCTAATTTTGTATAGTTTGAAAGGCTCTGTACGACTGGAATCTTTTTCCTGAATGGTATTGTTGCTGATAATTAAATTGACATCGGCCTTGTTCTTTTTGCCGATTGTGTCAATGTCATACGACACATAAGTGGGTTGAAAGTAATAAGCACCATGATTTCTGAAGTAGGTCGTAATACGATTTTTCTCTTCTTCAAAGTCGGAAGTTTTAAATTGATTTCCGGATTTTATTAAGGAGGTTTCTTTGTTCGTTTTGTATAAGGAATCTAATGCAGGAGTTAAAATAGAGGTTCTGACTGAATCTAAAAGATAAGCCGGACCTGTAGTAATATTATAATTGATTTTGGCTTTTTTACGCCCGATACTGTCAATGTTATAGGCTGTTTTTACGTTAAAATAACCATTGTTGAAATAGTAAAATTTCAAACGTAATAAGGTTTTTTTTGTTTTTGAAGTGTCAATAATTACAGGAGCTTCTCCGGTATTTTTTAAAAATTCATGAATACCTTTATATAAAAAAGACTGCCCAAGTCGGTCTACTTGTTTTGCAGATAATAGTTTCGACTGGCGCTCGTACAAGCCCGGATTATTTTTGAATTTTGCCTGATAAGTAGAATCCGGATTTAAATTGGCTAAGTTGTATAAATTCAAACGCAACTTGTACCCTAATAAAGTTCCGTTTGGTTTTTGATACATCTGATTAGATGCCGTTTCATCATTTGTAGACTTTCCATTAACAAGAATATTGTTTTTAATAAGAAGACTTTTCCCATCGGGAACTCTTTTTACAGCATTACAAGCGCAAATAAGTATTGCTATTAGAATAAATGCTAGTATTTTTGTGGAATTCTTTTTCAAGTGTTATTTAATATTTAATTCAAAAGTACATTATTTTATGGTTAGTAAAAACCAAATAAAGCTTATATCAGGTTTACATCAAAAAAAGCAACGTTTTGCAAATCAGTTATTTTTCGCCGAAGGAGTGAAAGTGATTCAGGAACTCTTGCAATCTAACTTTGAATTAGAACATTTGTATACTACGCAAAATGATTTTGAAACCGTTCATTCTTCAAAGCGCACGCTTATCAATGAGCAGGAACTTAAGAAAATAAGTGCTTTGTCAACTCCAAATACCTGTCTGGCAGTTTTCAAAATGCCATCAGAAAACAAAATTAACGATACCGGTTTAATCCTGGCGTTAGATGATATCCGTGATCCGGGAAATTTGGGAACCATTTTACGTTTGTGTGATTGGTTTGGAATTAAGCAACTTATTTGTTCAAAAGAAACCGTTGATATTTACAATCCAAAAGTTGTACAGGCCACAATGGGGTCTATCACCAGGGTAAATGTAAATTATGTCGATTTAGACACGTTTCTTTCACAAACAAAATTGCCTGTTTTTGGAACATTTATGAACGGAGAGAACATTTATCAATCTAATTTACCGCAGGACGGGATCATTATTATGGGTAATGAAGCCAACGGTATTTCTGAAGAGATTGAAAAAAGGGTTACAAGCCGACTCACAATTCCAAGATTTGGAGAGCTGCAAAAAACCGAAAGTTTAAATGTAGCTACCGCAACAGCAATTATTCTCAGTGAGTTTAAACGAAATAGTTAGTGTTTTGTTTTAATGAAAAGTGAAATTTACTAAAATCGCTCTCGATTTCATAGAATCAATATTGTCTGTCCAAGGACTTGGTGTGCCCGGATTGTCTCGAATCAATTCATCCGAAATTCCAAACATACCCCTAATAGAAGGAGAGAAAATAAAATATTCGGTAAAAAGATCAATTCCAAAACCAAGCTCATAAGCAGCAGTCCATTGTTTAACTCTGAATTTTTGCTCGTGATTATCATCTTCCGATTTTGCATTACTGGACAGATTCAATGTTGTTGACATTCCTCCAACCAAATAAGGACGGATATTTCCGGTTCGCAAAGCAGAGAATTTTAACAATAATGGAAAATGAATATAGGTGCTGTTTACCTCTCTCAAATAATCTTTTTTATCGGGAAGTGGGTAATACAAGTCACGCTTGGTATAATACAAGCCCGGCTCAAAGCGCAGGTTGATGTATTCCTGCAATCTTAAATCGGCAACAACTCCAACATTAAAACCGGTTGTTTTTTTTACCTGAATATCCTGTTGTACGGGATTTTTGTAATCAAACTTAAAGTCGAAACTATTAAAGCCAAGGTAATAACCAAAATAGACTCGTTGTTTTTGCCAGTTTTCGAGGTTAGTAATAGGGTCTTTGCTAAACATGTTTTTAGCAAATTGTGAATATCCCTTTGTCGATAAGGCTAATAAAATTAAGATTACTGTTTTTTTCATACTATTTCTTAGAAGCAGAGTAAATGGTTGCAACTCCAAAAGTTTGAGGCATAGCCACTACATCTATAAACCCAATTTTTCGTAAAATATTGTTCAGCGCTTCACCATAAGGAAAAGCAGCGGCAGATTCAGATAAATAACCGTAAGCGGAATTGTCTTTTGAGAATAATTTTCCGATTAGTGGAAGTATATTTTTCGTGTAAAAACGATAGCCTTGTTTGCAAGGTGTTTTGTCCGGTACAGAAGTTTCTAAAATTACAAATACACCATTTGGCTTTAGAACCCTTAGGATTTCAGCAAAACCTTTTTCCAGATTTTCGAAGTTTCGTACACCAAAACCAACAGTGATGGCATCAAAATGATTGTCTTCAAAAGGGATGTTTTCAGAATCTCCTAAAACTAACTCAATAACATTTGATAATTTTTTTTCCTCTACTTTTCTTTTTCCAACTTCAAGCATTCCTGCTGAAATATCTAAACCAATGATTTTCTCTGCATTCGTTTGTGCCATTAAAATAGCTAAATCACCTGTTCCGGTGGCAATATCAAGGATGATTTTTGGTTTAGTATCAGAAACTATTTTTAATACCTTCTTTCTCCACTTAATATCAATTCCAAATGAAATTACGCGGTTTAAATTATCATAGTTCCCAGAGATCGTATCAAACATTTGAGCAACTTGTTCTTTTTTGCCTAATGTAGAGTTTTTATACGGAGTTATTTTTTCAGACATTTTTTTTATTTACGCAAATATAATACAAATCTTCTTTAACTGTAATTCAGTTTTTTAATTTGTAAATCAAATGTTTCAGAAAAGGAGAAATTTAGCGAAGTATTGGCGGATTAGGTTCCAAAATAGGGGTTAACTGAGGGTGTATTTAAACCATATAAGTGATGTAAGTTCATTTTAGATTTACTTTTAGCTTCTTGTGGAATTCATCTTTATTTGAAGAGGCGAAAGTGAAGTGTTTTATGCATAGGAAAGAATTGGCAGAAAAGTTTTAAAGATAGTTTCTCTTTATGAAAAAAGCGTTGTAATTTTTACTTCCCCACAGCTTCTGAACTTGATCCGTATTGGTTTTTTTACCCTAACCATAAAAGGGTATTTTACAAAAATCACGGTAAGTGGGTATTGTGGGGGTAAGAATTTATGGCCAATTTTGTTCTGTTGTTAATCTGAATTTGTAATGATTATTGACAACTTAGTGACTTAAATCAAATGAATTTCCCCGTGCTTGTTATTTATTTGTTCTTGTAGTAGTTTTTTAAAGTATGGCTCTTGTAGTGATACTCTTTTTAAAGCGCAATACGTTCTTAGGATTAAATTTGTTTTTGGAAATTTTAATTTTCTTTGCCTTTAATGCCTTCGTGGTATTTGGTGTTAAAGGCTTTTTTTGAGTAGTGTCTCAAAAAAATCGAATCCAATTTTATAACAATCATTTATGTCAGATGATTGTTATTTTTATCAAATTCTACTCTTGAATAGTCCTAAGTTGGAGATCATTTTTTATTAAAAACATCCTCGTTTTGAGGATGTTTTTTAATTTTATGCTTTAACGAAAGTTTCGTAAGTATAGTCGTAAAGATGTTTTTCGTCTTTTAGATTAGTTTCAGATTCTACTAGCAGCCATTCGTCTTTATTGATATCAGGGAAAAAAGTATCCGCTTCAAAGCTGTGATGTACCCTTGTTATTTCTAAAACATCAGCAAAAGGCATTGCTAGGGCATAGATTTCTCCTCCTCCAATAATGAAAGAATCTTCGTTTTTTGGGCATTTTGCGATTGCTTCACTGATGCTTTTTACTACAATGCAACCCTCGGGCTGATAGTTTTCCTGACGCGTTATCACCACATGAGTCCGGTTTGGTAAAGGTTTTGGAAAACTCTCAAAAGTTTTCCTTCCCATTATGATATGGTGGTTCGTTGTAAGCGCTTTAAATCTTTTGAAATCATTTGGTAAGTGCCAAACCAATTCATTGTTTTTTCCAAGAGCATTGTTTTCGGCAACTGCCGCTATCATTATAATCATGGTATTCTGAACTAAATTTTATTTTCGGTATCCTCGTTTATTTTTGATTCTAATTGACTGATTCTTTTTTGTTGTAAAGCAACAAGTCTGTCAATTTGTTCTCTTTCCCAGTTTTTATTCATGAATCGGTCTGTTATATAGACTTTTATAAAATGGAGTATAAATATAAAAAGCCATATTGTAATCGCCCAAACGCACCAATTTTGATTGGTAGTGGTAACACCAAATCCAAAAAACCTATTGGCAATAAATAAAAACAAACTGCCTATAAGAAAAAGGACGAAATGAAAATATAATACTTTTTTCTGTCTGATTCTTCTTCTGGCATACTCGTATTGTTCGTGCACTTCTTTTTCCATAAGATTTAAAAAATAATGAGATTATAAAGTTAGAATTTATTTTGAAATCACAATATTTTGAACATGGATTATTTATTTTTAAAAGAGTTAATTATCTGAAATCCAAAATTAAAGATGGAATTAATTAGGAATAGAGAAAAAAATAGAATCCCTTTTTGATATTATCATAAATCGGTTTTCCCGATGTTGAATGTTCAGTTGAATTTGTGTAATTTAGGTGTACTAATCTAAAAATTAAATAGTTATGGCTTTGAAAAAACAGTTTGTAAAAACAAAACCGGTATGTAAAGTTACATTTTCAATTGATGCTAAAGAGGCTAGTGCGGTAGCTGTGGTTGGGGATTTTAACAATTGGAATGCCCAGGAAGGTACTTTGAGTAAGTTGAAAAACGGAACTTTTAAAGCTACTTACGACTTGGTTAAAGATTCGATCTACGAGTTTAAATATGTAATTGACGGAAGTTATGTTAATGATCCCGAAGCAGACTCGTATCAATGGAATGATTTCGCAGGAAGCGAAAATAGTGTACTGGTAGTATAAAAAAATCCGCTAAAAAGCGGATTTTGTATTTATACAGCAACACTGCCTTTTATACCGGCGTGTGGTTCGTAATCTAATAAGGTGAAATCTTTGTAATCAAAATCAAAAATGTTTTTAATCTCCGGATTTAAAATCATTTTTGGTAATGGTTTTGGTTCGCGTGTTAATTGCAGTTCCAGTTGTTCAAAATGATTGTTGTAGATGTGTGCATCTCCAAAAGTGTGAATGAATTCTCCCTGTTCCAAATCGCAAACTTGTGCGATCATCATCGTTAAGAGTGCATAAGAAGCGATATTAAAAGGTACTCCTAAAAAGATATCGGCACTTCGTTGGTAGAGCTGACAGGATAATTTTCCTTTTGTTTCTCCTTTAGTCTCATCAGGACTTGTTACGTAAAACTGGAAAAAGGCATGACAGGGCGGCAAAGCGGCTTTGTTGTTTGCTACATTCTCCTCAAATGATTTTTTTGTATCAGGTAAAACCGAAGGATTCCATGCAGAAACCAACATTCTTCGGCTATTTGGATTAGTTTTTAATTCGGTAATTAATTCAGAGATCTGATCGATTTCTTCGCTGTTCCAATTGCGCCACTGATGCCCGTAAACTGGTCCTAAATCACCATTTGAATCTGCCCATGCGTCCCAAATTTTAACTCCGTTTTCCTGAAGATAAGCAATATTGGTATCGCCTTTTAAAAACCAAAGCAATTCGTATATGATCGATTTTAAGTGTAACTTTTTGGTCGTAACCATTGGGAAACCTTCACTTAAATCAAAACGCATCTGGTAGCCAAAAACACTTTTTGTTCCTGTTCCTGTACGGTCTCCTTTTTGACAACCGTTTTCTAAAACATGTTGTACTAAATCTAAGTATTGTTTCATAGTTGGTTTATTCGTTTGACTGTTGCATCGTTTAATCGATTTCACAAATAAACGGTTTAACGATTAAACAGAATGTTTATCTTTTCGAAATCTCGTCTCTGATTTTAGCTGCTTTTTCATAATCTTCCTGAGAAACTGCCTGATCCAGAAGATCGTTTAGTTCTTGTAAGCTATGTTTGGCATAAACATCACCGGATTGATTGCTTTCTTCTTCGCGTCCAAAAGTCTCCGGATTTGACAGTACATCATCTATTTCCTGAGCACCCTGATCGGTGTCTGCAGAATTTGATTTTAAATAAATTCCGGCTTTATCCAGTATGTTTTTGTAAGTGAAAATTGGAGCGTTAAAGCGCAATGCTAAAGCAATCGCATCAGATGTTCTGGCATCAATGATTTCTTCGATTTTGTCTCTTTCGCAAATTAAACTCGAATAAAAAACACCATCAACAAGTTTGTGAATGATGACTTGTTTGACTACAATATCAAATCTTTCTGCGAAGTTTTTGAATAAATCGTGCGTTAATGGGCGAGGAGGTTTTATTTCCTTTTCTAAGGCAATAGCAATCGATTGGGCTTCAAAAGCACCAATAACAATGGGAAGTTTTCTTTCGCCATCGACTTCATTCAAAATAAGGGCATAAGCACCATTTTGAGTTTGACTGTATGATATTCCTTTTATGGATAGTTTTACTAGACTCATATATGTGGGTAAAAAAGGGCAATTAATGCCTCATTTTAATACTTTTTTTGATTGAAAAATAAAGGTGCAATTTTAATCAAAAAATATGGAACAAAAAAGCTACCTAAAGCAAAGATACGATTATCTTGTTTTTAGGCAGCTATATTTTTATAGAGAATTTTGAGATCTAAGAATGTTGTGCTTTAAAAGCTTTTAGTTTCTCAATTAATTGTGGTACAATTTCAAATGCATCTCCAACTACACCGTAATCTGCTACTTTAAAGAAAGGCGCTTCAGGATCGTTGTTGATAACTACTTTTACTTTAGAGGAGTTGATTCCTGCAATATGTTGAATAGCTCCGGAGATTCCGATTGCAATATAAAGGTTAGTTGCAACTGGTTTTCCTGTTTGTCCAACGTGCTCGCTGTGAGGTCTCCAGCCTAAGTCAGAAACCGGCTTAGAACAAGCAGTTGCTGCACCAAGAACAGCAGCTAAATCTTCTATTAATCCCCAGTTTTCAGGACCTTTTAGTCCACGTCCACCAGAAACTACCGTGTCAGCATCAGCGATTGAAACTTTTCCGGTTACTTTTTCTACTGATTCTACTTTTACTCCAAAGTCATTGTCTCCAATAGTTGGGTTAAAGTCTTCTTCAGTTGCAGATCCAGCGCTTTCGAAAATTCCGTAAGAGTTTTTAGCTAAACCAAGCACTTTTACATCGGTATCGATTTGTGTAATGTTGAAAGCTTTGTTAGAGAAAGCATTTCTTTTTACCTGAAAAGGAGAAGTGCTAACCGGTAAACCAACGACATTAGAAGCAAATCCAGCTTCTAAAGACACCGCTACAAGTGATGAAAGGTAAATGCTGTCTGTTGTAGAAGAAAGTAAAACTAATTTTGTTCCTTCTTTTTGAGCAGCTTGTTTGATTACATCAGCATACGCTTTTGCAGTAAAACCAGCTAATTTGTCGTTGTTTACTTTTAAAACTTTGTCTACTCCGTATTTTGATAATTCGCTTACGTCACTAATGTTAACGGTTAAAGCGGTTACTGTTGTTCCTAAAGTTTCGGCTACCTTTTTAGCATATGAAGCTAATTCAAAAGCAACTTTTTTAAATTTTCCTTCTGCAGATTCTGCATATATTAATATTGACATACTATTTTTTGTTTAGAAGTTTAAAGTTTCAGGTTTCAAGTTGGTTAACTGAAAACTGTGACTAAATACTGATTACTAGATTACTTTCGCTTCGTTGTGTAATAAATTGATTAACTCATCTAAATTATCAGGAGCAACTAATTTTACTGCTGATTTAGGAGCTGGTTTTTCAAATTTAACCGCTTTTGTATTTACAGGAGCGTCAACCGGCTCAAGAATAGTAAGTGCTTTTGTTCTTGCAGTCATAATTCCTCTCATGTTCGGAATACGCAAGTCTTTTTCTTCAACAAGACCTTTTTGACCTCCAATAATTAAAGGTAAAGTAGTGCTTACAGTTTCTTTTCCTCCGTCAATTTCACGAACGGCTTTTACATTGTTACCTTCAACTGTTATGCTGGTACAAGAGTTTAAAAAGTTAGAACCTGTAATTCCTGCGATCATTCCCGGAACCATTCCTCCGTTGTAATCTAAAGACTCTTTTCCGGCAATTACTAAATCGTAACCACCATTTTTGATTACTTCAGCAAGTTGTTTTGCAACAAAAAAACCATCAGTTGGGTTTGCGTTTACGCGAATTGCTTCGTTTGCTCCAATTGCTAAAGCTTTACGTAAAGTTGGTTCAGTATCAGGGCCTCCAACATTTACTACTGTTACTGTAGCTCCTTGTTGTTCCTGGAACCAGATTGCACGTGTTAAACCAAACTCATCGTTAGGATTAATTACATATTGTACACCATTGGTATCGAATTCTGAGTCACCATTTGAGAAGTTAATTTTTGAAGTAGTATCAGGCACATGGCTGATGCAAACTAATATTTTCATAAGTATGATAGTTTATAGTTATAATATTCATTTACAAATTTAGAAATTAAAATCGAAATAATATACTATGCATGCATAATATTTTTTGAAAACTATTACGATTTCGAGGATTCCGCATTTTCGATGACCTTTCATCGGAAAACAAAAACAAATATACATTCTTTTTTGTTGATTCTTAGGGATTTTGCAATCTTGTGTTGTCTGATAATCGATGAAAATGATGTGATTTATGGCGTAGTTTTAAAATAGTTTGTATTTTTTAATTGTAATCAAACAAATAAAATGGAGTTTGTTATTAAAATACTATTTAAAGAATAAAAACGTTAATATATCGATTTCGTAAATATCTCAATATTTTTTTTAGAGTAAAAACCTAAAGCGAGAGTGAAGTTCCTGTGATTTTAAATTTAATTTATGCTTTTAAGTTATTTAAAATATTTATTTTTGCTCTTCAGAAAATTCAACATACAATATAAATATGAGAACAATACAATTTAGAGAGGCCATTTGTGAAGCGATGAGCGAAGAAATGCGTCACGATGAATCCATATATTTAATGGGCGAGGAAGTCGCAGAATACAATGGAGCTTATAAAGCTTCAAAAGGAATGCTTGCTGAGTTTGGCGAAAAAAGAGTAATTGATACTCCGATTGCGGAACTTGGTTTTACAGGAATTGCAGTAGGATCAGCTATGAATGGTTGTCGTCCTATCGTAGAGTATATGACTTTTAACTTCTGTTTAGTTGGTATTGATCAAATTATAAATAATGCTGCTAAAATGCGTCAAATGACAGGTGGACAATTTAATGTGCCTATCGTTTTCCGTGGACCAACTGCTTCTGCAGGTCAATTAGGAGCAACTCACTCACAAGCTTTAGAAAACTGGTTTGCTAATACTCCGGGTCTTAAAGTGGTTGTACCTTCAACTCCTTATGATGCAAAAGGACTTTTAAAATCAGCTATTCGTGATAATGATCCTGTAATTTTTATGGAATCAGAGCAAATGTATGGTGATAAAGGTGAAGTGCCGGACGGAGAATACACGATTCCATTAGGAGTTGCTGATATTAAACGTGAAGGAAAAGATGTTACGATTGTTTCTTTCGGAAAAATCATCAAAGAAGCTTTTATTGCTGCTGATGAATTAGCTAAAGAAGGAATCTCTTGTGAGATCATCGATTTAAGAACAGTTCGTCCTATGGATAAAGATGCTATTCTTACTTCTGTTAAAAAAACAAACCGTTTAGTAATCTTAGAAGAAGCTTGGCCATTTGCAAGTATCTCCTCTGAAATAACGTATATCGTTCAGGAACAAGCGTTCGATTTCCTTGATGCGCCAATTCAACGTATTACAACTGCAGATACTCCTGCACCTTACTCTCCTGTTTTACTAAAAGACTGGTTGCCAAACGCAGCTGACGTTGTAAAAGCAGTAAAGAAAGTAATGTACAAATAGTTCTTAAACAACACTTATAAAACTTCATCAGTCATATTTAATTGATGAAGTTTTTTTTTACCAGATGATGAAAAAAATAATTCTATTTAGCCTGTTTTTTGTATTTGCATTTGTGAATATCGCTACTGCACAAACTAAAGTGAGCGGAATTGTTTTAGACAAATCTAATCAGCCAATTCCGTTTGCCAATGTTGTTTTTAAAGGCTCAAGTACAGGAATTGTTTCTAATGAAGATGGACGTTTTTATCTGGAATCCCCTAATACCTATACGATTTTACTAGTGAGCTCGGCAGGATTTTCTGATAAAGAAATTACGTTAGAGAAAGCGGTAAATTATGATTTTAAGATTGTTTTAAGTGAAGCGGAAGCGCTTAATGAAGTTGTTATTTTTACAGGAAAAACATCCAAAAAGAACAATCCGGCATTGGATATTTTGAGGAAAATATGGGAACGAAAACGTAAAAACGGTTTGTACCAGTTCAATCAATATCAAATGCAGAAGTACGAAAAAGTCGAATTCGATATGAATACGATTGACAGTGCTTTCATGAAAAACAAACTCTTTAAAGGAATGGAGTTTGTATTCAAACACGTTGATACCTCTGAAGTTACAGGAAAAACCTATCTGCCTATTTTTATAAGCGAATCGGTGTACGATGTTTACGGGGACAACAAAATTAAGAAAATAAAAGAAAATATTACCGGAAACAAAACGTCAGGATTTAATGGTAATCAGCAAATTCAGGCTTTTGTAAAGGATCTTTATTCCGATTACAATATTTACGATAACCATCTGAAATTCTTTGATAAGAGCTTTACGAGCCCACTTTCAAGAACAGGAATTGATGTGTATAACTATGTATTGAAAGACAGTACTTATATCGATAAAAAATGGTGTTACAACATTGTTTTTTATCCAAGACGTAAAAATGAACTGACTTTTAAAGGAGATTTTTGGGTAAATGACACCACTTTTGCCATCAAAAAAATAAATATGGCCGTTACCAAAAGCGCCAATATTAACTGGGTAAAAGACATTTATATCGAACAGGAATTTGATGTGCAAAATGACTCCGTTTTTCTGTTAACCCGTGACTATATGATGTCTGATTTTGCTTTGAATAAAAAAGAGAAATCAAAAGGAGTTTATGGTAAACGAACCACACTGTTCAGGAATCATAAATTTAATATTCCTAAGCCCGATAAATTTTATAAAGAAGAAGTCAATTTTATAGACAACGTGGTTTATGACCGCCCACCTGAATTTTGGGAAGAAAATCGTTTTGAAAAACTAAATAAAGACGAAGCCGGTATTTATAAAATGCTTGACACGTTGCAAACAGTTAAAAAATTCAAGCAACTTTATAGTTTAGTTTCGATATTAGGAAGTGGTTATGTCGAGTTTAAAAACTTTGATTACGGACCTATTTTCTCCACATTTGGGTACAATGAAGTCGAAGGTTTGCGTTTGCGTGTAGGAGGTCGTACCTATTTTGGGCCAAACGATCCTTGGCGTATACAGGCATACACGGCGTATGGTTTTGATGACAATAAATTTAAATATGGTGTTTCCGGAAAATGGATGTTGGATAAGAAAAACCGAATCATTATCTCTGGAGGAAACAGGCGGGACATCGAGCAGATTGGTGCCAGTTTAACTACAACCAATGACATTTTAGGAAGAAGTTTTGCGTCCTCAGCTTTGTTTACAACAGGCAGTAACGGAAAATTAACGAATATCAATTTAAGCAATGTTTCCTTCGAAATGGAACCATTGAAAAATTTCGTTTTCCAGGCCGGTGTTTCGTATCGAACATTAGAATCGGCTTCGCCAACGTTTAGTTTAGATTATTATACGACTTTGCCAACAACTGCAAATCCTGCCGGAGTTGTAGCAAGTGCGGTAAAACAATTCGAAGCAAACATTCAATTCGAATTTATGCCAAATCGCAAAACGATTGGTTTTGGTGTAGAACGAAAACTTGTTGATAGCCCTTTTAGTCATTTCTTTGTTAATTTCAGTTATGGACTTAAAGGTGTTTTAGACAGTGATTTTGCCTACGAAAAAATTCAATTGTTCTACAAGCAACCCATTATTATCGGACCTTTAGGAAGATCGAATATTATTCTTGAAACCGGGAAAACTTTCGAAACTATTCCGCTGGGGTTAATGAGTGTAATACCGGGAAATCAAACTTATTTTACGATTGAGAATACCTTTAGTAACTTGAATTTCTATGAATTCATAACGGATCAGTATACTACTTTACAATGGAACCATGATTTTGGTGGAAGATTGTTCTCCAGAGTTCCTTTTATGAGGAAATTAAACTGGAGAGAGTTTGTAGGGATAAAAGCCGTTCACGGTACTATATCTAATGCCAACCGAGCTATAAATGCCTCACAGCAGCCTTATAATGCACCGGAAAATGTGTATTGGGAGTACAATGCCGGTATTGGAAATATATTCAAAGTATTCCGAATCGATTTCTCTTGGAGAGGAAGTTACTTAAATACACCTGATGCAAATAAATTTGCAGTAAAAGGATCGTTCGGCTTTTATTTTTAGTAAAAGGTAAATATATTTTTGTTAATTTAGTTTCTATGAGTACAACTGTAGAAACTAGTAATTTAAATTGGACAACTAATCTTAGGGTTTTAGCCACTATTAGCGTAATTTTTGTTCATGTAGCGTGTGATATCCTTTATAAATATGGGAATATCTCCAATTTTGTTTGGTGGACAGGAAATGTATATGACAGCATAGTTCGTTTTTGTGTGCCGATTTTCCTGATGCTCACCGGAGCGTTAATGCTCAACAAAAAATACGAATTAGGTGATTTTCTGAAAAAGAAGTTCTCCAGAATTATTTTACCTTTTCTCTTTTGGAGTTTTTTTTATGTGCTATTGGCTTTGCGTGACGCCTCTTTAGTGCATCCTGAGATGTCATTATTAGAGGGGAGTAAACTGGCTCTTAATCTGATTGCAACAGGAAGTTCCTTTCATTTATGGTATATTTACATGATTATTGGGATATATCTTTTTATGCCAATCCTAAGTAAATGGGTTCAGAATGCCAATGAAAAAGAGATACTGTACTTTATAGCGATCTGGGTTTTTACTTTATTTCTAAATCAGCCTATTTTTCGTGAATTTCGAATTAATGTTGATTTTACCTATTTTGCGGGTTTTTTGGGTTATCTGATCTTAGGGTATTATTTGTCAATTAAGTCATTTAAATATGATGTAAAAACACTCAAGCAAATTTCTTTATTGTTGTTTTTCTTAGGTATAATCGTCACCATTTTTGGTACTTATTTTTTATCAGTTGCAGAGAATCGTTTTAATGAATATTTTTATGGAGGGCTGACTTTTAATATTGTAATTGTTTCTGCTGGATTGTTTATTTACTTTAAAAATTCAAAAATTTCAAATCCTGTCCTTGTTCAGATAATCAATTTTATAAATACCTATAGTTATGGAATTTATTTGGTTCATATTTTAGTTCTTCGATTTTTGGTGTCTTTGGGTATTGACTATGACTTTATAAATCCTGTTTTGGCAATTCCAATTACTAGTGCTTTATGTTTGTCTATATCAGCATTAATTATCTATTGTGTAAATAGACTTCCTTATGGAAAGTATATTTCAGGATAATTGAAAATAGAAAAAAATGTAGGATAACAAGGCCGTTTGGAATTTGATGACTCAATGTTTTCGCATAGAATAAATCCATAATTTTAGTTAATTTTGGAAGACGCTAAAATCCACCTTATGCAAGAAGCTATCGATTTCCTCTCCGGTAAAAATCCAATATTTCAGGAAATAATTGATAAATACGGATTACCCCCAATTCCAAAACGTCCACAAGGTTTTGAAACATTAGTATTGCTCATACTCGAGCAGCAGGTTTCTATAGATTCAGCAAAAGCTACATTCTTGAAAATAAAAGCCTATACCATCTGTAATCCTGAAACAATGGCTGTTTTGTCTGACGAAGAGTTTAGAGCCCTTGGTGTGAGTCGTCAAAAAACACTGTATATCAAAATTTTAGCGGAAGCTGTTTTAAGCAGAGAATTAGACATTGAAAGTTTAGCGATAAAATCGGCGCAACAAGTACGTGAGGAGCTCATAAGGCTAAAAGGAATCGGAAACTGGACTATTGATATCTATCTGATGTTTTGTTTGCAGGAGCCCGATTTAATTCCGCTTGGAGATATCGCAGTGGTAAATACCATCAAAGAATTGTTGGATATTCATGATAAACAGGAAATGGAAATTCATGCCCGGCAATGGAGTCCTTACCGATCTTATGCGACCTATTTGCTCTGGCATTATTACTTAAATAAGCGAAATAGAAAAATTACCTATTAAATGCTTGTTTTTTAAAAGATAATGCAGATAATTTAAGCGGTTTTTTTATTGTAAACATAGATTCTTTAGTTACTTTTGCAACCGAAATTATAGAATTAATAAAAAACAAAAATGACCGCAGACAAACTAACAACTTTCGATGTATTAATCGAAATACCAAGAGGAAGCAGAAATAAATATGAGTACGATTTTGAAATTAAAAGAATGCGTTTCGACAGAATGTTATTCTCTTCAATGATGTACCCGGCTGATTACGGATTTATTCCGGAAACTTTAGCACTTGACGGTGACCCTCTTGACGTATTGGTTTTGGTAACTGAACCAACTTTCCCAGGATGTGTTATGGAAGTAAAACCAATCGGTGTTTTCCACATGGCAGACGATAAAGGACCAGACGAGAAAATTATTTGTGTACCTGTTTCAGATCCAATCTGGAACTCATTAACAGACTTGTCAGACATAAACCCACACTTAGTAAAAGAAATCGAGCATTTCTTCCAGGTTTACAAAGATCTTGAAAACAAAAAGGTTGATGTTGAAGGATGGGGAGATGTAAACGAAGCATTTGCTATTATTGCAGAGTGCACAAAACGTTTTGATGATATCGAAAATAAACCAGAGGGATTGTTTAGTATTAAATAATTTTAACCTTTGTATTTTATAAAAAAAGCAATACTCCGTCAGGAGTATTGCTTTTTTGTTTAAATTCGTTTTGCTAGTTTGTTGACTATTAACCAAAAAACCATTACAATATTATGAATGCATTTATGATTTACCTGCCAATTGTCATGGCAGTTTTAGGATTACTTTTCATGGGAATAAAAAGGAGTTGGGTTTTAAAACAAGATGCCGGCGACGGCAAAATGAAAGAGATTTCAGATCACATTTATGAAGGGGCGCTTGCTTTCTTAAAAGCAGAATACCGATTATTGACAATTTTTGTGATTATTGCAAGTGTTGCATTGGCAGGAATTACCTTTATTCCGGGAGTTAAAACACATTTATTAATTGTAGTTGCCTTTATTTTTGGAGCACTCTTCTCTGCTTACGCTGGTAATATAGGGATGAAGATCGCTACTAAAACTAACGTTAGAACCACTCAGGCTGCCCGTACAAGTTTACCGCAAGCTTTAAAAGTTTCTTTTGGAGGAGGAACGGTAATGGGACTGGGTGTTGCCGGTTTGGCAGTTTTAGGTTTAACCACCTTTTTTATAATTTTCTTTACGCTGTTTTCCGATGGAGTTTGGAAAGATACAGAAACGATGACCGTTGTTTTGGAAACATTGGCCGGATTTTCATTAGGAGCAGAATCAATCGCCTTGTTTGCCAGAGTTGGTGGTGGAATTTACACGAAAGCTGCCGATGTTGGTGCTGATTTAGTGGGTAAAGTTGAAGCCGGAATTCCGGAAGATGATCCTCGTAATCCGGCAACAATTGCAGATAACGTAGGAGATAATGTAGGTGATGTTGCCGGTATGGGAGCCGATTTATTCGGATCTTATGTTGCAACGGTATTAGCCGCAATGGTTTTAGGAAACTATGTGATTAAAGATATGGGCGGAAATATTCAGGACGCTTTTGGCGGAATAGGCCCAATTTTATTGCCAATGACAATTGCCGGTTTCGGAATTTTATTTTCGATTATCGGAACAACATTGGTAAAAATCTCAGATGATAATGCAAAAGAAGCACAAGTACAAAAAGCATTAAATATAGGAAACTGGGTTTCGATTGTTTTAACGGCAATTGCCTGTTTCTTTTTGGTAAAACACATGTTACCTGAAGTAATGACAATGGAATTCTTTGGAGAAGGAGCACAACAGATCTCTTCAATGAGAGTTTTTTATGCTACTTTGGTTGGATTAGTAGTTGGTGGAGCCATTTCATCCGTTACAGAATATTATACAGGATTAGGTACAAAACCGGTTTTGGCAATTGTGCAAAAATCATCAACAGGAGCAGGAACCAATGTTATTGCAGGTTTGGCTACAGGAATGATTTCTACTTTTCCAACCGTATTATTATTCGCAGCCGCCATTTGGATTTCCTATGCGTTAGCAGGGTTTTACGGAGTAGCCTTAGCGGCATCAGCAATGATGGCCACTACAGCAATGCAGTTGGCAATTGATGCTTTTGGTCCAATCTCTGACAATGCCGGAGGAATCGCAGAAATGAGCGAATTACCAAAAGAAGTTCGTACCAGAACAGATATTTTAGATTCAGTAGGAAATACAACTGCTGCAACCGGAAAAGGATTTGCGATTGCTTCAGCCGCCTTGACTTCATTGGCTTTGTTTGCGGCCTATGTGACTTTCACAGGAATTGACGGAATCAATATATTTAAAGCACCCGTTTTAGCAATGTTATTTGTAGGAGGAATGATTCCGGTAGTGTTCTCGGCTTTAGCCATGAATTCGGTAGGAAAAGCAGCAATGGACATGGTGTACGAAGTACGTCGTCAGTTTAAGGAAATTCCTGGAATTATGGAAGGAACCGGAAAACCGGAATATGGAAAATGTGTTGAAATCTCTACTAAGGCAGCTTTACGCGAAATGATGTTGCCTGGAATTTTAACCATTGGTTTTCCTATTGCAATTGTATTGTTAGGAAAATTGGTTTATGCCGATAACAATCAGTTAATTGCTGAGATGCTTGGAGGATATATGGCCGGTGTTACTGTTTCGGGTGTACTTTGGGCTGTTTTTCAAAATAATGCAGGAGGTGCCTGGGACAATGCTAAAAAATCTTTTGAAGCCGGAGTTATGATTAATGGTGAAATGACTTATAAAGGATCGGATGCGCACAAAGCAGCGGTAACCGGAGATACAGTTGGAGATCCGTTTAAAGATACTTCAGGTCCATCAATGAATATTTTAATTAAACTGACTTGTTTGATTGGTTTGGTCATTGCACCAATCTTAGGAGAAGGACACGGTACAGATACAGCCGGAATGGCTGCTTCCTGTTGCAAAAAAACGGAAATACATGCAGGACATTCGAAATGTGGTGATGAATCTTTAATGGCAGGAATGACCAAAGAAGAATGTGTTAAAATGTGTAAAGAAAAAGGCTGCACACCGGAAGAGACTGCAAAATGTCTGGCTAATTTTGATGCAAACGGAAAATATGTACATCAAAAAACAGATTGTTTTGATACAAGTAAATATGAGAAAAAACGTCTTGAGGTTAATTTATCTACCGTAGATGGTGTTACAAAAGGAACAGTGACCAAAACGGAAAACGGAAAAACAACTACGGAAGTTTTTGAAGGAACAGAAGAAGAAGTTAAAGCAAAAATTGAAGCAGCAAAATAAAAGTGCTGTGGCATAAAAATAAAAATGCCTCTGGATTTCCAGAGGCATTTTTTATTGATTTAAGGCGTATTCTTTAATTAAAGTTGAGGCAGGGATGTGAAGGGCCTCGTTTAAAATTCTAATTTGTTTTATGGTCAAAGCTCTTTTGCGCTTAAAGATTTCAGATACTCTGGAGCGACTATTTAAGATAACTCCTAAATCTGCGTCTGTAAGGCCATTTTGCTCCATCATAAATTTTATGGCTTCAATTGGATCGGGTTCAGAAATTTGATAATGTATTTGTTCATATTTTTCTATAAGTGTTACCAAAATATCTAATTCATCACCTTCACTGGTATTTGGTTTAGCGTTGAAAAGAGTATTTACCCTTTCAAGTGCTAAGTCATAATCTTTTTCTGTTTTTATAGGTTTTATTTCCATATTGCTATAAGTTTTTAATGTCTTTTAGATTGTGGTATTCATCATGAATTCCAACAAATAGAATGTAGACAATTTGAGTATCGTAATTAATTTTCTGTAGCTTCGAAAATTGTTTGGATTAAGATCAAAACACACTCCGTTTGTCATTTCGAGGTACGAGAAATCACACACGTAACTCGACAAAGAATGGTCACTCACTATGCGGAAATCCTGGTGTGATTTCTCCTTCGTCGAAATGACAAACGGAGTGTTTTTTTTAAATAAGCTAATTTTTTACATCCAATTTTTTATTGCTCTACAACTTTTGAACTTGATATCTTAATCCAATTATTTCAAGTCTCTAAAAATAAGCAATAAGTTGTAAACTAAAAATCCCCCTTACTTTTTGAATAAGGGGGATTTATATTCGTCTGATTTGCTGTTAAAACAATCCGTTCAATTCGGCATCAATTCGGTTGATGATATTTCCCAGATCTTCGGGATTATCAACAAAATTGATGTTGTCAACATCGATAATTAATAATTTTCCTTTTGTGTAGGTCTGAATCCAGGCTTCGTACCTTTCGTTCAGACGGCTTAAATACTCGATCGAAATGGAGTTTTCGTACTCGCGTCCGCGTTTGTGAATTTGTCCAACCAAATTAGGAATAGAACTTCTTAGGTAGATCAATAAATCGGGTGCTTTCACCAACGATTCCATTAATTCGAATAAGGAAGTGTAGTTTTCAAAATCGCGACTGGTCATTAATCCCATCGAATATAAGTTGGGAGCAAAAATATGAGCATCTTCATAAATCGTTCTGTCCTGGATGATTTTCTTACCACTTTCGCGAATTTGCAATACCTGACGGAAGCGACTGTTTAAGAAGTAAATCTGTAAATTAAAGGACCAACGTTCCATTTGATGGTAGAAATCATCTAAATACGGGTTGTCTACCACATCTTCATAATGAGGTTCCCATTTAAAATGTTTGGCCAGTAACTTGGTTAATGTTGTTTTACCAGCGCCTATATTTCCTGCTATTGCTATGTGCATTACGGTGTTACGATTTTATAATTGATGATTTCTTTAAATGTAAAAATAGATAAAATTTGGTCTTTGTAGCAGAATTTATCAAAGGTTTTTTCTGAAATTTCTATTTCAGAAATTGTACTCGAATTTGTATCTGAACTGCTTTTAAAATACAATAAATTGTTTGTCCTGAAAATATATTGGTGTTGGTCAATAATTTCGATTTTATCAAAATCAGGGACTTTCCCCAGAGCTGTTATTTTTCCGAAAATATCGCAGGAGAACCAGTTGTTTTTCTTGTCTATCCAATAAAAAGCATTAAAATCGGTTTGATAATATTGGATCGTTTCGGTCAATGGAGTCGAAACGATTTTATATTCATTCTTCAGATAGTCGAAAAGTCCAATTTGTTGGTTTAATGTGTTATAAACCCAAAGTTGATTCTGCGTTGACATACCTATAAACGGAACTACAATTGGGATATTGTTTTGAGAAAAATTAATCTCCGTGATTTTATTCAATTGATTATCGAGTAATATAACACTATTAAAGTCTTCGTAAAACAAAACCATTTTAAGCGGATTTTGCAGGTCGACTTTAGTTAAATTTCCTAAAGAAACATTTTTGTACTCAAAAGTCTCATTGCCTTTAATTTTTCGAAAGACATTATCTTTTATCAAATAATAATACCCAAAAGAATCGTATCCCAGAAATTCATCAGCATCAATTTTTAAATGAGAAATAGTATCAGGCTTTATTTTCTGGCCTTGCGCAAAGAATACTGTGGAGTAACCGGCGATAAAAAAGATTATTAAAAAACGGCGCACTGTTTGGCTCATGATACTCTGGTTTCTAAGAGCCAAATTACAAAAAACTATAGTAGAAATAGCGTAGGAGATTAGATTTTGTGGCAAGACCTTTTTAGAATGCTACTGTTTATGTTATAGCTTCAGGAGTTGATAGGGTAAAGGTCTGGACGTCTTTAAGTTTTGTTTTGAAATAGACTATTCCGCCGCGTATAAAGTGTTTTTGAGATAATAGAGTTTTTGTAGTATTTTAATCACTAAAAAATAGAATTTTGTGACTGTAATTTGAGTAAGAATGAAATATCTTTGCGCAAAATTAACAATCCAAAAAGAATAGAAGCATGCGCAATTTTATATGGAGTTTTTCACTGTTCATTTGTTTAATGTCGGCCTCTTTTTCTCAAACAAAAAGTATCGAGAAAGGAAGTTATCTATCAACAAACAGAGGACAAAAAATCAAACTAAATTTATTAGAGAATAACAAGTACGAATTTATATTGTATTCCGGCGATTACAATATAAAAGGAGATTCCTTATTGTTCTCTCAAAATAAGAGTGTAGAGGAAGGTTTTGATCTTGCTTTTGTAAAGGATAAGAAGGCGAAAAAAATTAAAATTAAATTTATAGATTCTTCTTTTTATCCCTTTTACATAGGAACGCAGAAAGGAAATGAAGCCGTTCAATATCAAAAACTTTCAGATATTAAGACCCAAATTGATCCGGAATGGAGAGAGGCGGACCTCATATTTGATATTGATAAAAGCGATTTTTTATATTTAGTATTAGAAGGTCACGAAACTGAGACTAAACTTTGTAAGTACGCTTTGCCAAAGGATGTTGCAGAAGTAACCATTAAATACAATTCGGATCTTTCGGGTGACTTAAAAATTTCCGGATTTTTGGACAGGAAAACCAATGGGCTTCGAATATCAGATAAAGGAGGGAAGAACCCGTTGACTTTTGTAAATGAAAAAGAGCAGAAATTAGATAGTGAAGTAAAAGTTACAGCTCTTGAAAGCCAAAATATTGCTAATTGGACTTATCCGGGCAAAGAGGCTTTGGTTGATGAAGGTTTTGGTGTCGAAGCCGTTACTTCGGATAGTATCGCCGGTATAAATGAGAATGAATATGAGTCTCCGAAGTTCGATTTTAAACTTAAAATCGAAAATAATTTAAAGGATGCTATTGCAGCAACTAAAAATGCAAAAACAAAATTTTTGGTCGTTTATTCAAACGATGAGAATTCTTTTGCGAAAGCCGATTTTGATCAGTTTGTGAAAGAACGCGAAGCAGAAGTTTCAGCTAATATGTACGATGCTTATAACGCTCAATTTGATGTTTTTAATTACTATTTAGCGAGTGCTGATGATAAAAATTGGCTTAAAAAGAATAAGTTGTTAAATAATCCTGCTGTGGCTATTTTAAATGGTGATGGTGCTGTTTTGACTAGTTCGAAGACTACTTTAGAAGACGAAAAAGCAGAGTTTAATTTTTATAATGGGTTTCCAAAAAAACTGGAGAAAGCCAATGCTTTGTATACTTTTAATAAGGTAATCAGAAATAAAAAAGCAACAGATGCTGAGCTGGTTTCGGCTTTTAACCAAGTCTCCATTTTGAAGGATTATGAGGCTGGTGGTGAGACGATAGATGAAATAGCTTCGACAGGTTTTAAGTTGGGCAAATTCACGTTTAATAAAAAGGAGGTTTTACAAATCTGGAAAAAATTAATTGAAACACATCAAAAAGATACGAAGCCGAACATGCTTTTGGTTGAAGCGATCCTGCAGGAAATTAAGAATCAAGGATTTTATAAGTTGTTTTTTAATGAAGACAGAATGTTTAACGGTACTGATTTTCTTGCGATTGATTATTTAATTAAACATTATGATGCGATTGAAGCAACAAAAGGTCTGGAAGGAACAGGCTATAGCAGACCGTTAAACGTTTCTTTAACGGATGAAATTTCAACCGCTTTGCAGACAAATGGGTATGGTTTAGGGGATGAAAGTTCGGAGAAAGCAAATAAGAATCAAATCATTAAGACTTATAAAAAGCTAATCACATCCGGTAAGGGCAGCTTTTTTTGTTATAAAAGTTATTTTGCTATTTTGGAAGAGGAGCCTGCCTATACGAAAGAGTTTGGTGGTTTCTTTAAAGAGTATTTATCATTAGAAAAAGGTAATCCGTTTGAAAGATTAGACGGATTGTACCAGACATTTAATACTTCTGATGAATATTCTTTTGATGGATGGAATTCCTTAAAAGAATATTACTCTGAACTGTGTAATTCAGCTGCCTGGAAAGTAGTTTCAGAACCGGAAAACATTGACTTTGTAAAAGCCGCAATTGATTGGTCTGAATACAGTCTGATTATAACGAAAAACAATCCGTACTATTTAGATACATTAGCGCAGTTGTATTATAAAGACGGACAAAAAGAAAAAGGGATCGAAACTCAGGAAAAAGCATTGCAGTACTCCGGTACGGTTCAGGACGAAGAAACAGTAAACGAAATGAAAGTAGTTCTGGAAAAAATGCAAAACGGTACATATTAGAATTTAATTTATTAAAAAAACGCGACAGGTTTCTTAAATCTGTCGCGTTTTTTTTAGTGATTTCGGCTTCAAGCTTACCGCCTAAACTTATTGTTTACGACCAACAATTGTTATTTGACACCAATCATTACTTTTATTTGATAATAAGTAATGACTTTTTTCTTCTTCTCTAATTCTCCGGAGACATTAAGATAAGTAAGCAGAATACGGTATTTATCAGTCTCTATTAGTTGGGTGATTTTTTGATCTGTTGGATGCGATCCAAAGCCGGTATTTTCATTAATAAAAGGAATAATTTTTAAAGGAACAACCTCTCCATTAATAGTTAAATCAGTACCATAGTCTTTTGTTTTGGCGTAAATGGAATAACTTTTATTCTCAATTTTTATGCAGTCGATACATTCAAACTTACTGTTATCTGATAAATGGAAAGACATGTCAAAACCATGAATGTTTTGTATCGAAGTTTGGTCGTTTTCATAATAAGAATAATTTATTGAAGTATCCTCTTTTTCTTCATACATTGATCTGTATTCATAACCCAGTGCTTTCATTATTTCGTAATCACTTGGGAATTTATCCTTTTTAAGCAGTGGTTTTAATTCTTTTTCAGCGTAAGGAACCATAATTTCAACGCCATAATTTTCCTCTAAAAAAGATACAATGCTGCTGAAATCCTGTTCTTGTTCAAAGGTTAATTTTTTTGCTTTGTCTTTTTGTATATAAGATTGAAATCGAGATAGCTGACTGTTTTTTGAAACCGAATTAGCACTTTGCGGTCCAACAATAGAAAATAATCCTGCAAGGCACATGCTTATCGGAATGAACTTAATCTTAGGTTGCTTTTGAATTAAAAAATATAAAACAACAACCCCCAGCCATATCGACAATAACAATACATAATACCTTTCGTGTGTGAAACCATACAAGTTGATTCGGTACAAAATAGCCCAAAACAAGAGACCCAGTAAAGGAATTAGTAAAAAGTAGAACCAACGATTAAAGGTTTTCATCCAAAGGTTGCCTTTTTCATTTGCAATCGGATGTACCAGTAAAAAAGAAAGGATTCCAAAAATAGCAAATACTAAAACAAGATAAGAAACCCAACCTACGGGTAATGATAGTGTGATCAGGATTTTGGCTTCGTAACAAATAAGAATTATCAGGTAAAGACTTATCAAGGGTAATAATATAAATTGAGTAAAGTTTTTAAGACCTTTTGGATAACTCAATTGTAATGGATTTTCCTGATTATTAGTTTCAGGAACCCCATTTAAAAAGAAAATGGTATTGAAAACGCCCGTAATAGTAAAGAAGATATAAAGATAAATTCGATCGTAAAATTCAAAACCAAACAGTTTTTCGATCGCCAATATGGCTAATGCCAAACCGCAGTAAAGAACCATGCTATATAGTCCGGCAGTCAGAATTCGGAGAAAAAGTTGTTTGTTGAATTCCCAAAATTCCTCCTGATGGTAAGTTTTAGGTAAAAAGCCGGCAAAGGAAACCAGTAAGTGTAAAGCAATATTGAGGACTAAAAATTCTTGAGCTTCTACATCCGTAATATTTTTTTTAAAACTAAAAACAAACGCAATAAGTAAACTGCCTAGAATAAAACTGCTTAAAAAACGTAATAAATTGCTTTTTTTTGAAGCTTGGAAATATAAACTGACTGAAAGAAATAAAATCAGACAAAGCGAGCAGCTCATGACTGCTTTTATGTAAAACTCCTGTGGTCCACCATATTTTTTTTCTTGTAGAATTATAGCGAAAATAGTTCCGAGAATGGCAGTGAGCGTTTCCAGAGGGAATCGAAGCACTGTTCTTTGTGTGGCTTTTATGACGTTTTGTAACGAAGGTAATTTACTCATATTTTAACTGTTATTTTAAACATTAAAGAAAGTAAATAAACAGCTATAAAAAAAGGCTTTCTAAATTTTTAGAAAGCCTTTTTTTATATAGATTTTAGATTGAAATTACAATCCAAAAGCAGTTTTTACCTGGTCAACAAAATCAAGTTTTTCCCATGTAAATAACTCAACAGTAACTGTTTTTTCGTTTCCTCCCGGAGCAGAAAAAGTTTTTGTTACCGTTTCAGGTTTACGTCCCATGTGTCCGTAAGCTGCAGTTTCGCTATAAATTGGATTTCTTAATTTCAAACGTTGTTCGATAAAGTAAGGACGCATATCAAAGATAGCCTCTACTTTTTTAGCGATTTCACCATTCGTTAAGTTTACTTTAGAAGTTCCGTAAGTATCGATAAAAATACCCATTGGTTGAGCAACACCAATTGCATAAGAAACCTGTACTAAGATTTCGTCAGCAACACCTGCAGCAACTAAGTTTTTAGCAATATGACGTGTAGCATATGCAGCACTTCTGTCTACTTTACTTGGATCTTTTCCGGAGAAAGCACCACCACCGTGAGCTCCTTTTCCACCGTAAGTATCAACGATAATTTTTCTTCCTGTTAAACCAGTATCTCCGTGAGGTCCTCCAATTACGAATTTTCCTGTTGGGTTAATGTGGTATTGGATTTTATCATTGAATAAATGAGCGTGAGCTGGATTTTTTGCAATGATCCTTGGAATCAAAATATCAATAATGTCTTTTTTGATTTTAGCCAACATGGCAGTCTCTTCATCAAAATCATCGTGTTGAGTTGAGATTACAATAGCATCAATACGTGTTGGTTTGTTATCATCACTGTACTCTAAAGTTACTTGTGATTTAGCATCAGGACGTAAATAAGAGATCTCTTTGTTTTCGCGTCTTAAGATGGCTAATTCCTGTAATAATTTGTGAGATAAATCAAGTGCCAAAGGCATGTAATTTTCTGTTTCGTTAGTTGCGTAACCAAACATCATTCCTTGATCCCCAGCGCCTTGCTCTTCTGGCTTAGCTCTGTCAACACCTTGATTGATATCTGCAGATTGTTCGTGAATTGCTGAAAGAATTCCACAAGAATTTGCTTCAAACATATACTCACTCTTAGTGTAACCGATTTTGCGGATTACTTCACGAGCGATTTGTTGAACATCAAGATAGGTATTGGATTTTACTTCGCCAGCCAGGATTACCTGACCAGTTGTAACTAAAGTTTCACATGCTACTTTTGAGTTAGCATCAAATGCCAAAAAGTTGTCAATTAATGCATCCGAAATTTGATCTGCAACTTTGTCTGGATGTCCTTCACTAACAGATTCTGACGTAAATAAATAAGCCATAATAATTTATTAATTAGATAATTAAAATTAAGCGAGGTAAAAAAATTGCTAAAAAATGCTAAAGGAGAGTTCCTGCTTTAGCATTTTTTACTACTGAAATCAAAACATTTCAGTATTCATAACGAACCATTTCATTATGAAGAGGTTGCAATCAGTTCAAATTTTTCCTCTGTATTCGGGTGCAAAGTTATAAAACCATTTTGATTGACAAATTAAAGTTTTGTTTTTTTTATTTATTGTACAGAAATTTAACATAACATACTAATTCGATAGGGTAATGGAAATATTTTGGGTTTTTGTTTGGTGGTTCCAAAAAAAGTCCGCAAATTTGCCCCATCAAAACGAAAGAAAACAAAATAAACATGAAATCAATCTCAAAGAATATGTCTTGTATGATGCCGGAAACTTCCGCAGAGAGACTATTGTAGACTATGTTTTCAGCTATATATAAAGAACCTCTGCCAATCTGCAGAGGTTTTTTTTTGTCGAAAACGAAATAAAAATAATAAGCAACATTCAATAACAAACAGCATAAAAAAACCTAATTCAAATACAATGAAAAATAAATTACTATTAATTTTTGGCTTGGCTACCATCTCGGGATTGTATGCTCAGGAGAACAAAAAAGAAAAAGATACTTTACAAAACAATGAACTGTCAGAAATCACAATAGTGGGGTCAAGAAGTAAAAACAGAGTAAAAACAGACGTACCTGTTCCTGTTGATGTATTCAATATAGCTGAAATAACAAAAGGGGCTCCACAAACCAGTGTAACCCAAATATTAAATTATGTTGCACCATCCTTTACCAGTAATCCAACCTCTACTGCAGATGGAACAGATCACGTTGATCCGGCACAATTAAGGGGTTTAGGTCCCGATCAGGTTTTGATTCTGGTGAATGGCAAACGAAGACATACAAGTGCTTTGGTAAACATAAACGGATCACCGGGTAGAGGTTCTGTCGGAACTGATTTAAATGCAATTCCGTCTTACGCGATCGAGCGAATAGAGGTGTTAAGAGATGGAGCTGCCGCGCAATACGGTTCGGATGCCATCGCCGGAGTAATCAATATTGTATTGAAAAAGAATGCAAAATACGTTTCAGGAGATATTCAGTACGGGGCAAATGTATCTTCGGGCTCCAATAATTTTAAAGGAGGAAGTGACGGACAATCTTTACAATTAGACTTAAACTACGGTACCTCTTTAGGAAAACAGGGAAGTTATCTGAATGTTACCGGAAGTGCCGTAACAAGACAGGCTACCAGTCGTGCGGGAATTAGAAGTAACCCTATTTTTAATGCCTATAACGCTGTCGAAAACAGAGCGGCTCAAGATGGCGTTCAGGTCAATTCGTTGTTTAGTAATATTAATGCAACGCCAAATTCAGGACAAATCATCAGTACATTACAGCAATATGCACCACAGGTAAGTTATTTTACACCGGCACAGCAAACTGCGATTTCTTCTGCGAGCACAATTGCTCAGATGCAAACTGCCTTAAATTTCGATGTAACGAATAATGAATTGAATTACAGAGGACAGCAAAGAAGTGACTATAATATGAGTGTAGGTCAGTCAGAATTGGCAACAGGGCAGTTGTATTTCAATGCTAAATATCCTTTGACTGAGATTACTTCCTTATATTCCTTTGGAGGACTGTCTTACAGAAACGGAAAATCATACGCCTTTAACAGACTTCCAAATGCTTCGGGAGCTTTTACTCAGGTATATTCAAATGGATTTTTGCCGGAAATAGAATCAGATATCGTAGACGCTTCTGCTGCTGCGGGAATTACAACGCAATTGTTTGGTTTTGATACTGACTTCAGTTCCAATCTGGGAACCAACTCTTTTAAATACGGAGCAAACAATACGATAAATGCAACTTTGGGAACACAATCTCCATCTAGTTTTGATGCAGGGAAAGTTTCATTTTTACAAAGTACAACCAATTTAGATTTTAGTAAAAAACTCGATGTTTTAGAAGGATTGAATGTTGCTTTTGGTGGAGAATTCAGATATGAAAACTATCAGATTAAAGCCGGAGAACAAGCCTCTTATGGATTATATGACGTAAACGGAAATTTTGTTTCCGGTACATTGCCAACAACTTCACCATTAATTGTGACTGATTTCTTCGGGAACAAACGTGGAGCAGGAGCGCAGGGATTCTCAGGATTTCAAGCTACCGATGCAAAAGAGAAAGACAGAAAAAGTGTGGCAGCTTATGTAGATTTAGAATTAAATTCAACCGAAAACTGGCTTTTAAACGGAGCAGCACGTTTCGAAAATTATTCTGATTTTGGAAACACGGTTACGTTTAAATTGGCTTCACTTTTGAAATTAAATGATTTCATCAATTGGAGGATTTCTGGACAAACAGGTTTTAGAGCACCTTCATTGCAACAAAAATATTTTGAAACCAGCTCTACTCAATTTATCAATGGTGCTCCATACCAGGTGGGGTATTTTACAAATGACTCCGATGCGGCAAAAAGCATTGGTGTAGCAAATTTAAAACCGGAGAAATCTAAAAGTATCAGCACCGGTTTTACGTTTAAAATTCCGGAAGCCAATATCACCATTTCTACCGATGCCTATTTTACAAGAATCGATGACCGAATTGTTTTAACAGGACAATATGCAAGACCAACAGACGCGCAAATTACGGGTGCTACCTCACCGGAACAAGCAGAAGCATTGACCCTGTTTCAGGAAGCATTTGATTTAAAAGGAGTAGAAAGAGCCTCATTCTGGACAAACGGAATCAATTCTGAGACAAAAGGAATAGATGTAGTGATTTCTCAGAAGTATAATGTAGTAGCTGATTTCACAATCAGAAATGATTTTGCGATTAGTTATAATGAAACCAAAAGAGTAGGAGATTTAAATGTTCCTCAGTCTATTATTGATGCAGGAGGAGAGCCTTTTAAATATTCGTTTTTTCCGGAGTCAAGCAGAGTTTATTTGGAAGAAGCAATTCCAAAGTTGAAGGCAAATTTGACCACCACTTTTAATATCAAGAAATTGGATATTTATTTAAGAAACAGCTATTTCGGAAAGGTAACAGATCCGGGAGCAACAGATGTGAACTTAGACGGATTTTCTTCTGTGTACGAACATCCGGAATACAGCGCAAAAATTGTGACCGATTTGTCTTTAGGATATCAGATTAATGAGAAGTTCAGAATTACGCTTGGGGTTAATAATATAGGAGATGTATATCCGGACCGTAACAATCCTTCAACACCTGCCTTTACCAATACAACCCCAACTTTGTCTCCTGCACCGAGTACCGATTTAAGTAACGCAAATCAATTTGCTTATTCAAGAGCCGTTTCGCAATTTGGATTAAACGGAAGATTTGTTTTTGCGCGATTAGGGTTCAAGTTTTAAATAAAATATAAAAAAATCCCTTTCAGATTCAAAATTGCTTTAAGCTTGATTTGAAAGGGGTTTACAAAGGATTGGGGCAAAATTTATGTAGCTTAATTCTTTTTAAATGTTAAATTATACATTTTTTTTTGGTAGTTAAAAAATAGTTACTATATTTACTCTATCAAACTAGTAGAACTAAAAAAATCTAAAAGTTTTTAATTAATACAATTTTATAAAATGAAAACAATAGCAGACAAAATGATAATGTGTTGTATGATGCGTAAATGCGTTCCGGTCTGTTGTTGCCAAAAGTGAAAGATAAAATCTTTGTTATAGTTAAACTATAAGCCCTTTTGGTAAGCCAGCCAAAAGGGCTTTTTTTATTTCATCATTTTAAAAAATTACAAGTATGAAAACCACAGCTAAAAGTTCGAAAGCAATAGAAACAGATTTTAAAATAAACAGCAACATTATAGAGAAAGTAACTCAAGTAAAAGAAGAGTTGAGCCTGGAAGGACACAAATCATTACTATTTCAAATGTATGCAGTAGAAGAAGAAGACCTTTATTTTTAAAAATAAATCAATAACAAACTAAAATACTATTAACAACACTAAAAACTAAGAAATTATGAGCACACAAAAATTTGCAACAAACGCACTACACGCTGGACACGATGTTACTAAAAATGCAGGAACAAGAGCCGTGCCTATTTACCAGACATCATCGTATGTTTTTAACAATTCAGATCACGCAGCCAATTTATTCGGTCTTGCCGAAGCCGGATTTATTTACACCAGATTAAACAATCCGACAAACGACATTTTAGAGCAAAGACTGGCGGCGCTCGAAGGCGGAATTGGAGCAGTCGTTACCGCATCGGGAACCGCTGCAATCGCAACAACGTTCCTGACTTTGTTAAAATCCGGAGATCATATTGTAGCATCAAACAGTTTGTATGGAGGGACTTACAATTTATTGAAAGTAACTTTACCCCGATTAGGCATAACAACGACGTTTGTTGATCCGTCAAAAGCAGAAAATTTCTCCAAAGCGGCAAAAGAAAATACAAGAGCCTTTTTTGTAGAATCTTTAGGGAATCCAAAATTAGATGTATTGGATTTGGGCGCCATTTCGAAAGAAGCTAAAAACTTCAAAGTGCCTTTTATTGTCGATAATACGGTGGCCACTTCTTATTTGCTAAAACCAATTGAATACGGAGCAAATATTGTAATTCACTCTTTGACCAAATATATTGCCGGAAACGGAACTTCGCTAGGAGGCGCTATTATTGATGCCGGAACTTTTGATTGGGCAAACGGAAAATTCCCTGAATTTACAGAACCTTCTCCGGGTTACCATGGTTTGGTGTATCATGAAGCGCTTGGAAATGCTGCCTTTATCACAAAAGCGAGAATTGAAGGTTTGCGGGATTTTGGTTCAGCTTTGAGTCCTTTTAATGCTTTCCAGATCATTCAGGGATTAGAGACATTGCCAATCCGAATCAAAAAACATAGCGAAAATGCTTTGACTTTGGCCAAATGGCTAGAGAAACAAGATGAGGTGGCCTGGATAAATTATCCGGGATTAGAGTCCAGTAAATATTTTGATTTAGCCAAAAAATACTTGCCTGAAGGACAAAGCGGAATCATCACTTTTGGACTGAATGGCGGTTTTGAAGCAGCTAAAAAAGTAGTTGACGAAACAAAATTGTTTTCTCTTCTGGCCAATATTGGAGACACAAAGTCACTAATCATTCATCCGGCAAGTACAACACACCAACAATTGACAGAGGAGGAGCAAGCAGAAACAGGAGTTTCTAAAGACTTGGTTCGTCTTTCTGTCGGAATTGAGGATATTGAGGATTTGATCGCTGATTTGCAAACCGTTTTCGCAACGGTTAAAAAAGAGGCATACAGCATCAATAAAAATTAAGGTTTTTTTGTTTTTTGTTTGAAAAATTGCCTTTAGCAATATGATTTTTGCTAGAGGTGATTTTTTATAAAAGCAAAATCTATATAAAGTTTAAACCATATAAGTACGATAAGTTCAGGTAAGCTAAGGTCGAGTAGTAAAAGGAACTTAAATGTCTTATATGGTTAAATTAATTAAAAACAATTCTGTTTTTGAGTCATTTTAAAATTAAAAATTATGTCAAAGCTTAAAATAAACATTGTCCTTTTCGGGATCGGTAATATCGGAAGTACCTTAATCAATCAGATTATCGAAAGCCAGGAGTTTTTTCTGCAAAACAAAAATGTTGACTTTCATTTTCCGATTATCACCAATTCTACCGTAGCTTTTTTTGAAAAAGAAGGTGTCGGGTACGCCTGGGAAACCAATTTTGTAGAATTGGCAGTGCCTTTTAGAGTGGAAGATATTATTGAATTTGCAAAAGAAAATGAATTTGAAAATCTGATCGCTGTTGATGCAACGGCGAGTGAGGAACTGATAGGCCATTACAATACCTTAATTCAAAACGGATTTAATATTGTCGCGGTAAATAAAAAAGCCAATACGTTGCCTATTGAGCTTTATAAAGAAATAAGAGAGAATCTTAAAAAGTACGATAAAGAGTTTTTGTATGAAACCTCGGTAGATACAGGAGTTCCGGTTTTGCAGACTTTAAGAGATTTGTATTACTCAGGAGAAAAAATCACTAAAATTCGCGGTGTTTTCTCCGATAATCTGAGTTATGTTTTTAATCAATTCTCTTCAGAGGAGACTACTTTTTCTTCTATTTTAAAAGATGCCAGTCTTTTAGGATTAATGCGTTCTACTTTTAAGGAGGATTTATCAGGAAATGATACAGCACGGAAACTATTGATTCTAACACGGGAAATAGGGCAGGACTTTGAACTTTCGGATATAAAAATCAATCCGTTGATCGAAGAGGCGCATCTGGAGAAAAATGGTACACTTAATAAAGAAGCGGTGGACCGGTATTTCAAAATTGCAAAAATTACCCAGTCAGACAATCATGTGCTTCGTTATATAGGAGAATTTGATGTTCAGAAAAATACATTGGAAGTCAAATTGGTTTCTGAACCCATTACTTCTGCTATCGGACAATTGAAAGGTTCCGATACGATTTTTGAAATTTACACCCAATCTTATGCGGCTGTGCCGATTGTGATTAAAAGTGCCTCGGCTTGTAAGCAGGCAATTTCGCGCGGCATTATAACCGACATCCTGAAAGTGGCTGAAAAAATCAGAAATAAAGAAGCTGTTTGGTTGTAAGTATAAGAGCTAAAACACTGAAAAATGTTCTTTGATAAACTGATTTGCAGAGTTGATATGGAGTGTGTAAACCTATTTTTTAAGGCCCTTTATGGCTTTTTTAAGAAATTTTGCTTTTAGAAGCTATTTTTTAACATTTAAATAATGTTTTTTAACATTTTTAGTAATTAAATTCTTCATTTCCATTTGTGTAATAAAATTATTATTCTGATATTTGTAAAACCCAAAAAGCTACTAATCACATGAATTTAAATGCCTACAAAATGTTTTGTGTCATTTCGGTTAAAACCGTGGGGATGTCTTTTGCTTAATATTGTAATACAATAAAAAATATAGCAAAGCCTCCCAGAATTTTTTGAGAGGCTTTTTAAATTTATACGAAATGCAGAATTTTTTTAAGATAACAAATAAATCACAGATGAATCAATCGTTACAGATGAATAAGATGTTTAATGTCGCAAGTATTTGCGCATACGTCTGTTGATTCCAAAAGTAAATACAAGTTTGTAAAACTTATAACCCTTTTGGCATCTGAAACCAAAAGGGTTTTTTTATTCCATCGGGTTGCCTTAACAAAATAGTAAAAGATTAATAAACATAATAATACACAACTGAACTAAAACTTAAATATCATGAGTGCAACAAACTACTTAGCAAGAACATTTTCTAGATTGAAAAACGGCAGGACAAAAAGAAACAACCCGCCACCAACAAACGAATTGATCCACCCAAGTTTTGGAATTACCGAAACGGATAAAAATGCAGAAAAAAAAGCACCAAATTCATTGTTGTTTTTAATGTATTCTAAAGAGAATGAAACCCTTTTCATCTAAATCGAAAAGAGTCATAAAATAGGGTGAAACCGGCTTAATTTTACTGGGCATATTGTTCGGTAATTTTTTGCGTATAATAGTTTCAGATTAAACTATTTTCATAAAATAAAAGATTCAGTTCAGATAAATTTGCTTGTTTAAGAAAATAGTAGTTAATTTGCACCGTTAAGTTCAAAAACGTATTGAAATGTTATAAAGAAAGGACGAGGGATTAGACCCGATGAATCCTTAGCAACCCTTCGTTAATTCGAAGAAGGTGCTGCATTCTACCACGCCCAAACGTGGAAAGATAACAATAAGAATTTTTCTAGTTTCGTCTAGACTTTCTTTCTAATATTTCCTCATACAAATCAATAATACAACAGATTTGAAATTGGAAAATATACCAACCCTTATTAGCATACAAAATTTCACCACCGAAAATGGTGCAGTTTATCATTCGTTACCCTTAAGTTTTACGATTTCGGGCTTACCACTCTATAGCGCGCCTATCGTTTTGGTCAATCATGCCCTGACAGGAAACGCTGAGGTCACAGGTGAAAACGGTTGGTGGAATGACCTGATCGGAGAAGGAAAAACAATTGATACTAATGTCTATACGGTATTAGCGTTTAATGTTCCCGGCAATGGGAATGATTCTTTTTTAATAGAAAATTACCAGGATTTTACAGCCCGTGATATTGCGAGGATTTTTATAAAAGGACTCGATTTCTTAAAAATAGAGCAACTTCATACCATAATAGGAGGCTCTGTAGGAGGTGGAATTGCATGGGAAATACTGGCTTTAGAACCCGCTATCACACAAAACTTAATACCAATTGCAACAGACTGGAAATCGACAGACTGGATGATTGCAAATTGTTACTTACAAGAGCAAATCCTGAACAATTCTTCAAAACCAATAGAAGATGCCAGAATTCACGCTATGTTGTGTTACCGCTCTCCCGAATCATTCAAAGAAAAATTTCAACGTACAATCAATTCAGACCTTTCTATTTTTAATATTGAAAGCTGGCTGGCACATCACGGAGAAAGATTGCAAAAAAGATATCAATTGTCTTCGTATAAATTGATGAATCAATTGTTGAAAACGATAGATATTACCAGAAACAGCGCCGATTTTGAAACGTTGTTATCTAAAACGGATGCAGCGATTCATATTATCGGAATCAATTCAGATTTGTTTTTCACAGCAAAAGAAAATAAGGAAACGTATCAGGAATTAATAAAATTCAAAGACAATGTTTTTTATAGCGAAATAGATTCAGTACACGGACATGACGCTTTTTTAATAGAGTACAAACAACTAGATTATTTACTTGCCGATATTTTTAAGGCAGAAACAATAAAAAAATAAAATGAAAATATTAAAATTTGGCGGTAAATCGTTATCAAACGGAGAAGGACTTAACAAAGTAGTTTCCATTATTACAGATAAAATCAATCAGGGTGAAAAAATTGCCGTTGTCGTTTCTGCCCGCGGAAATGCTACTGATGAATTAGAAGATATTTTAAGTATTGCTTCTAAAAACGGTAACTATAAACCGTTATTAGAAAGTTTTAAAACGTACCAGGTTTCAGATTACCCACAAGTTGATCTGTCTGAAGAATTCAGTATTTTGGATAAACTTTTTGAAGGCGTAAGTCTGATTGGAGATTACAGCAATAAAATCAAAGACCAGATTTTGTCTAAAGGCGAATTGCTTTCGGCTAAATTATTGACGGCAATTTTGATTGAAAAAGGAGTTCCTGCTAATTTTGTAGACACCAGAGATTTACTGAAAACGGATTCGAAATTTGGTGATGCTCAGCCTTTGGAACAGCTTTCAAAGAAAAATGTAATCAATTATTTCAAAGAACATAACGGATCAACAGTGAATATTGTAACCGGTTTTATCGGTTCAAACAACAATAATGACACGACAACTTTAGGAAGAAACGGAAGTAATTATACCGCTTCGTTGTTAGCAAATTATTTAAATGCAGAAGAGCTTCAAAACTTTACGCATGTTGACGGAATTTATACTGCAAATCCTGATTTGGTTGCCGATGCTAAAAAAATCGAATATTTATCGTTTAATGAAGCAAACGAATTGGCCAATTTCGGAGCTACTATTTTGCATGCCAAAACAATAATTCCGTTGTTGGAAAAAAGTATTCCGCTTCGTATTTTGAATACATTTAACCATGAAAACCGCGGAACTTTAATCACTTCAGAGTCTGCAAAAGAAGGAATTAAAACACTTTCTGTTTTAGAGAACTTATCTTTAGTAAATCTTGAAGGTCGCGGATTACTTGGAAAATCAGGAGTTGATGCTCGTATTTTTAAAGTAATGGGTGATCACAATATCAGTGTGAGTATTATTTCTCAGGGATCTTCTGAAAGAGGAATTGGTTTGGTAGTGGCAACAGATAAAGCTACTACTGCCATGATCGAACTGGAAAAAGAGTTTGAGAATGATTTTTATTCTAAAGACGTAAACCAAATTACAGTTACAGACAATGTTTCGGTTATTTCTATTATTGGTCAGGATCTGAGTACTTTTCATAAGCCTTACACGGCTTTAATCAAAAATAAAATTGTTCCGATTTTGTTTAACAACACGGTTACGGGTAAAAACGTGAGTTTGGTAGTTAAAAAATCAGAATTGCATAAAGCCTTAAACGTAATTCACGGAGAGATTTTCGGAGTTTCTAAAAAAATCAATATTGCCGTTTTCGGTCATGGATTGGTTGGAGGAACTTTGATCAATCAAATTCTGGAATCTACTGGTGCTATTGAAAAACGCAAAGACATCAAATTGAATGTTTTTGCAATTGCCAATTCTAAAAAGGTACTTTTAAATAAAAATGGAGTCACTTCAGATTGGAAAAATGACATTCAGGATAAAGGAGTTTCGTATACTATTAATGACATTATTGCCTATGCAGATAAGCATCATTTGGAGAACTTAATTGCGATTGATAACACGGCGAGTGCTTCCTTTGTTGAAAACTATATTTCCTTGATTGAGAGCAGTTTTGATTTGATTTCGTCTAATAAAGTGGCCAATACGTTAAGTTATGGTTTCTATAAAGAATTGAGAAAATCATTGGCAGATAATCAGAAGAATTATTTGTATGAAACCAATGTTGGTGCAGGATTACCATTAATTGATACGATAAAATTATTGCACCTTTCGGGTGAAAATATCACTAAAATAAAAGGAGTATTCTCGGGAACTTTGAGTTATTTGTTTAATAATTTTTCTGCAAAAGAAGCTCCGTTTAGTGAGATTTTGCAAGAGGCAATTGATAATGGTTACACAGAACCGGACCCGCGTGAGGATTTATGCGGAAATGATGTAGGTAGAAAATTATTGATCCTGGCAAGAGAATTGGATTTGCAAAATGAGTTCGAAGAGATTTCAATTCAAAATTTAATACCGGAACATTTACGTGAAGGAAACGTTTCAGACTTCTTAACCAAACTAAAAGAATTTGATCCGATTTATGAGAAGATTAAAGCCGATCAAAAACCAAATCATGTGTTGCGATATATCGGAGAATTGTCCGGAGATTTACAAAATGACAAAGGAATTCTGGAAGTAAAATTAGTTTCTGTGCCTTCAGATACTGCTTTAGGCGGATTAAAAGGTTCTGATTCTTTCTTTGAAATTTATACAGAATCTTACGGAGACCGACCAATCGTAATACAAGGGGCCGGTGCAGGTTCTGCCGTTACCGCGAGAGGCGTTTTTGGTGATATTTTGAGATTGTCAGATAAAGAGTAAGAGATTTTAGATTTATTCGCTAACTTGTTATTTCGACAAAGAAGAAAAATTAAACTCAAAAAAATATAAAAAATAACCCGTTGCGTGGAATTAATTGGAACACATAGAGACATAGTTAGGAAATTAAAATCTATGTTTCTATGTGTTAAATAACATTCAACGGGCGAAAGAATAGAAAGAATCTGAACATTACAGATTCTGGTTGCCCCCCAAATGAATTAACCTATACAAATGAAAAAAATCTATTTCCTTTTTTGCCTGATCTCTTTTACGATGCAGGCAAAATACTATGAAGCCGTTCTGACTTTTGAAAACGGAACCGTTAAAAAAGGGTTCGCCGAACTTGTTGAAATAAACAGTTCTAAAGTTAAATTCAGACTCACTGAAAAAGGAGATACGGAGAAAATTTTGAGTAAAGAACTCAAAAAAGTGGAGTACGTTGACAAAGACGGAAATAAGTATGAAGCAGAAAGATTGTTTGTGCTTCAGGATAAAGGAGAAAAAGGAGTAAAAAAAAGCTCCGATAAATCTTGGTTGTACGTGATTTATTCGAAAGGAATTAAGCTTACGGTAGATGCGCTTCAATCGACTCTTAGATACAATCCGGCGACAGGAACTTCAACAGGCTCAGGTGGCGGTACAATGCTGTACATGGGAAAAGAGAAGGAAGATGGTGTATTTTATGTTTATATGTTGTCAGCAATGATGTCTGTGAATGTAGGGATGGATAAGGCCGTGAGGAATATCGCAGGTATTCAGTTTAAAGATTGTCCTGCTTTTTTGGAAGCGGTTAATAAAGAAAATTTCAAAAAGAATACTTTGGCCGGTCGTATAATTGAACTTTACGAGACGAATAATTGTAATAAAAAAGAAGTAGCCAAAGTGCAGGAGACAAAAGCAAAAGCAAAGACCAAAAAGAAATAAGTACGGAGGTTTTTGATTTTAGATTGAAGACTTTAGATTTTTTGGAAAGTTGTTGCGATTTCTATGATAGAGAATTATGATGGTTTGTAGAAAACGGATCTGAAAAACAGCTGCGAATTGCTTCGTGGTTTGGGTTAAGTTCTGAGCTTTTTTTGAAAAGACAAACCGGACTATATATTTAAATAAAAAAGAAAAAAAATGATACCATTAAACGAACTTATTATTTTTATCCTGGCGGCTTTATTACTTGTAATTACACCGGGACCGAATATGATGTATTTGATTTCGCGCTCTATTACTCAAGGTAAAAAAGCTGGAATACTATCGTTGGCAGGAATTATTTTTGGTTTTTTTGTTCATATTATCATGGTCTCTTTTGGAATTACAGCGCTACTTTTTGCTGTTCCGATGGCGTATAATATTCTTAAAATTACAGGAGTTCTCTATTTGTTATACTTGGCGTTCCAGGCGGTGAGACCAAACGGAAAGAATCTCTTTCAACCGAATGAAAACCTTTCTATAGATAAACCAAAAAAGCTATTTAGTATCGGATTTTTAACAAGTGTATTAAATCCTAAGATTGCGGTGTTTTATTTATCGTTTTTTCCTCAGTTTATCAAACCGGCCTACGGATCGATTATGACACAGAGCCTGGAACTTGGTGTAACACAGGTTTTGGTGAGTTTCACGGTTAATTTTATAATCGTACTAACGGCAGCAAAAATAGCTTCTTTTTTCGCTAAAAAACCAATGTGGCTAAAGGTTCAGAAATGGTTTATGGCAGGAGTTTTAATGTCAATGGCAATTAAAATGGCCTTTTCAAAAGCAAAATAATTAAAGTAAAGATTAAAATAAAAAAAAATGAAAGTAACCTTAAACAGAGTAAATGACGCATTTCATTTTAAAATAAAAAATGAACGCGGTCATGTAATCGATGTAGACAGCAGGGCAGAATTTGGAGGAAGTGATTTAGGCGCAAGTCCAATGGAGCTTGTTTTAATGGGTGTTGCAGGATGCAGTGCTATCGATATGATTTCGATTTTAAAAAAACAACGTCAGGAAATAATTTCTTTTGACGCTGAGGTAGAAGGACTTCGCGTTCAGATAGACGAAGCAAAACCTTTTAAAGAAATCAATGTGGTTTTTTATTTAAAAGGAGATATCAATCCGGAAAAGGCCTATCGTGCTGCACAACTCTCTTTTGAGAAATATTGCTCCGTTGCCAAAACGGTTGAACCAACAGCAACTATAAAATACAAAGTTGTTTTAAACGATAAAGAATTAGAAAATTAGTCAATTAGAGAATTAGATAATTTTGACTAGCTATTAAATAATTGAAAGGCTATTAAAAGATATTTTAAAATCTTTGGTGCAACTCAGTGTTTGCTTTGTGTAACGCTGTGAAATAGTCCTCTGAAAAACAAAAAAAAATGAACGAACAAGAATTTGGTTTCGAAACGCAAGCCATTAGAACACAATTAGAGAGATCTCAGTATTTAGAACATTCGGTACCTTTGTACCTGTCGTCAAGTTTTGTATTTGAAGATGCAGAGGACATGCGTGCTTCTTTTACAGAAGAAAAAGAAAGAAATATTTACAGCCGTTTCAGTAATCCAAATACAACTGAATTTGTAGATAAAGTGTGCAAAATGGAAGGGGCAGAAGCCGGTTATGCTTTTGCAACGGGAATGGCAGCAGTGTATTCTACTTTTGCGGCTTTATTAAATGCGGGGGATCATATTGTGTCGGCAAGCAGTGTTTTTGGTTCAACTCATGCGTTGTTTATGACTTATTTCCCGAAATGGAATATTGAAACTTCTTATTTTGACATTAATAAACCGGAAACAATTGAAAGTTTCATTAAACCGAATACTAAAATATTATACGCAGAGTCGCCTACAAATCCCGGTGTAGATGTAATTGATCTGCAGTTGTTGGGTGATATCGCTAAAAAACACAATTTAATTTTAATTATTGATAACTGTTTTGCAACGCCATACCTTCAGCAGCCCATTAAGTTTGGAGCGCATTTGGTAGTACATTCGGCAACTAAATTAATCGACGGTCAAGGTCGTGTTTTAGGAGGAGTGACCGTTGGAAGTGAAGATTTAATCAGACAGATTTATTTGTTTTCAAGAAATACAGGCCCTGCTTTATCTCCGTTTAATGCCTGGATTTTGTCAAAAAGTTTAGAGACGCTTGCAATTCGTGTAGAAAAACATTGTGAAAATGCATTAAAAGTAGCGGAGTTTTTAGAAGCACATCCAAATGTGAATAGTGTGAAATACCCATTTTTGAAATCACATCCACAATATGAAATCGCCAAAAAACAAATGCTTTTAGGAGGTAATATTATTGCATTTGAAATCAAAGGAGGAATCGAGGCCGGAAGAAAATTTCTGGACAAAATTAAACTTTGCTCTCTTTCCGCTAATATTGGCGATACCAGATCAATTGTAACGCATCCGGCTTCAACAACGCATAGTAAATTGTCTGAAGAAGATCAATTGGCAGTTGGTATCACACAAGGTTTAGTGCGTGTTTCTGTAGGTTTAGAAACCGTAAAAGATGTAATTGCAGATTTAGAGCAAGCACTTTCTTAAAAGTATTATAATTTTAAAAATTTAAAAGGCTATCTGTTTTACAAATGAATAGCCTTTTTTAGTATCTTAAATTTAGTTTTTAAAACATCATTATGGTAAAACCAAGATTGTTGCTCTTGTCTGATTTATTTGGAGGTGAAAGCCCGGAATGGATAAAACCGTATAGTAAAACCTTAGCGTCTAAATTTGATGTTCACTATTATGATGTTCTGAAATTAGGCGGAATAAATGCTTCTGATTGCGATGAAAGTGATATTCATAGTCAATTTTTAAAGGGAGGAATTGATAAGGCGGTTAAAACTTTATTGGATTTTGAAAAAGAAGAAGTGACTATTTTAGGCTTTAGCATAGGAGGAACAATTGGCTGGAAAGCTTCGTTGCTTGGTTTAAAAGTAAAGCAGTTGGTGGCGGTTTCGTCAACTAGATTGCGTTTTGAAACGGAGATTCCCAATTGCAAAATCAAGTTGTATTTTGGAGAGAATGACCGGAATAAACCGAATGCTGAATGGTTTTCGGATTTGAATGTTTCAAATTATGTTTTCGAAAATCAAGAGCATCAGTTGTATTTAATAGAAAAGAATATGGTTGTCATTTGCAGTGAATTTTAAGTTGATTTTTCTTTCTTTTCCATAATTGTTTATACAAAAAGTATATTTTTGTCGCGAACAAAACATAACCTTAATTAAAACCAATTTAACATGAGTAACACTACTTATATTCTTGATGACAATTTAATAGCTTCTAATGGAAGTCGTTTCTTAAATTACATTTTAGATATCATTTTCATTATGCTTTCTGCATTTGTCATAACTTTTATCTTTGCGATTTTGTCCAATCTGTTAGAATGGGATGGCCTGAATGAATGGTTGATTAACATAAGCGATCTGGAGTCACAACTTGTTTTTGTAATAATATCGATACTTTATTATGTGTTTACAGAAGGTCTTTTCGGAAGATCAATAGGGAAATTTATCACGGGAACTGTTGTCGTTGATGAAAATGGTGAAAAACCGGGTTTTGGAGCAATTTTTAAAAGAAGTCTATCTCGCTTAATCCCTTTTGATGCTTTTTCTTTTTTAGGCAGCAGAGGTTGGCATGATTCTTTTTCAGATACTTATGTAGTCGGTAATAAGGCTTTAAAAGAAAGCATAAAAACATTTAAAGAATTTGAATTAATCGGAGTTAAGGAAAACGAATAATAAGTTCGTCAGCGTCATACTTTTTATTCTTTTGTTATTCTTATAGCAATAGCCTATTTTTGCTGTTGAAAAATATGCTGTCATTTTAGCACAAAAAATCTAAAATCAACATTCTAAAATCTTAATAAGTGCTTTCAAAGAAAACAAAATACGGAATTAAAGCTTTGACGTTTTTAGCAAGACGCGAGAATAATGATCCTGTGCAAATTGCTGAAATTGCAAAAAGCGAACATATTTCGATTAAGTTCCTGGAGAGTATATTATTGCTTCTAAGGAATTCCGGTTTCTTGGGAGCAAAAAAAGGAAAAGGAGGCGGTTACTATCTGATCAAAGATCCAAAAGATATTAGCATGGCCAAAGTATACCGAATTTTGGAGGGACCGATTGCACTACTTCCGTGCGCGAGTCACAATTTCTACGAAAAATGCGATGACTGTGACGATGAATCTACCTGTGCTGCCCGTCGTTTAATGACGGAAGTGAGAGATAATACATTAAAGATATTAGAAAGTAATTCGTTGGCGGATATCGCTTTTTAGAGCGCATAATTTTTTTTAAACCATATAAGTTGTAAGTTAATATAAGTTTAGTTTGAATGGACTTATATGACTTATTTTCGATGAATACTAAAGCTGACAGGTTTTAAAAACCTGTCAGCTTTAATTTTTAAAAACGGAGGAAACTAGTTTGTTTGGAACGTATAATTTTTTAAACCATATAAGTGATGTAAGCTAATATAAGTTTAGTTTGAATGGACTTATATGACTTATTTTCGATCAATTCCAAACCTAACAGGTTTTTAAAACCTGTCAGCTTTAATTTATAAAAACGGAGGAAACTAGTTTGTTTGGAACATATAATTTTTTTAACCATATAAGTGATGTAAGCTAATATAAGTTTAGTTTGAATGGGCTTATATGACTTATTTTCGATGAATTCCAAACCTAACAGGTTTTTAAAACCTGTTAGGTTTAATTTATAAAAACGGAGGAAACTAGTTTGGAACATATAATTTTTTTTTAAACCATATAAGTTATAGGAGTTAATATAAGTTTAGTTTAAATGAACTTACATGACTTATATGGTTTAATATCGCCAAGTAGGAATCAATAAAAAAACCATTTCCTTGAGCGAACTCACTGAAATGGTTTTTTGGGTATAGAGAACTTTTTTCTATTATTTTTAGGAAAATGAAATAGTAAAAGGTTAAAAAACTAATTTGTAGCCTACCATAAACAACATGATGGCAATGGCATTTCTAAGGAATAGATCAGGTACTTTTCCGCTTAACATGCTTCCCATGTAAATTCCGGGAAGGGATCCTAATAGCAATTGACCCAGTAGTCCTAGATCTAAATTCCCCATTGAGGCATGTCCAATTCCGGCAACAAGAGTTAAGGGAACGGCGTGGGCGATTTCAGTTCCGACCAATTTTGGAGTTGGCAAGAGAGGGTATAGAAAAAATAAAGTTACAGTTCCCAGTGCGCCTGCACCAATCGAAGTAAGGGTTACGGTCGCTCCTAATAATACACCAATAGCAACCGTTAAAATATTCTGAGTTGTGCTTTCGTAGTGGAATTTGTCTCCGGCATGTTTTTGAGAAAATTGCATGATCTTCTTTTTAAACAAAATTGCTATCGAAGTAAAAAGCAAAGCCCAGCCCAGACTGTATTTGATTAAGGCATTTAAAGCGGTAACATCGGTTTTGATGCTTTCCAATATCCATAAAGTTAATAAAGCCGCCGGTACACTGCCTAAAGAAAGCCAGCCGGTGATTTTCCAGTTGATGTTTTTCTTTTTATTGTGAACATATACCCCTCCCATTTTGGTAAAAGCAGCATACAATAAATCGGTACCTACAGCGGTTGTTGGTGGAATGCCAAACCATAATAAAATAGGAGTCATGAGCGAACCGCCGCCAACACCAGTCATTCCCACCACAAAACCAACGAATAAACCTGCCACTACAAGACCTATCTGAAAATCCATAAATAAAAAATTTTGCCAAAAATAAGAAGTAATTTATAATAATCCTATCGATGTGGTAGACTATTTTAGAAGTGCTTGTTAAATCTTTGTTTTGTAATTGTTTGCGTGTTTTACAGTTTTTAAATTTACCTTTATTTTGTCAAAATAAGTAAGTTTTGTTTTAATTGTTTGGGATGCGGTTGTTAATTAAAGTAAAAAATCAAAATATTGTTTTGTTATTTACAAATAAATACTAATTTTGCATAGTAATCTAGTAAGCCGATAGGGTAATGGATTTTTTAAAAGAAATATGGAAAAAGGAATAGAAGTACGTACAGTTGCATTAAAAGCCGAAGTGTCTTTAAAAGAAAGAGTATGGGTGCTTGTACCGGTTGTATTGTTAGTAGGTCTGCTGCTAACACTTGGTTACAATCACTATGCTGAGTTTTCCTGGAATGGATTTGTAGAAGGTCTTAATCAGGAGCTTTTAGTTTTTTTTCTAATTGGTGTTTTTGCCCAGTTGGTAGACGGAACTTTAGGAATGGGATACGGAGCGACCTCGACTTCTTTTTTATTAGCCTACGGAGTACCGCCTGTAATTAGTAGTACAGGAGTTCATGTCGCTGAAATGTTTACAACAGGAGCATCAGCCATTTCGCATCACCGTTTTGGGAACATTAATAAAAAACTGGTAAAGAATTTATTGATCCCGGGTGTTTTGGGTTCAGCTATAGGAGCGTATTTATTGTCAGATGTAATTGACGGAGAAGTTATAAAACCATTTATCGCCGTTTACATGATTGTTTTGGCAATAATTATTATTAGAAAAGCATTGTTGAAAAACATCATTAAAAAGAAAACTAAAAAATTAGGTTTTTTGGCCACTTTTGGAGGATTCATGGATGCAGTAGGTGGCGGAGGCTGGGGACCAATTGTAACTTCTACCTTATTAGGAAGAGGGAGAAACCCGAGGTACACGATTGGATCTGTAAATGCTGCCGAATTTGCGGTTTCATTTGCAAGCGGTATTACTTTTATGCTTTTTGGAGGAATCCACGGATGGCAGGTTATTATAGGACTAATTTTAGGAGGGGTGATTTCTGCTCCATTAGCGGCTTATTTGGTCAATAAAATTAAAAGAAAACCAATGATGATCGCAGTGGGAATACTAATCATTTTATTGAGTTTAAAAACATTGTCTAAATTATTGTAAAATATTTTAGAAAAGGAAAGAGAATATGAGCACAGCAATTATAGCGTCATTAGAAGCAAAAACAAAAGATTTTTCACTGGAAGAAACATTAGCTTTTCTGGCTGAGGAATATCCGGAGAAAGTTATTTTTTCGACTTCATTTGGACAGGAGGATCAAGTAATAACTGATTTTATCTTCAAAAATGATGTGGCAATCAAGGTGTTTACTTTAGATACCGGAAGATTGTTTCAGGAAACGTACGATGTTTTTCACAGGACATTAAAAAAATACAAAAAACAGATCGAAGTTTATTTTCCGGAAGCGGCAGCAGTAGAAAATTTACTTCAGACAAAAGGACCAAACAGTTTTTATGATTCGGTTGAAAATAGAAAAGAATGCTGTTTTATTAGAAAAGTGGTTCCGTTGCGGAAAGCTTTAGCAGGAAATTCAGTTTGGATTACAGGTTTAAGAGCTGAGCAGTCAGAAAACAGACACGACTTAAATCTGTTTGAATATGATGGAGGTTTCGAAATTATAAAATTCAATCCCCTGTTAAAATGGACTTTAGAAGAAGTGGAGAATCATTTGAAAGAATTTAATGTCCCACAGAATGCCCTGCACAAAGAAGGTTTCGTAAGTATTGGATGCGCACCTTGTACAAGAGCCATTTTTCCCGGAGAGGATATCAGAGCCGGAAGATGGTGGTGGGAATCAAGCCATAAAGAATGTGGTTTGCACGGGGCTAAGAAAGAGTAAAGAGAATAGAGCAAAGAATAAAGAGAATAGATAGTAATAGTTTACGAGATTTTAGGAGGAATCAGACCCCTGAAGCTTTAAACATTAAACAAAATACAATGAGTTCAGTATTAAAAACAAACGCTTTAGAGAGCGAAGCAATATACATTTTCAGAGAAGTAATTTCACAGTTTGACAAACCGGTTTTGCTTTTTTCTGGAGGAAAAGATTCTATAACCTTAGTACGTTTAGCGCAAAAGGCATTTTTCCCTGCTAAAATTCCGTTTCCTCTTTTGCATGTTGATACAGGACATAATTTTCCTGAAACAATTGCTTTCAGAGATAAATTGGTTGAAGAATTAGGATTAGAATTAATTGTTCGTAATGTTCAGGATGCTATTGACGAAGGAAAAGTAGTAGAAGAAACCGGAAAATATTCCAGTAGAAACAGCTTGCAGACTACGACACTTTTAGATGCAATCGAAGAATTTAAGTTTGATGCTTGTATTGGTGGAGCACGTCGTGATGAGGAAAAAGCAAGAGCAAAAGAACGTATTTTTTCGGTACGTGATGATTTCGGTCAATGGGACGAGAAGAATCAACGTCCTGAATTATTTGATATTTTGAATGGAAAAATAGAAAATGGTCAAAACGTTCGCGTTTTCCCAATTTCAAACTGGACGGAATTAGATGTTTGGAGTTATATCGAGAAAGAACACATCGAGATCCCATCAATCTATTTCTCACATAAAAGAAAGGTTTTTTTGAGAGACGGTTTGATCTGGTCACATTCTCCTTTTGTGTACCAGGAAGAAGACGAACAAATCGAAGAACGAATTGTTCGTTTTAGAACCGTTGGAGATATGAGTTGTACTGCTGCTGTTGAATCTTATGCAGAGACCATTGAACAAGTAGTGGGAGAAATCAGAACTTCTACTATTTCTGAAAGAGGCGCCAGAATTGATGACAAACGTTCTGAAGCGGCAATGGAGAAAAGAAAACAACAGGGATACTTTTAATCCAATTAAAAATTAAAAGTAGAGAAAAGTAAAATTCAAAAAAACAGACAGATTTATAAGTTTTCAGAAGAACCTGAAACTTGAAACCTGAAACAAAACAATACAGAATGGACGTTTTAAAAATAGCAACAGCAGGAAGTGTAGATGACGGAAAAAGTACTTTGATCGGAAGGTTATTGTATGATACAAAATCATTGACAACAGATAAAATCGAAGCAATCGAAAAAAGCAGCAAACAAAAAGGATACGATTATCTTGATTTTTCGTTAGCAACGGATGGTTTGGTGGCAGAAAGAGAGCAAGGAATCACGATTGATGTAGCGCATATTTATTTCTCGACTGCTAAGAAAAGTTACATTATTGCCGATACTCCGGGGCACGTAGAATATACCAGAAACATGGTTACGGGAGCTTCGACTTCACAAGTTTCGATCATTTTGATTGATGCCAGAAAAGGCGTTATCGAGCAAACGTACCGTCACTTTTTTATCAATAATTTATTGCGTGTAAAAGAGGTAATCGTAGCCATCAACAAAATGGATTTAGTGGATTATTCGGAAGAAGTTTTCAATAAAATCAAAACCGATTTTCAAGCCTTAAATGCTAAAAGTACTTTCAAAGAACAAAATGTAAGTTATATTCCATTAAGTGCGATCAATGGCGGAAACGTAGTCGATAAATCAGAAAATATGACTTGGTACGACGGACAAACGGTTTTGGAGCATTTAGAAGGATTGCATTCTCATGATGTTTACGAAGCTGGAAAAGCACGTTTTCCGGTTCAGACTGTGATTCGTCCTAAAACAGAAGAGTACCACGATTTTAGAGGTTATGCCGGAAAATTATATGGAAACTCAATTAAAGTTGGGGATGTAGTAACTGTTTTGCCTTCACTAACAGAATCAAAAGTGAGTAAAATTCACTTTTTCGATAAACAATTTGACGAAGCCGTTGCAGGTTCTTCGGTTACAATCGAATTAGAAAATGATATCAATGTGACAAGAGGTGATATGATTGTAAAATCATCAGAACTTCCAAAAATTGAAAAAGACATCAACACAACCGTTTGTTGGATGGACAGTAAAAAACTGGTTGCGGGAACAAAATACATTGTGCAACACAACACAAACCGTGTTCTGGCAAAGGTAGAAAGTATCAAAAATACAATCGCAACCGATTATTCAGGAAATACTCCGGCGACACAGTTAGCGATAAATGAAATTGGAGAAGTAAGTATCAAATTAAGCAAGCCTTTATATTTTGATGCCTATAATGATAATAAATCAAACGGTGCTTTTATCTTAATTGATACCGCAACCAACACAACGGCAGGAGTAGGATTTATTCGATAGATGCATTAGGCTTTAAGCAATAAGCCTTAAGCGAAAAAAACAAAGTTAAAAAAGCTCGAAGCGTATAGCCTAAAGCCTAAAGCAAAAAAGAAAATGGAAAGTTTTAGAACAGAAATAGAAAATCCGATAGTTCAGAAAGAAATTATCGATCTTGAAAAAAAGATTCACTTATTCCGTGGAGGAAAAATTGATGATGAGCGTTTTCGTAGTCTTCGTTTAGCACGAGGAATTTACGGGCAACGTCAGGAAGGCGTTCAAATGATTCGTATTAAATTGCCTTATGGTAAAGTAACGAGCGAACAGTTGGTACGTATTACTAAAGTTTCAGATGAATATTCTACAGGACGTTTGCATATTACAACGCGTCAGGACATTCAGATTCACTATGTAAGTCTGGACCGAACTCCGGAACTTTGGGCTAATCTGGCTAAAGATGATATTACGTTGCGTGAAGCTTGTGGTAATACCGTTAGAAATATTACAGGAAGCGAATTAGCAGGTGTAGATGTAAACGAACCATTTGATGTTTCGCCTTACGCACATGCCTTATTTCAATACCTTTTAAGAAATCCTATTGGTCAGGAAATGGGACGTAAATTTAAAATTTCGTTCTCTTCTTCTGATGAAGATACGGCTTTGAGTTACCTGCATGATTTAGGATTTATTCCAAAAATCGTTGACGGACAACGCGGCTTTAAAATCGTTTTTGGTGGTGGATTAGGTTCACAACCGGCTCACGCTGAATTGCTTTCAGATTTTGTACCGGCAAACCAAATCATTCCAACAGCTGAAGGGATCATTCGTATTTTTGACCGATATGGTGAACGTGCCAAAAGAATGAAAGCACGTATGAAGTTTTTGATCAAAGAAATGGGTAGAGATGTCTTTTTGGATTTAGTCGAAAAAGAGAAAAAAGCACTTGCTTTTCAAACCTATGAAATTGATACTACTGCTTTTGATGGTCCAATTCCAGAACCGTTATTAGAAGTACCGCAAGTTACTATTGCTGATACGGCTGCTTATGAATTGTGGAAAGAATCAAATGTAATTGCACAAAAACAAAAAGGATATTATTCGATTGGAATCAAAGTTTTATTAGGTGATTTTTACACAGATAAAGCAAGATTATTAGCCGATTTAATTAAAAATTATGCAGCAAATGAATTGCGATTTTCATTACGCCAAAATATAGTACTTCGCCATATAAAAGAAGAGAATTTACCTTTCTTTTATCAGGAATTAGCCAAATTGGACTTTGTTCATTTAGGCTATAATTCTACGGCGGATATTACTGCGTGTCCAGGTACTGACACTTGTAATTTGGGGATTGCGAGCAGTACCGGGATAGCAGAAGAATTAGAAAGAGTGATTAATTCAGAATATCCACAATACAGAAACAACCGCGAAATTGAAATAAAAATCAGTGGTTGTATGAATGCTTGTGGACAACATAATATGTCAGCTATTGGTTTTCAGGGAATGTCGATAAACTCCGGTAAATTGGTAGCGCCGGCCTTACAGGTTTTATTAGGCGGTGGAAGATTAGGAAATGGAGAAGGACGTTTTGCCGATAAAGTAATCAAAATTCCAAGCCGCAGAGGACCAGATGCCTTGCGTACTATTTTAAACGATTTTGATACCCATGCAAACGGACAGAAATTTCTAAATTATTACGATGAAAAAGGAGAAAAATACTTCTACGAAATATTAAAACCTTTAGCAGATGTAACCAATTTAACAGAAGGTGATTTTGTAGATTGGGGTAATGCAGATAATTATGTAAAAGCAGTTGGAGTTGGAGAATGTGCCGGTGTTGTGATAGATTTGGTTGCTACTTTGTTATTAGAAGCAAAAGACAAATTAACATTCGCACAAGAATCATTCGACGAAGGAAAATGGTCTGATGCTATTTATCATGCTTATGCAGGATTTGTAAATGGGGCAAAAGCCTTATTGCTTTCCGAAAATGAAAAAACAAACAATCACGCAGGAATTGTTGATTTGTTTGACAATGTATTTGTTGTAACGGCTAAAATTAAATTGGCAACAACATTCAAAGAATTAGTATATCAAATCAATCAGACAGAGCCTTCGGAAGCTTTTGCAAAACAATACATTCAGGAAGGAATTGCTTTTTTTGATACCATAGAAAAATATAGAGCTCAAGAATTAGAAAATGCTTAATACAATCAAACCCAAAGTAACTTTAGTAGGCGCCGGTCCCGGAGATCCGGATCTGCTTACGCTAAAAGCCGTTAAAGCACTTGCTGAAGCGAATGTGGTTTTGTATGATGCATTGGCAAACGAGGAAATTCTTTCTCACGCTTCAAAAGACGCGATTACGATTTTTGTCGGAAAAAAAATGGGGAACCATGCCTATACGCAAGATCAAATCAATCAGTTGATTGTAGATAATGCCTTAACGTATGGAAATGTAGTACGTCTAAAAGGCGGCGATCCCTTTGTCTTCGGACGCGGAAGTGAGGAAATTGAATTTGTAGAAAGTTTCGGAATCCCAACTTTTGTTGTTCCGGGAATCTCATCGGTAGTTGCGGTGCCTGCCAGTCAGGGAATTTCGATTACCAAAAGAGGTGTTTCAGAAAGTTTTTGGGCCATTACAGGAACAACATCAGACAGGAAATTATCTTCAGATGTAGCATTGGCGGCGCAATCTTCTGCAACCGTGGTGATTTTGATGGGAATGCACAAATTGTCTCAGATTATCCATTTGTTTCAAAAAGAGGATAAAGGAAATTTGCCGGTTGCGATTATTCAAAACGGAACCACTGCCGATGAAAAAGTAGGCGTAGGAACGGTAGATTCTATTTTGAATATTGTAAAAGAAAAAGGATTAAGCTCACCTGCCATTATCGTTCTCGGAGAAGTTGTTCGCGAAAGCAATAAATTAAAAGGATGCTACGAAGAATTTCTATCAAAAGAAATCATCATGTAGCGTAGGGCTTCAACCCGACAAAAAATAAAAAAGATCAAAAGAATTATTTTCGCCAAAAGAAATCAAAGAAATCAATTTGTAGCGTCGGGTTTCAACCCGACAAACAAAAGGTGATAAAAAAAAAATAAATGTATACCGTCGAATTTCAACCCGACAAAAACGAGCAATAAGCCAAAAGAAATTGCACAATAAAGAGAAAACATCGTACTTTCATGCGATGTAAAGGAATTAAAATGGAACAAAACGAATTATATCCAATATTTTTAAAATTACACAATTTGAATGTTCTTATTGTGGGCGGTGGAAATGTTGGACTGGAAAAGCTTTCTTTTTTATTGAAATCGAGTCCGAATGCCAATGTTGAGGTGGTGGCAAAACACTTTCATCTTGAGATTAAAGTTTTGGCAGAAAATCATCCTTCGCTTAAATTGACCCAGGCGAAGTTCAAAAAAAAGATGCTGAAAAAACGCAATATGGTGATCGCCTGTACCGATGATTTAAAAGTCAATAAAAGAGTATATGATTTATCCAGAAAGCGCTATTTGATTTGCAATATTGCCGATACTCCGGATTTGTGTGATTATTATTTAGGTGGAATCGTAACCAAAGGAAATGTAAAAATTGCCATTTCGACCAACGGAAAGTCTCCTACCACAGCCAAAAGGCTAAGAGAGTTTTTTGAAGAAGTTATTCCGGACGATATCAATAAGATGGTTGAAAACCTAAATGAATACAGGAAAACACTGAAAGGCAACTTTGAAGATAAAGTTAAAAAGATGAACGAAATTACCGCTTCATTAAAAAATAAAGAGTAAAAAAAACAGAAGAAATGAATGATATAAATCATTGAAAATAGAATAAATTATTCGTTTCTTTGCATTATTAAGAATGATTATAAACAACAGTGTAATGATTAAAACAGATATACTAATTATTGGAGCAGGACCAACAGGTTTATTTGCCGTTTTTGAGGCAGGATTACTAAAATTAAAATGCCATATTTTAGATGCACTGCCACAGGCAGGAGGACAACTTTCAGAATTGTATCCAAAAAAACCTATTTATGACATTCCCGGATTCCCGGAAGTATTAGCAGGGGATTTAATTGATAACCTACAGGAGCAAATTAAGCAGTTTGAGCCAGGTTATACTTTAGGAGAGCGTGCTGAGACCATCGAAAAACAAGAAGACGGAAGTTTTATCGTTACTTCAAACAAAGGAACCAGATTTCATGCGCCGGTAATTGCCATCGCAGGAGGATTAGGAAGTTTCGAGCCTCGTAAACCACTTATAGAAGATATCGAGTTTTATGAAGATAAAGGAGTAAAATACTTCATTAAAAATCCGGAGAAATTCAGAGATAAAAAAGTTGTCATTGCAGGAGGAGGAGATTCAGCATTAGACTGGAGTATTTTCTTGGCCAATGTAGCTTCAGAAGTAACTTTAATTCACCGTAGAAATGAATTTAGAGGAGCTTTAGATTCTGTAGAAAAAGTACAGGAATTAAAAACAGCAGGAAAAATTAAATTAATTACTCCGGCAGAAGTAATCGGAATTAATGGTGCGGAACATGTTGAATCTTTGGACATCGAAGAAAACGGAGCACACCGTAAAATAGAAACCGATTATTTTATTCCACTTTTCGGATTGACTCCAAAATTAGGACCAATCGCTGACTGGGGATTAGAAATCGAGAAAAACGCGATTAAAGTAAATAATGCATTAGATTACCAAACCAATATTCCTGGAATTTTCGCTATCGGAGACGTTAATACGTACCCGGGGAAATTAAAATTAATTCTTTGCGGATTCCACGAAGCGACTTTAATGTGTCAAGCGGCTTATGCAATCATTAATCCCGGTAAAAAATACGTTTTAAAATACACTACCGTTTCCGGTGTTGACGGCTTTGACGGAACTCGTAAAGAGGCCCCGAAAGCAGTTGTTAAGGCAATCGTGTAGTTTATGATACTGATTTTCTCTCCCGATAGCTGTGGGATAGAGATTTTTAGATTTTAATTTGTAAAGCTCAAACTTGTAATTATAGTTTGAGCTTTTTTTTATTTGTACCTTTGTTTATATAAAAGTTTAATTATTATGGATTTAGAAGCTAGAAAATATCAGTTTATTCAGCAATTGGTTAAGGTTGAAGATGAGCGTGTTTTAGAAAAGCTGGAATCGGTTTTGAAAGCAAGTCAAAGTGATTGGTTTGATGCGTTATCCGAGGCAGAGCAAGCAGAAATTCAAATTGGACTGGATCAGGTGAATAACGGAGAATTTACAAGTCATGAAGAGGTTATGAAAAGATTTTCAAAATGGCATTAAAATTTATTTGGACACCACAGGCCATTAAAGGTTTTAATAGCGTTGTTGATTACTTGGAAGCCAAATGGACAGTAAAAGAAATCTTGAATTTAGAGATAAAAAGCAACACATTACATAATAAGCTACATCTTTTTTTGAATAAATTTTAAACTCTTTTAAATTATGCAAAAGAAGAAAGAAGTACACTGAATTTTTACATGTAAAATTAAAAGTACTTCATCTTAATCGATCAATATTTCAACATAAGGAATCCGTTTTTGTCAGCGTTTTTACTATTTCAAATCCGTATAATCCGCGTCCAATTCTACATAATCTTTGCATATGGTGATTGCAACTTAATTTCACACGCGGATTGAACAGATTCGTTATCACGAAGACACGGATAAAACGGATTTAAAATTCTTTCCAATGAAACTTAAATAGGCACTTAGTTTCCAAAATAAGTAAAGAATTTAAATCGTATAGAAATTATTAATTTTAGAGGAACAAAACAGAATCCTAAAGACTAAAAATAAATTTCCAGTGTAGTGTTTTAGACCCGAAGACCCTTAGAATCTTAGCTCCTCAGACCCTTAGAAACTTAAATAAAAAAATAGCGTTAATACTTGCAAGTATTAAGGTTATGTCTTTACTTTGCACTGTTCATAATTTTATTGACAGTTATCACGAAAGGCGGAGGGAAAGACCCAATGAAACCTTAGCAACCCTTTATCATAAAGAAGGTGCTACATTCTACTTAATACCAACAAACACGGTATTTAAGATAGATAACACAAATACATAAAGTATTTCTCAAAACTTTTCCTGACAACCTTATAATATTATTTTACCGAATTCATTTTGGTATCATGAGCGAATCATTGACGTCTTTTTTGCCGTCATGGGTTCCCGCTTTCTGTTGCAATCTTTTGTTTTTAAAGAAAAAACAAAAGGATTTCCACTTCAATCGGGGCTAAAGAGTCACAATAGTGAACTTTTGGAATTATTAATAAGAAGCTAAGCCTGAAAGGTTTTAAAAACCCGTCAGGTTTAAATAAAATACGATATGTCAACAATACAAGAAGCAATAAAAAAAAATATCCTGATCCTTGACGGAGCAATGGGAACCATGTTACAACGCTATAATTTCTCGGAAGAAGATTTTCGCGGAGAGCGTTTCAAGGATTTTCAACATCCCTTAAAAGGAAACAACGATTTACTATCCATAACACAACCACAAGCAATTCGAGATGTTCACGCCGCTTATTATGAAGCAGGCGCGGACATCGTCGAGACAAACACTTTCTCGGGAACCACAATTGGTATGGCCGATTATTTTCTGGAAGATTTGGTTTACGAATTAAACTACGAATCAGCAAAAATTGCCAGAGAAGTAGCCGATGAATTTACCGCTAAAAACCCAGACAAGCCTCGTTTTGTAGCCGGTTCAATCGGGCCGACAAACAGAACGGCAAGTATGTCACCCGATGTAAATGACCCGGGATACAGAGCCGTAACTTTTGATGATCTGAGAATAGCTTACAAACAACAAGTAGAAGCCTTAATGGATGGCGGATGCGATTTGCTTTTAGTAGAAACGATTTTTGATACACTAAACGCAAAAGCAGCACTTTTTGCTATTGAAGAAGTAAAAGACGAACGCAATATTGATATTCCGATCATGGTTTCGGGGACGATTACAGATGCTTCAGGAAGAACACTTTCGGGACAAACTGTAGAAGCCTTTTTGATTTCAGTATCACATATACCGTTGTTAAGTGTAGGATTCAATTGCGCCTTAGGAGCCGATTTATTGAAACCGTATTTAAAAACATTATCACAACATACACAGTTTAATGTTTCAGCACATCCAAATGCTGGCTTGCCAAACGCATTTGGAGAATACGACGAAACACCGGAACAGACGCAAGCACTAATCAAAGAATATTTAGACGATAATTTGATCAACATTATCGGTGGTTGTTGCGGAACAACTCCGGATCATATTCGATTGATTGCTGAGGTTGCGAAGGGGTATAAGCCGAGAGTAGCACCGGTTATTGCGTAATTAACAAGCATAAATTTTTCTTGCCAACATAAGCGTATTGCTTGTGCCAGAAAAGACATAAAACGCGGGCTGTCATTCCGACGAAGGAGGAATCTCCGCAATGTGAGCAACTAACGAAGATTCCTCCTTCGTCGGAATGACAAAAATGAGGAGTCGATCGTATGAAATGTTGGACGAGATTACTTCGTTTCTTATAGTGACAATTGGAACGTTAAATGAAAAGAGATAAAAAGGTAGCCTGAACTGGCAGATTGAATATAAAAAGGAATAATAAGTTCGGGAGGAACAAAATATATAATTAGGTTCAAAGATTTGAAAAACGATAATTGAAATCGTGGAAACATAAAGTTCTTATAAAACCGAGATTGCGTGAGGGATAGAAGTGGATAGCCCACAGCCTGACGAAGGAAGAGCGAGGACTTGGAACGGATAGCCCGGTTCGCCGCGGCGAAACACGCCCAAAATAAGATAATTAGAACACAGATACTTACAAGGTTTTGGAAACCTTGCAGCACACAAATAAAGAATAAAAACTCAGGACCTAAGAACCTTAGGACCTCAGTAACTTAAAATAGAAAATGGCAGAAAATAGAAGAGACCTTGTATTAGCAGGATTAGAACCGTTGATTATTACACCTCAAAGTGTTTTTGTAAACATTGGAGAACGTACGAATGTAACCGGTTCAAGAAAATTCCTTCGTCTGATCAAGGAAGAGAAATATGACGAGGCACTTGATATTGCAAGACAACAAGTAGAAGGGGGAGCACAAATCATCGATATTAATATGGATGAGGGAATGCTTGATGGTGTTCAGGCAATGACAAAATTCCTGAATTTAATAGCATCAGAACCGGACATTTCGAGAGTTCCAATTATGATCGACAGCTCGAAATGGGAAATCATTGAGGCAGGTCTTAAAGTAGTACAAGGAAAAAGTGTGGTCAACTCCATTTCATTAAAAGAAGGAGAAGAAGCATTCATTCATCATGCCAAATTAATCAAACGGTACGGAGCAGCGGCAATCATCATGGCTTTTGACGAAGTGGGTCAGGCCGATAATTTTGATCGTAGAGTCGAAATCTGTCAGCGTTCGTACGATATTTTAGTTAATAAAGTCAATTTTCCTCCACAGGATATCATTTTCGATTTAAATATTTTCCCTGTTGCAACCGGAATGGAAGAACATCGCTTAAATGCTTTGGACTTTTTCAGAGGAACAAAATGGGTTCGTGATAATTTGCCTCACGCACATATCAGTGGTGGAGTTAGTAACGTTTCATTCTCTTTTAGAGGGAACGATCATGTTCGGGAAGCCATGCACTCGGTGTTTTTATATCATGCCATTAAAAACGGAATGACAATGGGAATCGTAAATCCTGAAATGCTTTCGATTTACGATGATATTCCAAAAGACCTGCTAGAACACGTAGAAGACGTAATTTTAGACAGACGTGACGACGCAACGGAAAGACTTTTAGATTTTGCTGAAAATGTAAAAGGAGAAGTAAAAAGCGACGAAAAAGCAATTCAGGAATGGCGTTTAGGAACCGTTCAGGAACGTATTACGCATTCATTAGTAAAAGGAGTTGATGCTTTTATTGAAGAAGATGTAGAAGAAGCCCGTTTAGCAGCCGTAAAACCAATTGAAGTTATCGAAATCAATTTGATGACAGGAATGAATGTCGTAGGAGATTTATTCGGAAGTGGAAAAATGTTCCTGCCTCAGGTAGTAAAATCGGCACGTGTAATGAAAAAAGCTGTTGCTTATTTATTGCCTTATATTGAAGCCAGCAAACAAGCCGGTGATAAATCAGGAAACGGAAAAATCCTAATGGCGACCGTAAAAGGGGACGTTCACGATATTGGTAAAAACATTGTATCGGTCGTATTGGCCTGTAACAATTATGAAATTGTTGATTTAGGAGTAATGGTGCCTCCGGAAAAAATCATTGCCGCAGCAATCGAACACAATGTAGATATTATTGGATTGAGCGGACTGATTACGCCTTCGCTTGACGAGATGGTTTATCTGGCAAAAGAGTTAGACAAACAAGGCATTAAAATTCCGATTATGATCGGAGGAGCGACGACTTCACGCGCACATACCGCGGTGAAAATTGCGCCACAATACAGAGAAACCGTAATTCACGTAAACGATGCTTCAAGAGCCGTAACTGTTGCCGGAAATCTGCTAGATCATAACCGAAAAATATACGCGAGCGATATTCGTGCAGAATACGATTCTTTTAGAGAAACGTTCTTAAACCGTTCAAGGGACAAAAATTTCTTAACGATCGAGCAAGCCCGTAAAAATAAATTACAATTGGATTGGGAAGAATACAAACCCGTAACACCAAAAGTAATCGGTAAACAAATTGTCGAGGTAGAACTGGACGTTTTGGTACCCTACATTGACTGGACACCGTTTTTTAGAACTTGGGAATTGTTCGGAAAATATCCGGCCATTTTAACCGATGAGGTAGTTGGAAAAGAAGCAACATCTGTTTTTGCAGATGCTCAGGCGATGTTGAAAGTAATTTTAGAAGAGAAAAAATTATCTGCAAAAGGGATTTACGGAATTTTTCCATGCAACCAGGTAGATGATGATGATATTGAATTGCGTGATGAAAACGGAAAAGTGTTGGAGAAATTCTTAACACTTCGTCAGCAGTCGCAAAAAACAAAAGGAGCACCAAACATTGCTTTGTCGGATTTTATTTTACCAAAAGATTCAGGAGTTACCGATTATATGGGCGCTTTCTGTGTGACAACAGGTTTTGGAGTAGACGAGTGGGCTGCCGAATTCGAGAGAGATTTGGACGATTACAACTCGATTATGGTAAAAGCATTGGCCGATCGTTTTGCTGAAGCTTTCGCCGAATATTTACACGAGCAGGTTCGTATGGCTTATTGGGGTTATGATCCCGGCGAAACCTTATCAAAAGAAGATTTGATCGAAGAAAACTATAAAGGAATTCGTCCGGCTCCGGGATATCCAGCATGTCCGGATCACTTAGAGAAACCAACAATTTGGAAACTTCTAAATGTAGCCGAAGAAATTGGAGTAACCTTAACCGAAAGTATGGCGATGTGGCCGGCTTCATCTGTATCAGGATATTATTTCGGAAACCCAAAAAGTAAATATTTTGGATTAGGAAAAATAAAAGAAGATCAGGTTATTGATTACGCCAAAAGAAGAAGTGTACCAACCGATTATGCCATGAAGTGGCTTAATCCAAACATAGCAGATTAGGGGGGAGTTATTTTTTAGTTTCAGGTTTCAGGTTTCAAGTTTCAGGTTCGCCTATAACGTGAAACTTGAAACCTGAAACAAACGAAACCCAGAACCAACGCAGCCAATTGATTTACGTTTTTTGATTTAGATTTTACTCAAAATTCATAATTCATAACTCATAATTTTTAAAATGAAAGTAACAGAACATATAGAAAACGCCAAGGGAAAAACATTATTTTCATTTGAAATTATTCCGCCTCAAAAAGGAAAAAGTATTCAGGATTTGTATGATAATATCGATCCGTTGATGGAGTTTAATCCGCCGTTTATTGATGTGACCACTTCACGCGAAGAGTACATTTATATTGATAAAGGGAATGGACTTTTGGACAAAAAACTGACTCGTATGCGTCCGGGTACACTTGGAATTTGCGCTTCTATAAAACATAAATATAATGTTGATACTGTACCGCACTTGCTTTGTGGCGGATTTACACAGGAAGAAACAGAATACATGCTGGTAGATTGTCATTATTTAGGAATCAATAATTTAATGGCGCTTCGTGGTGACGCGATGAAGGACGAACAATCCTTTGTACCAAAAGCAGGAGGAAATAGTTTTGCTATAGATTTAGTAAAACAAATCAATGAGTTAAATCAAGGGAAATACCTGCATGAAGTAATGGATATAGACAACAAAGCTGATTTTTGTATTGGTGTTGCAGGGTATCCGGAGAAACATTTAGAATCTCCTTCCTTACAATCTGATTTAAGAAGATTAAAAGAAAAAGTAGATGCGGGAGCAGATTACGTGGTAACGCAGATGTTTTTTGACAATGCAAAATACTTCGAATTTGTAGCAAAAGCCAGAGAAATGGGAATTACAGTTCCTATTATTCCGGGGATAAAACCAATTGCTGTACAAAAGCATTTGCAGATTTTGCCACAGATTTTTCGTATTGATCTTCCGGAAGATTTAATTCATGCCGTAGATCAATGTAAAAACAATGCCGAAATCAAACAAGTAGGAGTAGAGTGGGCGATCCAACAATCCTTAGAGTTAAAAGCGGCCGGAGTACCTGTATTGCATTATTATTCAATGGGAAAATCAGAAAATATTCGCCAAATCGCGAGTCATATTTTTTAGAAAAAGTATATTTTGTTATATTCTTTTCAATTTGAACGAAGGAAACCCGAGCGACAACGAATAGAAGAAGTAAATCGGATGCTATTGAACTTGAGTCTCCTTCGTTAAAGTAATAACTCCAGTTTGGAATTTGGAATTTTTAATTTTTGGAATTTAATTTTGATCATTATGAAACAAGAAGAATTACAGGCGATAGCCGCTCAGTTAAAACATCCAACAGGAGAAAAAGGAATTGAAATGGCCAACATGATGCATGAAACCAACATCAACATGACGTACCATTCTATTCAAAATCTGAATGTTTCAAAAGAAAATAAAATTCTGGAATTGGGTCACGGAAATGCGGGGCACTTAGAATTTCTAATGGATCAAGCGGAAAGTTTGGTGTATTATGGACTCGAAATGTCTGAGTTAATGTTTCAGGAAGCCAGACAAATCAACAGGAATTATGTTTCTCAAAAACAAGCTTTCTTTTTGCTTTACGATGGAGGTGTAATCCCGGCTACAGACTCCTTTTTTGATAAAATCTTCACTGTAAATACGATTTATTTCTGGCAAAAACCGGAAGAATTACTTTTAGAAATTTACAGAGTTCTAAAACCAAACGGAACATTCTGTTTAACATTTGCAGAAGAAAGTTTCATGAAACAACTTCCGTTTACAGAGTATGAATTTACACTGTACAGCACTGAAAAAGCGCAGGAGTTAATCGAAAAAACAGCTTTTAAAATGGTCTACAAAGAAACGCTGACCGAAAAAATAAAAAGCAAAACAGGCGAATTAGTCGACAGAGCTTTTACCACTATTGTGTTAGAAAAATAACAAAAAAGAAGGCGACTGCTTTTGGCGCTCTTTTTTTGAGTACTTTAATTGCTTTTTCTATTTTGAGTTTCTATTTCTGAACCCTAATACTTTTTTAAAATTATGGAGGTTAAAAAAATCAATTTCCTAAAAAGCTACAGTAGTATTCTATTGCTTTTAGGAGGTATCATTGCAGGAAGTATTTTAGGGTTGTTGTTTGGTAAAGATGTTGAGGTAATCAAACCACTGGGAGACATTTTTCTTAATTTGCTTTTCACGGCAATTATTCCGCTTATTTTCTTTACGATCGCTTCTTCAATTGCCAATTTAGAAAAAACAGAAAAACTGGGGAGACTATTTGTCATTATGGTCCTTGTTTTCCTCGGAACCCTTTTGATTTCGGCCATTGTAATGATTGTAGCCGTTTATATTTTTCCGATTCATCAAGATATAATTATTTCCAAAGTTCCATTAGAAAACATAAAATCCGGCAGTATTGGCGAGCAAATTGCACAGTTGGTTACGGTAAATGATTTCTTCGAATTATTGTCCCGAAAAAGCATGCTGGCGCTGATAATTTTCTCTTTTTTAATAGGTTTTGCAAGTTTGCAATCCGGTGAGAAGGGAAGTAGTTTCAGAAGCTTTTTAGATTCAGGTAACGAAGTGATGAAACAGTTATTGAATCTGATTATGAAACTGGCTCCAATTGGTTTGGGGGCATATTTTGCCTATCAGGTTGGTGTTTTTGGTCCGCAGCTATTTGGTGTTTATGCAAAACCTTTGGGAATTTATTACGGAGCATGTATTTTTTATTTCTTTACATTCTTTAGTTTATATGCCTTTATTGCCGGAGGAAAAAGAGCATTTGTGGTATTTTGGAGTAATAATATAACGCCGGCTTTGACAGCAGTGGGAACTTGCAGCAGTATTGCAACGATCCCCGCAAATTTAGAAGCGGCAGAAAAAATGAACATTCCGAATCATGTCCGGAACCTGGTCATTCCGCTTGGTGCGCCCTTGCATAAAGACGGATCGAGTATGTCTTCTATACTTAAGATTACGGTTCTTTTTGCCATGTTTGGAAAAGACTTCACAGAACCTTCTACTATTCTTTTAGCATTGGGAATTACAGTAATCGTTTCGATTGTAGAAGGCGGAATCCCAAACGGAGGTTATATAGGTGAAGTTTTGGCTATAACGGTTTATGGACTTCCAATGGAGCAGGCCTTACCGGTAGCGATGATTTTAGGGACACTTGTGGATCCGATTGCGACACTGCTCAATGTCAACGGTGATTTAATCTGTTCGATGATGATTTCCCGTTTTTCCGAAAAAACCAAATGGTAACCTACTTATTTTTAGTTTAAAATCTTTTATTAATTCGCTCCATCTGTAAACGCTGTGCGCTGTTTTTTCAGATGAGGACATAAATAACAATAGCATGAATTCAGTACTTCAGCATGATTTAAACAATTTTGAAAATATACTTGAAAAAGCAAAACAACACGGGATTGGTTTTTTGAATAATCTTGAAAATATCCCGACATCTACTAAAGCGACAATTGAACTGGATCGTACCTTAAACGAATTAGGTTTAGGTTCTTTAGAAGCATTAAAAGAATTCAATGAGCGAATGGCTCCGCTAATGGTTGCTTCGCCGGGACCCAGATATTGGGGATTTGTAACAGGAGGATCTACTCCGGCTTCTATTGTCGGTGATTGGCTGGCTTCGGTTTACGATCAAAATGCACAATCGATAAAAGCACAAGGAGGCGCTTCAGCTTTAATAGAGTTTGAAACCATAAATCTGTTATTGCAGTTATTGGGCTTACCAAAATCCTTTATGGGTGGATTTGTAACAGGGGCAACCATGTCTAATTTTACCTCTTTAGGAGTGGCAAGGCAATGGTTTGGAGCTCAATTTGGAAAAGATTTTGCTAAAAACGGAATTACAGAAACTATAAATATCTTTACTGCAACACCACATTCTTCTGCTGTGAAATCACTGGCAATGCTCGGAATCGGAAGCCAGAATTATAGTGTTGTAAAAACGCTGGAAGACAATCGTGAAGCCATCGATGTTGTCGATCTGGAAGAAAAAATTAAGGCCTTAAACGGAAAACCGTTTATCTTAATTTCAAGTGCCGGAACAGTCAATACAGCTGATTTTGATGATTTTGTAGCTATTGCTGAATTGAAAGAAAAATACAACTTTTGGTGGCATATTGATGCTGCCTTTGGTGCTTTTGCAGCTGTTTCAGATAAGTTTAAACCTTTAGTTGACGGTTGGGAAAATGCGGATAGCATTACCGTTGACTGTCATAAATGGTTAAACGTACCTTATGAAAGTGCTTTTTATTTGATTAAAAAAGACCATGTGAATTTACAAATTGAAACTTTTCAGAATTCTAATGCACCCTATTTAGGAAATCCGTTGGAGAATTTTAATTATTTGAATGTGCTACCTGAAAATTCACGACGTTTAAGAGCGCTTCCGGTTTGGTTTTCTTTATTGGCCTATGGAAAGGAAGGTTTCTGTGATATTGTGGAAAGTAGTGCGTCATTGGCCCTGCACTTTGGAAATGCGCTTATCGAAGATGATAGTTTTGAACTCCTGGCACCGATCCGTCTTAATAATGTTTGTTTTACTTTGAAAGGAGATCACAATCAGGAAAAAGTAGCGTCGTTTTTGACACTGCTAAATGATGGAGGAAAAGTGTTTATGACACCAACCGTATACCAAAACCGAAAAGGAATTCGTGCTTCCTTTGTCAATTGGAGAACAACTGAAAATGATATTAAGATTGTAATTGAAGAAATGAGAGTTACGCTGTCAGAAATATAAGAGTATTATTTTTTTAACTTTTTAAAAATCCCGTTTAGTAATGTAAACGGGATTTTTTATTGGTTTTTTGTAAGTTTTTTAATAAAACAACTTGTTTGAATTTAACGGTTTTTGATATTTATTTTTAAGAATATTTTAATTTTAGATTAATGTTGCCTTAAGATTGGATTAATTTTTAAGAATTTCTCATTTTAAACGTTAAATACTATCCTTATTTAGAATAATTAAAAATAATTTGGAAATAGCATTTTCTGAAGTTAATTTTGTGCCAAATTTTAACATTCACCACAAATTTTAACTGATGCAAATAAATAGAATAGTAATCTTGATATTGGTTTTCCTGACTTCAATACAAGGTTTCTCACAAAAAAACAAAGTAAACTTAACGGGTATTGTTCTAACACAAAGTGGTCAGCCGGCAGAAGGTGTTTCAGTTGCATTAAAGGGAACGCGTTATGCTACTTTAACTAATGAAAAAGGGGAATATGAAATTGCTGCCGAACCGGGGAATTATACACTATCAATAAGTTTTGTTGGATATAAACCTAAACTAACAAAAATAAGCTTGGAAGAATCCAATAAAGAGGCTCCAAGTATAACAATAGAAGAAGATACTGCAGCTTTGGATGAAGTTCAGGTAGTAGGTAAAACGAAGGTGCAGCGCGTTAAAGAAGAAGCTTTTAATATTACAGCAGTAGATTTAAAACAATTGTACAATACTTCAGCTGATTTGAATCAGGTTTTGAATAGAACGACTGGTGTCCGTGTTCGTGAAACCGGAGGGATGGGATCGCAATTTAATTTCTCCTTAAATGGGTTTTCAGGCGATCAGGTTAAGTTTTTTATGGACGGAATTCCTTTGGATAATTATGGACCTTCGTTTACATTGAATAATATTCCAACCAATATGGCGGAACGAATTGATGTTTATAAAGGAGTTGTACCCATTGAATTAGGCGGAGATGCTTTAGGTGGAGCAGTAAACATTGTGACCAATAAAAGTGTTAAGAGATATATTGATGCATCTTATAGTTTTGGGTCTTTTAATACTCATAAAGCAGCATTAAATACACGTTTTACAAGTAAGAATGGTTTGGTGACTAATTTTAATGCCTTTCTTAATTATTCTGATAACAGCTATAAAGTTGAGGCTGAGGTTCCAGATCCTTTTACAGGACTTTTTGGTCCAAAAGAAGAATTAAAACATTTTCATGACGGATACAAACAAGGTGCAATTATCGCCGAAGTAGGGGTGAAAGATAAAAAATATGCAGATTATTTATTGGTTGGGATCGCAGTAAGCGCTAACAAAAAAGAAACACAACAAGGAAGAACAATGTTTAGGGTAGTTGGTGATGCTTTTGAAGATAGCCAGAATTTTGTACCCTCTTTAAAGTACAAAAAAACAAATTTATTTACTAAAGATTTAACGGCAACTTTGGCGGCTTCTTACAATATTGCAGAAGAAAGAACGGTAGATACTTCATCAAGAAGATTTACATGGAGAGGCCCTCGAACTGATGTACCCGGATATAGTAGTAGTGGGGAGCTTAATTCGGAAAAAGTATTAAATGTATTTAAAGTAAAGTCTTTTCAAAGTAATACAAATTTTAAATACAATATAAATGAAAATAATAGTCTACTCTTAAACTATACTCATTTGGGTTATCGACGTAAAGAAGATAATGAGTATACAACCAAGGATGTACCAAAGGAACCGGTAGTCAATAAAAATATAATTGGTTTTTCGTATAGTTTATCAGCCCTTCAAAAAAGATTGTCTTATACCGCATTTGTCAAAATGTTGGATTTACAAGGCAAAATAGTAGAGAACCCAAAAACTATAAATGAGAAAGTAATAAAGCCATCTTATAATTTTACAGGTTATGGTACAGCAGCAGCCTATTTTTTAATTCCGGAACAATTGCAGGTTAAAGCTTCTTTTGAACATGCATATAGACTTCCAGCTGCGGTAGAACTGTTAGGAGATGGAGGAATTAATATTATCCCTAATCCTTATCTTATGCCGGAGTCTAGTGATAATATGAATATTGGATTGTCTTATAAAAAGACTTTTGAGAAACATTCATTTGCCATAGAAGGAAACTTTCTTTATCGAGAGGCAAAAAACTTTATAAATTCTGTTCCCTATCAGAATAAGAGTCAATATCAAAACACTAAAAATGTTCAGGTAACTGGATTTGATGGAATTGTACATTATGGTTATAAACAATGGCTTAGTTTGGATTTGAATGCTACTTATCAAAAAACTTTAAATAAGGATAACAGCGTCTCAGTTGGCTCTGATCAAATTAATTACTTGTACAATAAACAAATGCCTAATATTCCAATTTTATACGGAAATGCGAATTTAGGATTCTCTTTCAAACATATTAAATATGCAGATGATCTTTTTTCTGTAAACTTATTAGCCAGTTATTCCGATAGTTATTACTTGAGGAATCCTAAATTAGGAGAGACTGGTAAAAAAGAGATTCCTGAACAACTTTTTTATTCAGCATCTGTAGCCTATTCACTTAAAAATGGCCGTTATAATATTGCGTTGGAATGTTATGATATTACTGATGTTAATTTGTACGATTATTTTAATGTGCAGAAACCAGGAAGATCCTTTACGATAAAACTTCGATATTTCTTCATGTAGTCCACAATTCAAAACAATAATAAATTCTTATTCTCCAAGCCTGTATTTTAATTACAGGATTCAATTAATTAAAAATTCAATAATTATGAAAACAATTAAAATTAAAAATCTATTAGCTCTTATGCTAATGTCAGTTACTATATTTTCTTGTAGCAGTGACGATTCTCCAACAAATGAAGAACCTGTAGTTGTTACACCGGAACCAGTTGTAATAAGTAAATATGCAATAGGTTACCAAACCGGAACATGGAATGAAAATTACATGTGGAGCTTTAATTCATTAGATGAATTAATGACCGGAACAATTGATATGACTGGAAAAGGAATTGAACAAGGAGGTTCTTATATTCCTCTTGCGAATACGATGTTTGCATTGGATAGTGAAGCGGAAGGTGCTGCTCCTTATGCTTTAAACGCTGCGGGTCAGTTAATTGCCGGGAGTCGTGTTTTTATAGAATCGCCTTTTGCATATGGTGTTACAGACGACAATAAATTATTAATTATTGGTGCTTCATGGGAAGGTGCATCTTCAAATAATGAATTGATTGTTTATGATCCTACAAAACAATATATTACAGGTCGTAAGTTTGATAATTTTGCAACAACTACCGGACGCTTTGATTTTCCTACTGGAGTAACAGTTGTTGGAGATAAAGTATTTGTTTCTGTTTTCAACAGAGATGCAAGTGAAGATTGGAATATTGATCAAACAAAAGCATACATCAGAGTTTATGATTATCCTTCTTTAACATTTGTGAAAAGAATTGAAGATCCTCGTACTACAGCAGCTGGTATGTACTATACAAACACAGGTATTGTACGTACGGAGTCTGGTAACGTATATACTTTTTCTTCAAATGCTAAGGCTGGAGGTTACAAGGCACCTTCTACAACAATTGGTTCCGGAATTCTTCGTATCAATAAAGGTCAAACAGAATTTGATGCTTCTTATTTCTTTGATCTTGAGGCAAGCTCAATTAACGGTAAAGTGTTAGCGGCGTATCCACTTGGAGGAGAAAAAGCCTATATCGTTTACATACCTACAGCAGATGACACAGTACTTTGGGGATTCCTTAATCATTCTTCTTATAAATTTAAATCGGCAATTGTAGATTTACCATCTAAAAAAATAACTCCGGTAACAGGATTGCCGGGACATGCTGGTGATAGTTACTTTGGTGTTGGAAGCTTGTATTATGAAAACGGAAATGCATATAAGGCTTTTGTAACTAATACAGAGGTTCGTGTTTACAAAATTAATACGGAAACAGGTTTAGCTACTGCAGGTGCAAAAGTAACCGGAGGAGGAACTGATATCTCTGCTATTACTAAATTAACACATACAACAAAAGGGACTAAATAAATTAGACTTTTTTGCTTTGATTTTTAACCATATAATCAATTTTTTTACAAGAATTGATTATATGGTTTTTTAAAATAATTAAAATTACTGACAGATAGACAATTCTATAATGAGTATTATCAAACAACAAACATCCAAACCACAAAAAAAAGGAAAATCCCGTTTCAGTAAAGTCAATGCCTGGTTGCATTTATGGTTGGGACTTGCTTCCGGAATTATTGTTTTTATAATGGGAATTACGGGTTGCATATTGGTTTTTGAAGAAGAAATCAGGCAATTTACTTCGCCGTGGTTGTATGTTGAAGCTCAAGAATCAGAGCAATTATTACCTCCTTCTAAGGTTTACAGTATAGTTCAGAAAGCGGTACCGGAAAAAGAAATACATGGTTTATGGTACAATGGTTTGGATAAATCAATAAAGGTCGATATCGAATCGGATTCATTGCTTTATGTAAATCCATACAATGGTAAAATTACCGGAATTGTACATCATGAAGACTTTTTCCATTTCGTAGACGAAGGACATCGTAATCTCTGGTTAGAGCGTGAAATTGGAGCACAGATCACAGCTTGGGCAACCTTTATTTTTTTCTTTTTGTTAATCAGCGGACTTATTCTCTGGTTGCCAAAAAAATGGAATAAAACCACTGTAAACAATAGTTTTAAGATAAAATGGGATGCGAAGCTCAAACGTTTAAATTATGATCTTCATAACGTAATGGGGTTTTATGTGATTGTTTTAGCTGTCCTTATCTCTTTTACGGGCATGCTGATGAGTTTTCATTGGCTCAGAGAAAGTACGTATTGGATCAGCGGTGGCTGGGCCGATGTAAAAGATAAGAAAGAACAACCTGTTCCAATAAAAAAAGATACATTATCCGGGCAACAAATGACGAAACTGGCTGCTGCCGATTTTATTTGGAAAAAAGTACGCACCGAAATCGCCAAAGAGAATAAAGAAGCCGTGATTATTCATTTTCCCGATGACCCAAAAGAAGATTTTTATGCCTGTACCGATATGCATAAGGGAATTTGGAGAGATTTATATTTTGATTCAAAAACCTTAGAGCTGCTTCCAAAATCAGAAAAATATATTAGTAACGAACGTTTCTCAGATTGGTTAATGCGTTCCAATTACAGTCTTCACATAGGAGCGATCGGAGGATTGCCAACCAAAATTGTCTATTTTATTGGCAGTTTAATTTGTGCCAGTTTACCAATTACCGGATTTTATATCTGGTGGGGAAGAAAGAAAAAAAAGCCTGTGGCCAGTAAGCCTTAAATTATTTTTTGATCTGTTTTGTGTTAGTTGTAAAAAGTCTTTTGAAAGAAGTAAAACTCTTTTCGAAAGGCTTTTTTTAGTGAAAAGTAATAAGTAATTTGATATTATGTACTCAAATGAAGTTGAGGTGATAGTTGTAAAAGCAGATTTCTGATCGATGCAAAATAAAGAACCCCCATAAAATTAGTATTTTATGGGGGTTCTTACGGGGGCAAAAAAGGCAATTTTAGATTCTGTAGGTGAATGCTAGTGTTGCAATGCGATTATCAAGATCGTATCTTTTATCGATGCTTGTTTGTCTGATAACCGAATTGATATAAAAGTTATTAGTGTTGAAAATATCGGTAACATTAAGTTTGATGCTTCCTTTATTGGCTAAAACCTGTTTAGAAATTCCGATACTGAAGTCAAAGAAACTGTCACGCTCGTAAATACCAAGATTTGATTTCGATTGGTATTGTGCATTTGCTTCCGCTTTCCAGGTTTCTGTAATGGTGAATGAATTCTGAACGTTCATGTTTAGCGTTACTATAGGGTCAATTTTTTCTGTGTTTACGACTTTCCCCATAAACTTATTTTCGAAAACATTAAGAAGCGTATTTACAGACCACCATTTGTAGATTTCGGCCGTATTGGTGATATTTACACCATAATTATACGATTTATCAACGTTAATCTGCGAAGTCACGGTAGTATTATCTGCCGGATTATAGACGTAAACTTCTGTAAAAACGTCTTTAGTTTTGTTGAAATATACGGTAGCCATAAAAGCGCTTTTCCAAGCATAACCTATTTCTGCTGCATGCGTTATTTCAGGAATTAAATTTGGATTTCCTTGTGAATAATTGAACGAATCATCATAAAATCGGAATGGATTCAGATCAAACTGGCTTGGTCTGTTGATTCTTTTGCTGTAAGAAGCGTGCATCGCATGGTTTTCGGTGAATTCATATTTTAATGAAAGACTTGGGAACCATTTCAGATAATCGTCTTTATGTTCTTCATTCATGGTTTTTTGCAGAATATTTATAGCCGTATATTCGGTTCTGATACCTCCTTGGATATTTAGTTTTTCCAATTGATATTTATAGTTAACGTATGCGGCGTAAATTTGCTCTTTATATTCAAAATGATTGGTGGATTTAAGATCGGTTATCCACTCATTATTCTGTGAATATTCATAAATCGAAGGGTTGTCGTTGTTTTTTATACTCCCTTTAAAACCCCATTCTATGCTTTGTTTTTCTTTTAAAGGATTGACAAAATCAACTTTTCCTGTAAAGACTCGCAACTGAGAAGGAATAAAACCCCTGCGGTCATCGATTTCAACCATACTGGCAGGATCTATATTTTTGGCACTCTGAAACTGATTGGACCTGAATTTCGACGTTTCATATTCAAAATCAAACGACATCGTTTTGCCTTCCGTATCGAATTTATGGACTCCCGAAAAAGCATAGGTGTAATCGTTCCATTTTTCTTTGCTGTCATTATAAGTGGCAGCATCAAATTGTAATTGATTCATTGCATTAAACAACGTATTTCTACCATCCGCTATATTTTGATAGCGACCGATTTTAGCATCAACGTAGACCTCTAAATTTGTTTTAGGAGAGACTTCGTATTGCGTTCCAATTTTGAAATTGTTTGACGTAAGCGGTTCGTCAGTCACAGAAGTTTGATGGTTTTTAGAAGAAATCGTTTGTCGGGTTTCATCTGTATATTGCAGCTGATTGAATTTTTTGCGTTCCTCTTCTCCCCTGAAAGTGTAACTGTAATTACCATAAACACCCCACTTATCTTTGTTGTAGTTTAAATTAAATCCGGAATTGGTTCGGTTTTTTCGCCCTCTGGCATAACTGGTAAAAGCTGTTCCCTTAAGACCGGATGAATTTGGTTTTTTTAATACAATATTGATGATTCCGGCCTTTCCTGTAGCGTCGTATTTTGAAGAAGGATTCGTAATAACTTCAATTTGTTTGATATTAGAGGAGGCTGTAGATTTTAAATAATTGGCAAGCTCTTTTTGAGAAAGCTGCGTCAGTTTGCCATTTATCATCACAGCAACCCCTTGTTGTCCTCTTATAGATAAATCGCCATCCTGAGAGACAACAACGCCCGGAGCACGCGACAAAACGTCTAAGGCAGTTCCTCCTTCAGAAATAATACTGTTTTCGACATTAAATACAAGTCGATCTGACTTTTGAGTATATAAAACCTTCTTTTTGGTGATTACAATTTCTTCTAAAGCATTAATAGTGGTTTCGACAACACTATCGGTTTCTTTTTCGGTTTGCGAATAACTGTACACCGAAAAGACAAGCATAAGGGAGGTTATAATATTTTTCATATTATTTATTTTAAATTAGAGCATAATAAATAGTTTCGTAAACTCAGGGAGCTCGAAAACGGAGACAATCGGATACCGATGAAAAGTAAAAGGGATGTTTTACTGCAGGATAATTTCTTCCAGTTGATTCGTTATTTTTTGCTGAAAACGAGAAGTTTGTTCTAGTAACTGCTGAAGTAAATTTTTGATAAAGCTAAAGGAAGGAGGCATTGGATGTTTTTTTGGAGTTTCAATCTTCAAATATAACACTATTTGTATCAAGTCTAAATAAAAACAAAGTAAAAGTGACTGTTAAAATAACAAAGTGCTGAAGGTTAGTTGTTTTTAAAAAGGAAAGAATAGATTTCAAAACAAAAAAATCGCCCTATAGCATAATAGAGCGATTTTGTGAACTTGCAAAGCAAGGTATATAAGGTGCAACCTGAGACTGAAAACCGAGACTGAAAACCGAGACTGAAAACTTATTTAGTAATTTCTCTAAACACAGCCTCCAGGTTTTTGTTTTTCTGATTTAGTTGTAACGTTTTTAACCCATTTTCATTGGCGAAGTCAAAAATGGCAGGGCGCATGTCTTTTTCAGTAACAAAAGTAAGTTCCCAGATCATATCATGTGTATTAACGTAAGAGCTGATATTTTCGAGTTTGGCTAGTAATTGCGGCTCTACCTGATAATCAAATTCTACTTCGATTACCTGTTGTTTGTCTTCAGAAATTAATTTGTCTAACTTTTTATCCGCTACAATTTGTCCTTTGTCAATAATTATGACACGATCACAGATGGCTTCGACCTCTTGCATGATGTGCGTTGACAGAAAAACGGTTTTATTTTTCCCTACATTTTTAATTACATTTCGGATTTCCATTAACTGGTTAGGATCCAGACCGGTAGTTGGTTCGTCCAAAATCAAAACATCAGGATTGTGTAGTAAAGCATTGGCAAGTCCCACACGCTGGCGGTATCCTTTTGACAACTGACCTATTTTTTTATGACTTTCGACTGACAGTCCTGTCAGTTGTATTACTTCTTCGATTCTTGTTTTTTCTACCTGATAAACATCAGCGTTAAAAGCCAAATACTCACGAACATACAAATCCAAATATAAGGGATTGTGCTCCGGTAAGTAGCCAATAGAAAGTTGTACCGCCTTAGTGTTTGTCATGACATCATGACCATTTACAAGGGCTGAGCCACTATCTGCAAGTAAATAAGTAGTCAAAATTTTCATCAGAGTAGATTTTCCGGCTCCGTTTGGACCAAGAAATCCAACGATTTCACCCTTTTCAATCTTAAATGAAACTTCATTAAGCGCTTTTTGCGTTCCGTAACTTTTTGATATACTGTTTACTTCTATCGACATAACTTTTTATTTGCTACAAAAGTAAACAGAAATAACTTTGATTGCTAAAAATTAGCATTCAAAGAATTCTTAAAATAAATATAAAACCCAGCAATGACGGCATCGTTCTTGCTTAAGGGACAATACAATTTAAATTAAAACCCAAATTATGAAAAAATTTTTAATTATCGCTGCTTTGGCGATGACTAGTTTTGTAAGCGCGCAAAAAGGAACTGTATTAGTAGGTGGAAACATTGGTTATGCTTCTGAGACTACAGATTTTGGAGGAGTAGAATCAAAAGAAAGCGAATTTAGCTTTTCTCCTAGAGTAGGATACCAATTTAATGACAATTGGACTGTTGGAGGTGAATTTACAGTTGCTTCTTCAAAAAACGATCAAGGAGCAGGATCACCAGAATTTAAAACAAACAGTTCTAGATTTGGAGCATTTGTACGTTATTCAGTGCCATTGAGCCAAACTTTTTCTGTTTTTGCTGATTTAGGAGCTGGTTTCCAAAATCAAACAAACAAAAGAATTGATAACAATGGTTTTTCTACAAAAACTAAAGCGGATGGTATGTATGTTGGTGTAACTCCAGCTCTTTTCATCAATATGAAAAAAGGTTTCGGTTTAAACTTCAGTATTGGTGGTTTAGGATACGAAACATTAAGCTACGATAACAACGGAGCAGATGTTAGTAAATTCTACTTTAACTTCGGACAAACATTTAATATTGGAATTTCTAAGAATTTCTAATCTTAAATTAGTTTTCAATCTTAAAAAGCACTCCAATCGGAGTGCTTTTTTTGTTTCAACTTGCTTGGTATGGCTAAAAGATTTTATTACTGATGAATTGTTTGAAGCGAACCTTTAGCCGTAAAAATTACTATGGAAAACTTAGATAAAACCGATTTACAGATCCTCAGACACCTCCAGGAAGACTCGAATATCAATACAAAAGACCTCGCTGCGAAGTTATTTCTTATAGTTACACCGGTTTATGAACGTATAAAAAGATTGGAACGTGACGGATATATTACAAAATATGTAGCACTGTTGGACAGGAAAAAAATGAATTGTGGGATGACCGTTTTTTGTAATGTCCGTCTAAAAGAACACGCCAGAAACGTGGGAAGTAATTTTGTGAAAGATATTGTGGCGCTTCCAGAAATTATCGAGTGTTACAACATTGCCGGAGACTATGATTTTATGTTGAAAATTTTAGTTCAGGATATGACTAATTATCAGGATTTTGTAATGAACAAACTGTCGACTATCGAGAATATCGGGAACACCAACAGTATTTTTGTAATGGGTGAAATAAAACACAGTACGGTATTGGAGTTTTAATAGCTGTTAACCACTCCAAGAAAGTCCTAAAATTAGCGTATTTTTGGCATTCAATCTAAAATCTAAAATCACCAATCTATAATTATAATGAACTGGGAACAACTTTTATCTCTTAAGAAACAAGGCGACACAAGTAAAAGATTACGTATAGAACAAGATGATACCCGCTTAGGTTTTGAGGTAGATTATGACCGAATTATCTTTTCGGCAGCCTTTAGATCGTTGCAGGATAAAACGCAGGTCATTCCGCTTTCTAAAACCGATTTTGTCCACACCAGATTAACACACAGCTTAGAGGTTTCCGTTGTCGGACGTTCATTAGGGCGTTTGGTTGGAAAAAAAATCATAGAAAAATATCCGTATCTGAAAGAAGTTCACGGGTATCATATGAACGATTTTGGGGCTATTGTGGCCGCAGCTTCTCTAGCGCATGATATTGGGAATCCTCCCTTTGGACATTCGGGAGAAAAAGCAATTGGGGAATACTTTTCTATCGGAAACGGAAAACAATATAAGGAGCAATTGACTGCTAAAGAATGGCAGGATTTAATTGATTTCGAAGGAAATGCCAACGGATTTTCGGTACTGACAGCAAGTCGTCCGGGGATAGAAGGTGGTTTGAGAATTTCGTATGCCACTTTAGGCGCTTTTATGAAATATCCAAAAGAAAGTCTGCCTAAAAAGCCAACACAAAACATTGCCGATAAAAAATACGGTTTCTTCCAGTCCGATAAAGCATTTTTTGAAGAAGTAGCGGAGGACATGGGAATGATTGCCAATAAAACCGGTGGGAATATTGGTTTCGAGAGACATCCATTGGCCTATTTGGTAGAAGCAGCAGATGATATTTGCTACACCATTATAGATTTTGAAGACGGAATAAATCTTGGTTTGGTTTCGGAAGATTATGCTTTGGAATACTTAATCAAATTGGTAAAGGATAATATCGGAGTTGCCAAATACAAAACTTTAACCACAAAAGAAGACAGAATCAGTTATTTGAGAGCATTGGCAATCGGTACTTTAATTAACGATGCCGTAAATGTTTTTATTGAAAATGAAGAAGCGATTCTGGCTGGAAAATTCCCATTTGCATTAACAGATAAAAGTAAATACAAAGCTCAGATGACGGATATTATCAACTTAAGTGTTGAAAAAATCTATCAGAGCAGAGAAGTTATCGAGAAAGAAATTGTGGGATATCAGATTATCCAGACCTTACTTGATAAGTTTATTACGGCTTTCAATAATGACTATGAAGGAAAAGCATCCAATTACGATAAATTATTGCTGAAAATGCTTCCTGAAAAACACCGTTTAGAGAAAACCAGTTTATACGATCGTTTGCTTCACATTTGCCATTATGTTTCTCTTTTAACAGACGGAAATGCGTTAGAATTATTTGAAATGATTAACGGAAGAAAACCGAATTAACTACTGAAAGGCATATACCAGACCCACACCTAAAACTTGTCTCAGCTGCGCTCTAGGGCCATCGTTAACCTGACTTGTTGTGCCGGTTGTTGGGTCTACAAAGTCTTTTTTGGTTTTAATATCATCGTCATAAACTAAGTGAATACCAATATTCGCTTTTACATAAGCATTTACAACAAGATCTAAACGGGTATCGTAATCGACATCGACATTCCCAAATCGGTTCAGATAGTCTGTATATAAACTCAGTCTGTTCTCGTAAAAAATGTTTTTGAAGATTTCATTTTTCATGTATCCGGTAAGTAAAATACCAAATTCGGCTTTTACTTTTTGACCTCTTTCAACTAAAATTTTACTGTTCGGATCAAGAGGGTCAGGAGCATAGACGGCTTTTTTAACACCAAAAGACCCTTGATCGGCTAAATATTGATCCAATACCAACGTCGTCTTTAACGTGATTGGTGAGAAATAGAAGGTTCTGTTTTTTGCTTTATTTGAATTTTCCGCTCCAGCTCCTAAGAATACATAAGCTGGTGCAAAGGGTTTGGAAATAACGATGTCTTTGTTCGGATAATTGTAACCGTTGGTAAATTGAGTATTAAAATTAAACTTAGCCGAATAATACCAATTTGATAAGGTGTCTTGTCTAAAACCGTAAGTTGAGTTAAGCAAAAGAGCATCATCTGTTTTTCTAAGTTCCGTACCGTCTTGTTTGTTTAAACCGTACTTAACAATTAACTCGTTAAACCATTTGTGGTTTCCTTTTGCATAAGTTCTGGCAAATTCGCCTTTAAATAACCCTGAAATAGAACTCGTTCCCCCCGCACTCCAATTCACGAAAGCAATTTCGGAAATGTCAAAACCAAGCTGATTTTTTTTAGTCCAGTTGGAAGGAGCCTCCGGAATTTGATTGGGCTCTAAGGTCGTTTTGATAATACTTTGAGCAGAAATTGTAGTAGTGAAAGTGAAAAGTAAAAACAATAAGGAGAATCGAAATAATTTCATCAGGCGTAACTTTTGGTTGTATTGGCCTTGCAAAATAATTCTTTTCAATGATTTGAAAAAAGTTTTGTCAAATTTTTAACGTCAATTTTACACAACTGTTGTAATTCAAGAACAGTTCCATGTTCTATAAATGTGTCAGGAATCCCTAAAATTTTCACTGAATTGGTGAAGTTATTTGCAGCAGCAAACTCCAAAATGGCGCTTCCGAAACCACCGTTTATAGTACCGTCTTCAATTGTGAAAATAGTCTGGTAAGTATTGAATATTTCTTGTAAAGCATTGTAGTCTAGTGGCTTAATGAATGAAAAGTCAAAATGAGCTATTTCACTGGCATTAGAACATTCATTTAAAGCTGCGATTACATTATTACCAATAGTTCCGGTAGATAAAACAGCTTTTTTTGTTCCTTTTTTAAGGCAATTTGCTGCGCCGATCACAATATTTTTGTAGTGTCCGAAATTTTCTACTTTCCAATTGGGTAAAACCCCTTTTCCTCGCGGATATCGGATCGCAATTGGATGATCCAGTCCCAATTGTGCGGTGTAAAGAATGTCTTGCAATGCAATTTCATTAATTGGAGCATAAATAATCAGGTTCGGAATCGATCGCAGATAGGCAATATCAAAAACACCGTGATGTGTCGCTCCGTCTTCGCCAACCAGACCTGCCCGGTCTAAACAAAAGATTACAGGTAAATTCTGTAAAGCTACGTCGTGAATTACCTGGTCGTAAGCACGTTGTAGAAACGTGGAGTAAATATTACAATACACGATCATCCCTTGTGTAGCCATTCCGGCAGCAAGGGTTACGGCATGTTGTTCTGCAATTCCAACATCAAAAGCACGTTCCGGAATTTCATCCATCATAAATTTTAGCGAACTTCCCGATGGCATTGCCGGTGTGATTCCGATAATCTTCGGATTCTTTTTGGCTAAATCTAAGAGGGTTAAACCAAAAACATCCTGGTATTTTGGAGGTTGGTTTTCTTCCGATTTTAAAAGAATTTCCCCTGTTGAAGCATCAAATTTTCCGGGAGCATGGTATTTTACCTGGTTCTCTTCGGCTTGTTGCAGGCCTTTGCCTTTTGTTGTAACAATGTGAAGAAATTTGGGTCCTTTTATTTTCTTTAAACGATTTAATTCTTTTATCAATCCAATTAAATCGTGACCGTCAATGGGTCCTGAATAGTCAAAATTCAGTGATTTAATCATGTTATTCTTCTTCGGATTTTTTCCCTCTTTTACCGCAGTAAGATATTTTTTTAAAGCACCAACACTGGGATCAATTCCGATCGCATTATCATTTAGAATGACCAATAGATTAGCGTCTGTTACTCCGGCGTGATTTAACCCTTCAAAAGCCATTCCCGATGCGATAGAGGCGTCACCAATTACAGCAATATGTTGTTTGTCGGTTTCTCCTTTTAAGTGAGAAGCAATGGCCATTCCGAGTGCTGCCGAAATGGAAGTAGAGGAATGTCCTACGCCAAAAGTATCGTAAATGCTTTCGCTTCTTTTAGGAAATCCGGAAATGCCGCCAAGTTGTCTGTTGGTATCGAAGTTCTCTTTTCTTTCGGTAAGGATTTTGTGTCCGTAAGCCTGATGTCCAACATCCCAAACCAGTAAATCCTCAGGTGTATTGAAAACATAATGTAAAGCAATTGTAAGCTCAATGACGCCTAAACTGGCGCCCAAATGCCCCTCTTTTACCGAAACAATATCAATAATAAAATTACGTAATTCCTTAGCCAATTGGGGTAATTGAGTTTCGTCGAGTAAACGTAAATCGGCCGGATTGTTTATGTTGGAGAGTAGATTGCTTTTCATTTTTCTATAAAAAACAAATTTACAATTTTAAAGTTAAAATTTAGTTCAATAAAGCGGCTTATGAGATTTTATTATTTAATTGTGATTGGTAAAATGTAAGAGGATCGGACAATCGTATTGTTTATTTTTCCGGGAATCCAATTGGGAGCGGTTTTTAGAATTTTAATAGCCTCTTCTCCGATTTCTACAGGAGTATTTTTAACTATGTTGAAATTATTCAAACTGCCGTCTTTCTCTATTACAAATAGAATAAATATTTTTCCTCGATATTTTTTTGTCGTGCCTGGGGCTGTATAATTTTTATTGAAAAACGCATAGAATTTTTTCATCCCCTCTTCGGGAACAGGCAAAACATCTAAGTCATTGGAGTTGAAAACGATATCATATTTAAGTGGGATTTCATCATTTTTCGGAATCACTATTCCCATTGTGGCTCGTGGAGTACATTTTTCGTTACTTTTTTTTGAGTCTGTCTCTGAAGAGGAATCATTTCTAATAATAGATTTTCCTGTCGGAGTATTGCCGACAATTTCTATGGTATCAATTTTTTGTTTGTTTCCATTTTTATCCGAACAGCTAAACAAAGTAGTCCCCATAGCAATAAATAGTGCCAACAAGAACATTTTGTGATATTGAGTTTGCGAGTACAATACGCGATTCGGAATCTGAATAATGATTTCGTCCAATTGCGTGTTTTTAAACCTGCCACAAATGCTTTTATTCTGATTTGAAATAAAATAATGCTGAACCTCTTCGGGTAACATGGTGGTGAAGTCAACCACAGTTTTGGTACAACTCAAACAGAATCTGCCGTTGTCTTTTGGTGTCATTTTGTCCCAGTTTTCTGTACAGGGTTCGGGAATAGAGATTTTATATTTTGTTTCCATTATTTAAATTACAAAGGACTAAATATAATAAAAATAAGGAGTAAAGATGTATTTTTGCGTTATGATAAACCCTTCTACCGACGAGTTCTGATGAAAAGGGTAAGAACGATTGAATTTTATAGTTAGAAAAATTGTATAACTTTGAAGTAAATCCTGAATGATATGAATGTAGAAGCGCAACGTAGGAACATTGTACACAGAATCCTGGATACTGATAATGTGCAATTATTGAATCAGATTGAAGATTTACTAAATAATGAAATTTATACCCATTCAACCAATGGAAAACCATTAACAGTAAAAGAGTATGAAAATCATTTGAATGAAATTATGAATCTTTCTGATGCCGGCGAACAGGGCTACAGCACCGAAGAAGCAAGAAAAAAGATCATAAAGAAATGAAGCCGGTTGTCTGGTCTGTAAATGCGATACAATTGATTCAGAACAGTTAGGATTATATTTATTCTCAAAGTCCGAAAAATGCGGATTTGGTGGTAGAAACTTTATTTGATTTGGGTGAAAAACTCAATTTGTTTCCGGAGAAAAATCCAATAGAACCATTGTTCAATTCAAAAGACATCAGGTTTTTTCCTAAATGGAATTTTAAAATAGTCTACAGAATTGAAAAAAGCAGAATTTATATTCTGGATATTTTTTCTGTATCTCAAAATCCTAAAAATTACAGATTATAGTTTTGAAACTAATTTGTAAATTACTTATAGCATAAAAATTTTATGATAAACCCTTTTACCGACGAATACTTCATGAAAAAAGCTTTACAAGAGGCAGAAATGGCTTTTGATAAAGGTGAAATTCCTGTTGGAGCCATAATTGTTGTAGCCGATAAAGTTATAGCAAGAAGTCACAACCTGACTGAATTGCTTAATGATGTTACCGCTCATGCCGAAATGCAGGCTATTACCGCGGCGGCAAATTTTCTGGGTGGAAAATATTTAAAAGATTGCACCTTGTACGTAACACTGGAGCCTTGCCAGATGTGTGCCGGGGCTTTGTATTGGAGTCAGATTACAAAAATTGTTTTTGGAGCCCGTGATGAACAACGCGGTTTTATGACAATGGGTACAAAATTACACCCAAAAACTACCGTAGTTTCAGGAATTATGGCCAATGAAGCAGCCGATTTAATGAAACGTTTTTTTGCTTTAAGGAGAAAATAATACAAGTCATTTAGTGTGATAGGACACGGATTATACGGATTCGCTGGCGCGAAGACGCGGATAAACGCGGATTTTATTCTATACTTTACGGAAAGAGTGTTTTTAGTACTTGTTTTAACTTTGATAAAACAATCTTATCAATGTCTATCAAAATGATAAAGACAAAGCAATTTTAAGCATGTCCTATAAAAAAAACCGTTTCTATCCGCGTCTTCGCGCCAGCGAATCCGTTTCATCTGCGTCCAGATCCGCAACAGTGTTATAGAGTAATTTTAAGCAGAACCTATAAAAAATCCGTTTCTGTCCGCGTCTTCGCACCAGCGAATCCGTTTCATCTGCGTCCAGATTCGCAACAGTGTTATAGAGTAATTTTAAGCATATCCTATAAAAAAAATCCGTTTCTATCCGCGTCTTTGCGCCAGCGAATCTGTTTCATCTGCGTCCCTATCCGTAACAGTGTTATAAAGTAATTTTAAGCATAACCTATAAAAAAAAATCCGTTTCTATCCGCGTCTTCGCACCAGCGAATCCCTATAATCCGTGTCCCTATCCGTAACAAGATTAAAAAGGGAGTTTTCTATCTGTGTCCTTGCATTAACAAATCCATTTCATCTTCACATTAATTTCAGATAATTGTTATTTCTAATGAATTTTCTGCTTAATTGTAAAATAAAAATACGCTACTTTTACTATAATATAATTAACATTTCTTCAGTTATACTTTAAGTTGTGTGAAGTGTTACGACCTTATATCGAATCTTAAATTTCTAACCATTAATTCTATTTCAAGTGAAGGCAAAAAGATTAGTTTACGTATTTCTTGTGTTTTTTATTCTTCAGGCGTGTGGCAGAAAATCAGCTGCAGATTTCAATTCTGATTTTTCATTATTCAGAGCGTACATCACTAGTTTTACGGGAGGAATTGTCCCGTCGCAGTCGGACATACGTGTGGTTTTGGCTTTCGAGAAAAAAGAATGGAAGGTTAATGAGGAATTGGATGATGATTTATTTGATATCTCGCCAAATGTACATGGTAAAGTTGTAGCGCTTTCGAGTAATACGATTGCCTTTATCCCTGAGAAAAAACTAAAACCCGGAACAGAATATCAAGTTACTTTAAACTTGGATAAACTAATTACATTGCCTAAGGAAGAAGAAAAGGAACTTTCTAAATTCAATTTTACCGTTAAAACCATTAAACAGGATTTTACGATAAATACGCTGGACATTCAATCGCACAGTAAAGAATACCAATATCTGAATTGTGTATTGAAAACCGCAGATGATATTGACCTGGAAACCGCTCAAAAGCTGGTTGAAGCCAATCAAAAAGGAAATAAATTAAAGATTAAGTTCGATAATTCAGTAAAATCAGGTAAAGAATTCAAATTTATCATTGACAGCATTCAGCGCTTTTCTGAGCCAAGTGAACTTGAAATCGCTTACGACGGAAATGATTTCGATATAGATCAGAAAGGAAAAATAGACTTTCCGATTACAGGAATAAATGAATTCAAAGTAATAAAGGTTGAAATTCCGGACGAAAACAATCAGTCGGTTTCTATCAATTTTTCAGAACCTCTTGAAAAAGGACAAGATTTTGCGGGTTTGGTAGCCATTCAAAATACGAATAATTTAAAATTTGCAACACAAGGGAATGTACTAAAAGTATATTTTAGTAATGAAAAAGCAGCGCCAAAAGTAGTTCATGAAGCTGTAGTAGCAGATACAATTACAGCAGCCGTTGCCGTAGATTCTGTAAGTGTTGTTGTAGATAGTGCAGCTGTAGCCGTGTCGGAAGTAACTGTTGAGGCAGAACCGGAAGTGGTAGCAGAAGAGCCGGAATCAGACCAAAATATAACCGGAGAGCTATTGCTGGAAGTTTTTCAGGGAATAGAAAGTCAGTACGGTAAAAAAATGGAACAAAGTTATTCTCAGAAAATCTCTTTTGACCAGATAAAACCAAATGTACGTTTTGTGAAAAACGGAACGATTTTACCAAGTTCCAATAATCTAAAACTCAATTTTGAAACGGCAAATCTGAGTGCAGTAGATGTAAAAGTCTATAAAATCTATAAAAACAACATACTGCAATTTCTTCAAAATAATGAATTAAACGGAGCGCAAAATTTAAAACGAGTTTCTCAGCCCGTCGCCAAAACGACGATAAACCTAAAAGAAAACACGTTGGTTAATTTAAGCAAATGGAACACTTTTGCCTTAGATTTATCGAAGATTATTAAACCCGAACCGGGTGCTATTTACAGGGTAGAATTCTCGTATAAAAAGAAATATTCTTTATACAAATGCGAAACGACCGAAAGTGATGCAGAAGAAAATGAAGAGGACGAAGTTGATGAAAAGGATGTGAATTATAGCGGAAACTCCTACGATGATTATTACTATGATGATTACGAATGGAGAGAAAGCCAAGATCCATGTACAGGATCGTATTATTACAATGCAAGAATTGCGACCAATATTCTGGCTTCAGATTTGGGAGTAATAGCCAAAAGAGGAGAGAATAAATCGTATTTGTTTGTCGTAAACAATATCCTTACAACAGATCCGGTTTCGAATGCGAGAGTAGATTTGTACAACTTTCAACAGCAAAAAATTGCTACTACAGCCACGAGTAGTGAGGGAATAGCATCCTTCCAAATCGATCGATTTGCTTATTTTGCTATCGTTACGTTAGGAGATCAGTCGACTTATGTAAAGCTTGATGACGGAAATTCGTTATCCGTAAGTAATTTTGATGTTGCTGGAGAAACGCTTCAAAAAGGACTGAAAGGATTTATTTATGGGGAGCGTGGTGTTTGGCGCCCCGGAGATAATTTGTATTTGTCTTTTATTTTGAATGATGCTGCCAATAAACTGCCAAAAGCACATCCGATAAAATTCAGATTAACAGATCCGAACGGAAAGGTAAGTTACCAAACCGTTCAGAAATCAAATGAATTGAATCATTATGCTTTTATTGTACCAACAGATCCCGACGCGCCAACAGGAAGTTGGGAGGCAATGGTAAGTGTTGGAGGAGCTAAATATTATAAAAGCATTAAAATTGAAACGATAAAACCAAATCGTTTAAAGATTAAAAACAGCTTTCAAAGAGCCATATTATCGTCATCTTACCCTAACTCAAGTAATCTGGAGGTGGCCTGGCTTCATGGAGCAATCGCCAAGAATTTGAATGTAGAAATGCAAGCCAAATTCTCAGAGCAGAAAACTACTTTTAAAGGCTACGATAAATATACTTTTGATGACTTAGTACGTAAATTCAGTACAGAAGAGGTTAATATATTTTCAGGAAAATTAGATGCCAACGGAAGAGCGTCGGTAAGTATCAATCCGAAATTACAAGGTCAGGCTCCGGGAATGTTGCGAGCTTCCTTTATTACCAAAGTATACGAAGAAGGCGGGGATTTCAGTATGGATGCAATGGCGACAACTTATTCCCCATACAAAACCTATGTGGGTGTAAAAGCACCGGAAGTAAATCGATATGGAATGCTCGAAACGAGAACCAACAATCGTTTTGATATTGTAACCGTTGATGAAAACGGAAGACCAAAAGCGGTTAGGGATCTGGAAGTAAAAGTTTATAAAGTAGAATGGCGCTGGTGGTGGGATGCTTCGAGCGATAATTTGTCCAATTACAATTCTTCAGAAGCAACCACTTCCTACAAGACATTCAAAGTAAGTACAAATGCAAGCGGAAAAGCAAGCATACAATTTGCTTTGGAAGATGAAGAATGGGGACGCTATATGATTCGGGTTTCAGATGAAACGGTTGGACATGCAACAGCCTTAACAGTAAATATCGATTGGCCAATTTGGTCAGGAAAAACCAGAAATACGGATGCTTCAACAGCCAATATGCTTGTTTTTTCGACCGATAAAAAAGAGTATGCAGTAGGAGAAAAAGCGCAGATTTCTTTCCCTTCAAGTGAGGGTGGACGTGCTTTGGTTTCTATCGAAAATGGTTCAAGAGTAGTACAGACACTTTGGGTAAAAACGCAAAAAGGGGAAACTAAAGTTGAGGTGCCAATTACGGCAGCAATGGCTCCCAATGTCTATTTTAATATCACACTTTTACAACCTCACGCATCGACCAAAAACGATTCTCCGATTCGTATGTACGGAATTGTTCCGATTGGGGTTGTTGATAAAAATACCAAATTAGAGCCGACACTTACCATGCCCGATGTTTTAAGACCGGAACAATCCTTTCCTATAAAAGTCAGTGAGAAATCAGGTAAAGAAATGACCTATACCATTGCTATTGTAGACGAAGGTTTATTGGATTTAACCCGATTCAAAACCCCAAATGCCTGGGATAGTTTCTATGTACGGGAAGCTTTGGGTGTAAAAACCTGGGACGTATATGACGATGTGATTGGTGCTTACGGCGGAAAAGTAAATCAGATTTTCAGTATTGGTGGAGATCAGGATTTAGGTGGAGGAAAAGCTAAAAAAGCCAATCGTTTTAAACCGGTTGTAATTTATCTGGGACCATTCAAATTAGAGAAAGGACAAACAAAAACACATCAGGTTACTTTACCAAAATACATTGGTTCCGTACGAACGATGATTGTGGCGGGAGATGCAACAACAAGTGCTTACGGAAGTGCAGAGAAAGCAACTCCGGTTCGCAGTCCGTTGATGGTGTTGGCTTCGTTGCCGAGAAAAATTTCTCCGTCAGAAAAAGTAACGATTCCGGTTACGGTTTTTGCAACAGAAAAAAATATTAAAAATGTAAGAGTTCAGATTAAAACCAGCAATGGCTTGCAGGTGATCGGAAGTACCGTTCAAAATGTAGCCTTTGCACAGCCGGATGAAAAAATGGCGTATTTTAATCTGGCAGTAGGCAGTCAGACCGGAATTGCAAAAGTGCAGATTACTGCTACTTCGGGCAGAGAAAAATCATCCTATGAGGTAGAGATCGATATGACAAACCCGAATCCGGTGACCAATACGTATACCGATGTGATTTTGCCGCCGAACAGTTCTAAGACTATCGCCTGGAAAACCTTCGGGGTTTCGGGAAGTAATAAAGCCAAACTGGAGGTTTCTTCCATGCCAACGATTAATCTGAACGGAAGATTGCAATATCTGATTCAGTATCCACACGGTTGTGTAGAGCAAACGACTTCATCTGTTTTCCCACAATTGTTTTTGACTGATGTTGCGGATATTGATGCAACCCGTCAACAGCTTATTCAGAAGAATGTAGCAGCGGGGATTACAAGATTAGGAAGTTTTCAATTGCCAAACGGAGGACTTTCGTACTGGCAAGGAAATACAATTGCAGATGATTGGGGAACTTCTTATGCCGGACATTTTATAATTGAAGCAGAGAAAAAAGGGTATGTTTTACCGATTAACTTTAAATCAAAATGGATTTCCTACCAACAAAAAGAAGCTAAAAAATGGCGTTTTGAACAGCGTTACGGAAATGATATGGCACAAGCGTACCGTTTGTATACCTTGGCTTTGGCCGGTTCTCCTGATTTGTCTTCTATGAACAGGCTGCGTGAAACAACCGGAATTTCAAACGAAAGTAAATTGCGATTGGCTGCGGCTTATGTTTTAGCAGGTCAGAAAAGTGCAGGATTAACGTTATTATTGCGCAGTAAAATTGACGATAATTCAGGTGAGTACAGCTATTACTATTATGGATCAGGTGATCGAAACAGAGCAATGGCACTGGAGACTTTATTGCTGTTAAACCAAAAAGAGAATGCTTTCTTAATGGCAACAAAATTGGCTAAAAGTATGGCAAGCGACCAGTGGATGAGTACACAGACGACGGCTTATTGTTTGTATGCCATGTCTAAATTTTCATTGAATAATGGTCCGAAAGGAATTGATATTCAGTTTAGCAAGGATGGAAAAGCGCAGCAAATAAAAACTGCTAAAACAGTTGCTGACAGAAGTTTGGTGGTGAAATCCGGAAGCAATAGTATTACTTTAAAAAACAATAAAAAGAATACGATTTATGTTAGGGTGTTAAATACGGGAATTTTACCAATCGGTCAGGAAAATGCGATTCAAAGTAATCTTTCTGCCGGAATAGTTTTTAAAAACAGAAAAGGCGGTGTCATTAATGTTTCCAGAATTACACAGGGAACGGAGTTTGTAGCTGAGGTAACAATTAAAAACCAGAAAAATGAATATGTGCAGAATGTAGCCTTGTCACAGATTTTGCCATCCGGATTTGAGATTGTAAACACGCGTTTTACAGATTACGGTGAAGCAACAAGTAATACGGCTGATTATATTGACATTCGTGACGATAGAACAAATTTCTATTTTGGTTTAAAAGCCGGAGAAACCAAAACATTCAAAATTTTACTTAATGCCTCTTATCTGGGTAGTTATTATTTACCGGGATTACAGTGTGAAGCGATGTACGATCATACGTTCCTAGCCAGAACAAAAGGATTCTGGGTAGCAGTTGTAAAATAATTGATTATTTTTTTTTAAACCTGACAGGTTTTTAAAACCTGTCAGGTTTGAAAAAATGGATTAGAATATTAAAATTGTAAAATTGAAAAATAAATTAAAAGCGCTTTTTCAGCGCTGTATCAATTGGATAAAAAGAAATAAAATTAAATCACTAATTGCGTTTTTGCTGTTAGTGATTTATTATTTTTCCCTACCCGGAACTTTATTTAAAGAGCCTTACTCTACTATTATAGAAAGTAAAGAAGGGGAATTATTAGGAGCTAAAATTGCTCGTGATGGACAATGGCGTTTTCCGGCACAGGACAGTGTTCCCGATAAGTTTAAAAAGTGCATCGTTTATTTTGAAGACGAGTATTTCTACAAACATCCTGGTTTTAATCCGGTTGCAATGGTAAATGCGATTAAGCAGAATAGAAAAGCGGGAAAAGTAGTCCGTGGAGGAAGTACGCTTACACAACAAGTGATCCGATTGTCCAGAAAAGGAAAAAAGAGAACTTATTTTGAAAAAGCAATAGAAATCATTCTGGCAACCCGACTGGAATTAGGGTATTCAAAAAACGAAATTATCGAATTATATGCCGCACATGCCCCGTTTGGAGGAAATGTTGTGGGGCTCGAGATGGCCTCGTGGCGTTATTTCGGAGTGCAGTCCAATCAATTGTCATGGGCAGAAAGCGCTACTTTGGCGGTTTTACCCAATGCTCCAAGTTTGATTTACCCGGGAAAAAATCAGATAAAATTATTAGAAAAGCGTAATCGACTATTGTTAAAGCTACACAAAGAAGGGAGTATTGACAAACAGACCTACGAACTTTCTATTGAAGAACCCTTGCCTCAAAAACCATATGACTTGCCGCAGATTGCCCCACATTTATTACAGCGAGTGGCAAAGAACGGAGAAGGTACGCGGGTTAAGACAACTGTAGATGTTGCACTGCAAAACAGGGTCAATCAGATTGCGAAATATTATTACAATCAATACAAGCAAAATGAAGTCAATAACCTGGCGATTCTGGTAATTGATGTTCAGGACCGCAGTATAATAAGTTACGTTGGGAATTCGCCAACAGATCGTGACCACCAAAAAGATGTTGATATTATTGGAGCACCAAGAAGTACAGGAAGTATACTTAAGCCTTTGTTGTACGCCGCAATGCTCGACGATGGAGAACTGTTGCCGAACACATTGGTTGCCGATGTTCCTACTCAGATTGCAGGTTACACACCTCAGAATTTTAATCTGACATTTGATGGGGCTGTTCCGGCACATCGGGCTTTGTCACGTTCTTTAAATATTCCGTCGGTATTGATGTTGCAGGATTTTGGAGTCAGTAAATTTTACGAAGAACTGCAAAAGTTTAAATTAAAAGACATTAATAAATCACCGGATCATTATGGTTTGTCTCTTATTTTGGGAGGTGCCGAAAGTAATTTATGGGATTTGTGCCGAACCTATTCCAATTTATCTTCAACAGTAAATTATTTTAATAAAAGCCACGGTAAATATAGAACCCAAGAATTTGCAGAATTAAATTACGACACCGATTTTAAGCCCGATTTTGGATCAGAAAGTGAACAGAAGAACATATTAGGCGCGGGATCAATTTGGTTGACGTATAATGCCATGGAAGAAGTAAATCGACCGGAAGGAGATGAGGCGTGGAAATTCTATGACAGCTCACTTAAAATTGCGTGGAAAACAGGAACAAGTTTTGGTAATCGTGATGCCTGGGCAATCGGAACCAATTCCAGATACGTTGTGGGAGTATGGGTCGGCAATGCGACAGGAGAGGGGAGACCAACTTTGACCGGAGTTACAAGTGCTGCGCCAATTTTGTTTGACGTATTTAATTTGCTTCCGAGACAGCGATGGTTTGAAATCCCTTATGAGGATTTAAATGAAGTAGAAGTTTGTCGTTTAAGCGGGCATTTGGCTAAAGAAGGTTGTCCGAAAATAAAACAATTAGTTACAAAAAAGGGAAAGACAACAACGGTTTGTTCGTATCATAAAATAATTCATTTAGACCAAACCGAACAATTTCAGGTCAACAGCAGTTGTGAAAGTGTCGATAAAATGATTACTAAGAACTGGTTTGTACTGCCTCCAGTGATGGCCTGGTATTACAAAAGCAAGCATATTGAGTATGTTCCGCTACCTCCTTTTAAAGAAGATTGTATCGGTACACAAACAGGTTCCATGGACTTTATTTATCCGAAAGCGAACAGTAAAATTTATTTAACGAAGGATTTTAATAGTGAAGTACAGCCAGTGATTTTTAAAGTGGCCTATTCTCAAAGAGAAAAACAATTGTTTTGGTACGTCGACCACGTTTATAAAGGCGTCACTAAAGTTTTTCATGAAAAACCAATTATAATGAGCGCAGGGTTTCATTACATCACTGTTGTTGACGAATCCGGAAATGAAATTAACAGAAGAGTTGAGGTAATAAGAGAATAGTATCGGATCAAGACTAAAAGTAGCTAACTTAACCTATGAGCAAAGAAAAAGCCACAGATTAAAGGATTAAAAAGATTAAATAATCTGTGTAAATCTTTTTAATCAGTGGCAAAAAAAAGTCGTGCCAATTAGTGAAATTCGTGGCAAAATCATAAAGATGGTCAAAATAAAACAGCATGCAGATTTGCTTCGCCAGTTCGCTATCGGGCAGCAGATTTTCGCAAAAGTAATAAAAGAAAATCTGTGCAAATCTTTTTAATCCGTTTAATCTGTGGCAATATTTTTCAACAAAGCACTTCAGAAAAATAATTCGTGCCAATTCGTGAAATTAGTGGCAAAATGATAAAGAGGGTCAAAATAAAATAGCACGCAGATTTGCTTCGCCAGTTCGCTATCGCTCGGGTAGCAGATTCTAGTAAAAAGCAATAAAAATAATCTGTGCGAATCTTTCTAATCCGTTTAATCTGTGGCACTATTTTTCAACAAAACACTTCAAAAATAATTCGTGCCAATTCGCGAAATTCGTGGCAAAACACTCAAAAAAAGACACAAAAAAACCGCTAATCTTTCGAAAAGCGGTTTTTGTTTATTCTGAAATAACATTTCCTTTTTTATCATAGAAATGGTATTCTAAGTACGTGTAAGCGTCACGAGGTATGATTTTCACCCATTTCTTATGTTCAAAAAACCATTTTGAACGTAATGATGGAAAACCTTTACTGAGGTATGCAGCCACAAACGGATGTGTATTAAGCACAACTTTATTGTGGGTTTTTAAAATTCTTTCTAAATCAGAGGTGATTTTATCAATGATTAAAATTGGTGCTTCAATTTCACCATGCTCATTGTTTGGATCTTCTTCTCTAGTTTTAATGTTAACTTCTGGTCTTACGCGTTGTCTTGTAATCTGGACTAGCCCAAATTTACTCGGTGGTAAGATTTTATGCTTTGCTTTATCGTCGCTCATTTCTTCTCGCAAGAAGTCGAACAGGACCTTCCTATTTTCAGGATTAGACATATCAATAAAATCAACTACGATTATTCCACCCATATCACGCAAACGAAGTTGTCTGGCAATTTCGGCGGCAGCAATCATATTCACTTCCATGGCAGTGTCTTCCTGATTAGTCGCTTTATTCGAACGATTTCCGCTGTTTACGTCAATGACGTGTAGAGCTTCCGTATGTTCGATTATCAGATAAGCGCCTTTGCTCATTGAGACCGTTCTTCCAAATGAAGTTTTGATTTGTCTTTCTATATTGTATTTCTCAAAAATTGGAGTGTCATTTGATTGATAAAACTTAACAATCGATTGTTTGGAAGGTGCAATTTCTTGCAAGTATTCCTTTGTTTGATGGTACAACTCTTCATCATCTATCTGAATACCGCTGAAGGTATCATTGAATACATCTCTTAATATTGAAGAAGCTCTGTTAAGCTCTCCTAATACTTTTGATGGATGATGAGCAGTTGGTAATTTTTTACACATTGCAGTCCATCTGCTAAGCAGGTTCTGCAAATCTTTTTCTAATTCGGCTACGTTTTTGCCTTCGGCTACTGTGCGAACAATAACACCAAATCCTTTAGGTTTGATCGATAATACAAGTTTTTTTAGACGATCCTTTTCCTTTTTGTCTTCTATTTTTTGTGAAATAGAAACACGGTCAGAAAACGGAACGAGAACAATAAATCTTCCTGCCAAGGAAAGCTCAGCGCTTATTCTTGGGCCTTTGGTAGATATAGGTTCTTTTACGACTTGTACTAAAACAGATTGATTGGCACTTAAAATATCAGTAATGATGCCATCTTTGTCAATCTCTTTTTCAAACTGAAAGGTTTTTAGGGAGAAATCTTTTATTTTACCTGCGCTTACAAGTTTTATGAATTTCAGTTGGGAAGCTAAGTTAGGTCCTAAATCATGATAATGTAAAAAGGCATCTTTTTCGAAGCCTACATTTACAAAAGCAGCATTAAGTCCGGCAACTGGTTTTCGTATTTTGGCAATAAATATATCACCAACCTGAAAATTGCTTTTCTCTTCTTCTTTGTGTAATTCAATTAGTTTTCCATCTTTTAATAAGGCAAAATCTACGGCTTCAGAACTAGATCTAATGATTAATTCTTTATTCACACTGTAAATTTTTATCTGTTTTTTCAGAAAATAGAAGAAAGAGAAAAGAAAATGGATTTTTTTAAAGAAATCTAAAGTCTAAAATCTCAGGTCTAAAATCTTATTTACAGATGGATTAAACAATATTTTTTTAACAGGTATTGAACCCGGGAGGGAAAAGTTAAATCTCAAGTTTTAAAACTCCAAATTCCAATTGAAATCTATAGAGATTCCTCTTTTTTTGAATTTTGGATTTTATTTTTTGGAATTTTTGAAATTTCCCAAATTTCAATGAACGTTTAAAAAGAAAAAAGTAGTTTAAAACTACTTTTTCTTCTTGTGACGGTTAGCTCTCGCTCTTTTTTTTCTTTTGTGAGTAGCTACCTTATGTCTCTTTCTTTTTTTACCACTTGGCATATCGTATCGATTTTATGATTAATTAATAATGTTATTTAGCTTCGTTGTTTGTTTTAACCCCTTCTACAAATACTTTTGCAGGTTTAAAAGCAGGAATGTTGTGTGCTGGAATTTTGATAGTGGTGTTTTTAGAAATGTTTCTACCAGTTTTTTCAGCTCTAGTTTTTACAATAAAACTACCGAAACCTCTTAGGTAAACATTATCTCCAGTCTCTAGTGAAGTTTTAACTTCTTCCATAAAAGTTTCTACTGTTGCTTGAACATCTCCTTTTTCAAGACCAAGTTTCTCTGAAATTTTCGCTACGATATCTGCTTTCGTCATTTTCTTTCCTATTTTATTTTATAAATGGTGTACTATTTTTTGAGTTTGCAAATATAGGAATTAAAAAAATAATTAATCAAGCTAAATCGTTAAATTTTAATTACATAAACATTTACTTTTGTAATCTAAGTATTTTGCAATGAATTTTCATAACATATTGATAAATTGGTATTTACAGAACAAACGTGATCTGCCATGGCGAAAAACGACCAATCCATACCTAATTTGGCTCTCAGAAATTATGTTGCAACAGACCAGAGTTGCGCAAGGAATGCCCTATTTTTTTTCTTTTACAAAGGAATTTCCTACTGTTTTTGATTTAGCAAATGCCGATGAAGAGCAGGTTTTGAAACTTTGGCAGGGGTTAGGGTACTATTCTCGTGCCCGAAATCTGCATAAAACGGCTCAGTACGTCGCCAATGAGTTGAATGGTGTTTTCCCTCCTTCCTATAAAGACTTACTAAAATTAAAAGGAGTTGGAGAATATACAGCCGCTGCAATAGCTTCTTTTTCCTATAATGAAGTAGTGCCTGTTGTAGATGGAAATGTATTTCGGGTGCTTTCTCGCTATTTTGATGTTGAATCCGATATTGCATTGCCTGGAACTAAGAAAGAATTTACGGCGCTGGCACATGAATTAATGCCGAAAGACAATCCGGCTATCTTTAATCAGGCTATTATGGAATTTGGAGCTTTGCAGTGTGTTCCTAAAAGTCCCAATTGCCCTGTTTGTGTCTTTACTGATAGTTGTGCGGCGCTGCAAAAAAAGAAAGTCGATGTTCTACCCGTTAAATCCAAAAAGATAAAAGTGACGAATCGGTTTTTTAATTACTTGATTCTGGAGGATGATTTAGGGAATACTTTGATACAAAAAAGAACTTTAAAAGGCATCTGGCACAATCTCTATGAATTTCCGCTTTTAGAAACGCAGGAGATTGTTGGTTTTGATTTTGTCTCAAAAGCAGCTGCGAATGATATTTTTCCTGCCTATACTATTATAGGTATAGAGGAGTGTAGTGATGCGACCGTTATTCATAAACTTTCGCACCAGCATTTGCATATTCAGTTCTGGAAAATTAAAATAAAAGACAGAATTGAAAACGGTATAGAAGCTAACAATTTGAAAACGTTTCCTTTCCCAATTGCCATTTATAATTTTATCGAAAAGCAGGAAATAAATTGCTAAAATAATGTATCTTTGGGATAAATACCACAATTAAACCATGAACGGAACATTAAATAAAGTGATGCTCATTGGCCATTTGGGCGATGATGTAAAGATGCATTATTTTGATGGAGGAAACTGCATCGGACGTTTTCAGTTGGCAACAAACGAAGTTTACATTAATAAAACTACGAACGAAAAAATAACTTCGACAGAATGGCACAATCTGGTTGTGCGCAATAAGGCAGCTGAGATTTGCGAAAAATACCTTTCTAAAGGAGATAAAATATATATCGAAGGACGCATCAAGTCACGCCAGTGGCAGGCGGAAGATGGTACAACAAAGTATACGACCGAAATTCAGGTGACGGAGTTTACTTTCCTGACAACCAAAAAAGAAACTACAGGACATAAACCGAATTCCGAGTCAGAATCCGCAAAAAATGCTAACTTTGACGCGACTAACGAAGGCTTGCCTGTAAATGACCTGCCTTTTTGATTGTTTAACTAATTTTTTTCAGTTTGGACCCGGAGCCCAGTTTACTTTTTAATGCAAATTTAGACGTCAATTTAATAATTGGATTTGTCGGAATATTTATTTTGCTGTTTTTGTCGGCAATTGTTTCAGGTGCAGAAGTCGCACTTTTTTCATTGTCGCAAAAGGATATTGACGAGGCATTACAGGAAAATTCACCAAAAGGAAAAATTATTTCCACTCTTTTAGACCGCCCCAAAAAACTTTTAGCAACATTACTGGTAGCCAATAACTTTTTAAATATTGGAGTTGTAATTCTGTTCTCCTTTGTAGGGAAGAACATTTTTGCCGATGTAGATTCACCGGTTTTAAAATTTATTCTGGAGGTAATTTTGGTTACTTTCTTTATTTTATTGTTTGGTGAAGTTTTGCCAAAAGTGTATGCCAGTCGGAACAATATAAAATTTGCGAAATGGGTGGCTTATCCCGTAGTCGTTTTAGATAAATTACTTTCTCCAATAAGTTTGCCTATGCGCAGTGTTACCCTATATTTGCAAAATAAATTAGGGAAGCAGAAAAACAATTTCTCCGTAAATCAATTGTCACAAGCTTTAGAACTTACAGATTCTGAAGGAACATCAAGTGAGGAGCAAAAAATATTAGAAGGAATTGTTTCTTTTGGTAACACGGATACCAAGCAGGTAATGAGTCCGAGAATTGATATTTTTGCTTTAGAAATTTCAGAATCATTTGAAGCTATTTATTCGAGAATAGTAGAAAAAGGATTTTCGAGAATTCCGGTTTACAGAGATAATATTGATCAGATCGAAGGTGTTTTGTTTGTTAAGGATTTATTGCCTCACCTTGATAAAAAAGAATTTGATTGGGTGTCTTTAATTAGAGAACCCTTTTTTGTTCCTGAAAATAAAAAGCTGGACAACTTGCTAAAAGATTTCCAAAGCCTTAAAAGCCATTTGGCAATTGTGGTCGATGAATATGGAGGAACCTCCGGTTTGGTTTCTTTAGAAGATGTTATCGAAGAAATTGTGGGTGATATTAGTGATGAATTCGATGACGAGAATTTGAATTTTTCGCAAATTGACGAAAAGAATTTTCTCTTTGAAGGAAAGATTAATATGAAAGATTTTTACAGAATTGTAGAAGTAAACGAGGATGCTTTTGAATCTCGTAAAGGAGAAGCAGAAACACTGGCCGGTTTTATTTTGGAAATTCTGGGTAATTTCCCTAAAAAGGATCAGAAAATTGCGTTTGAAAACTGTGTCTTTACTATCGAAACAGTAGATAAAAAACGTGTAAAACAAATAAAAGTAACATTAGATTAAAATGCTTAAAAAGATATTTTCAACAACTATAATTTTGCTGGTTTTTACAATGGTAAGTTGTAAAAATGAAACATTACCTAAACCGTCAAGTTATTTACGTTTAGATTACCCGGAAGCGAAATATGTGAAATTTGAAAATAATTGCCCGTTTACTTTTGAAATGAACGAAGGTGCAATTATTAAAGGAGAGAAAAATTGCGGGTTTGCCATTACCTATCCTAAGATGAAAGCAACAATCTATCTGACGTATAAACCGGTAAATAACAATATCGATAAATTGCTAAAAGATGCGCAAAAGCTTACTTATGAACACGTAATTAAGGCTGATGATATTTTAGAACAACCTTATTTGAATCCAGAAAAAAAGGTGTACGGTATGTTTTATCAGGTGGATGGAAATGCAGCTACTAACTCACAGTTTTATGTGACAGATAGCACGAAGCATTTTATTACAGGATCGGTTTATTTTTACGCAAAACCTAATTTTGATTCTATAATGCCAGCGGCCAGTTATATTAAAAATGACATGCGCGAATTGATGGAAACATTGAAGTGGAAATAAAGATTTTAGATTTTAGATTTTAGATTTTAGATTTTAGATTTTAGATTTTAGATTTTAGATTTTAGATTTTATAAAAAAAGCATCCGTTGGATGCTTTTTTTATTTGAAATCTTTGTGATTATGATTTTACGTTTGAAACCTTGTAAGTTTTTCCGTCTCCGGTTGCCTGAACTACTTTGGTTAGGTTTTCCGGGTTTTGGATCGTTTTGTCAAAGGTTACGGTGGCTGTTTTTTTGTCGAAATCTACAGCTGCTTTCTCAACGCCTTCCAGGTTCGACAATTCTTCTTCGATGGTTTTTGCACAACCTACAGCGCAAGTCATTCCGTCGATAGTGAAACTTGCTGTTTGTACATTCTCAGCGGCAATGGCAACTTGTTTTTTAGGTGCTTCTTTTGTCTCAGTTGTTGCTGTCGTTAAGGTTTCGGTTTCTGTTTTTTTGCATCCAACGAATACTAAACCTGTTAGTGCTAAAGTGGCTATGATTTGTGTAAATTTCATCCTATATGTGTTTTAAGTTTATTATTGATATTCTTTGCAAAATTAATAAAAAAGCGAAGGTCAATTCATAAAAATAGTACAAATTTGTAATAAAAACAAGATTTATGGATGCAAAACGATTGAAGTGGTTTTATTTGCTATTGCTTTCTCTTATCTGGGGAAGTTCTTTTATTTTAATCAAAATTGGCTTAATTGGTTTGACGGCAATTCAGGTAGGTTCCCTCCGAATTATTTTTGCAGCTGTATTTTTGCTGATTATCGGATTTTCCAGTTTAAAGAAAATTTCGCGTCGTCAATGGAAATTTATTGCCCTGACATCTGTTTTTGGGACTTTTATTCCGGCTTTCTTTTTTGCGATTGCAGAAACCCGCGTTGACAGTTCGATTGTTGCTATTATGAATTCACTTACGCCATTAAATACCTTAATTCTTGGTGCGATTGCGTTTGGAATCCAATTTCAAAAAAGGCAAATTCTGGGAGTTTTTGTAGGCTTTGTGGGTTGTTTGCTGCTGGTTTTAAGCGATGCTATGACACATTCCGGACAAGATTACTATTATGTGGTTTTGGTGGTCATTGCAACGATTTGTTATGCTATAAATGTAAATTTAATCAAGAGATATTTGTCTGATTTGAATTCGTTAAGTATTACAACGGGGAATTTTGCTGTTTTGCTTGTACCGGCATTAATCATTCTAAGTACAACCGATTTTACACAAAGAGTAAGTCTTGAAGTATCACAACACTCTATTTTATTTGTGTTGATTTTAGGAGTTTTGGGAACGGGAATTGCAAATGTTGTTTTCTTTAAATTGATCCAAATGTCATCGCCTGTATTTGCGACTTCAGTAACTTATCTGATTCCGATAGTAGCTTTCTTCTGGGGATTATTAGATAATGAAATGCTGACACCGATCCAGTTTTTTGGAGCGTTTATCATATTGATTGGAGTTTATCTCTCGGCAAAAAAATAATTTTGCAAGTGAAAAGTTTTTTTGTGAAGTGTGAAATGAAGAATAAGGAATGTAAGATGTGAAATATAGAGCAATAAAAATCGAAGATTTTAAGTGTTAAAAAAAATCTCAGAACCTCAGAATCTCAGAACCTCAGAACCTTTGCAACTTAAAAAAGAAAGACTATCAATATTGACAGTCTTTCTTTTTTTTTGAGAGTTATTTGAAATCCGCTTCAGAAACGCCTTCGTTGATTTTAATATCAGACATTTTAATATCCAGTTCAAAACCTGCATTTTGAATGATATTGAAAGGAACTTTTATACCTTTTACCTCTTTGTAGTCATTAAAGTAAGTGGTTTGTGTGGTTGATTGACCACTTTGTTCTTTTACTTTAAGTTTAGCTACTTTTAAACCCGATTTTACATCATAGTAATAAACAGTTTTGCCGTCTTTTATAGCGTAAGATTCCTGTCCGTTTATAGATTCAATTCCGTCCACTTTTAGATCGGTTCTTTTGCTTAGGCGTAATTCTTCAAATGGAGTAGCGCTTGCTTTCATTTCGGCTAAATCATCGCCTTCTAAGTTTTTGCGTTGTCCTTGTTGTTCAACATAAGCGCCATTTGCATTTACAACTTGTTTCATTAAAGGCATGCTACCAAGGTTTAGCGAAACCATCATTTTTCCTTGTGAATCTAATTTCGAAGTAAAACTCAAAGGAGATGGGGCTTGCGGAATTGTAGTAGTCCCGGTCATGAAAAGTGTTTTAGCTGTAGAAACCGCTTTTTCGCCACCAATTGCTTTAATGTAGTTTTGAAAAACCGTTTGTGCAGTAACTCCGGCTGGAGCTTCTTTTTTGGAAACAGGTTTGTCAATTGGATTTCCGTATTTATCAAAATAGTAAATAGGGATCTGAAGTTTTTCAAGACCAGCAAGCACTTCAGAGCCTTTTCCGGCAATTACAATACGCATATGATCCAGTAAGAAATATTTGTTGGCTACACGATAAATATCATCAGGAGTAACATTGTTAATCGTTTGAATGTATTTTTCGTAGAAATCTGCAGGAAGTTTTTCTGTTTCAATGTTTAGGGCATAACGTGCGACTGTTTGTGGTTTTTCAACCTGCATTACAAATCTTCCGATATAACCCGCTTTTACATTTTTTAAAACATCATCAGCCACTTTTTCAGTTCGGATTCTTTTTATTTCTTTTACAAATTCAACAACTGCACTATCGGTAACGGCATTTCGTACAGCAGATGAAGCTCTGAATTTGGTAATGTATTTTCCGCTTCCAATGTTTGAGCTTGCTCCATAGGTCCAGGCGTGTTGCTCGCGTAAGTTCATGTTCAGGTAACTGTTGAAATCGCCGCCCAGAATCTGATTTGCTATTACAGCAGAGAAGAAATCAGGGTCGCTCATTTTTAAATTCAGCGTATTAACTAATGAAATTTCAGATTGAACCGCATTTGGCACATCTACAAAATCAATTTGAAGTTTAGAAACATTTTCGGGATCCGGATATGTATTTTTTGGAGCAGTTTGTTTTTTCCATCCACCAAAAAGTTTTTCAACTGCTGCTTTTGTTTCTTTGAATTTTACATCGCCAATTATAACTAAATAGGCGTTTTCGGGAACAAAATAGGTAGCGTAGTTTGCCTGCACATCAGGAAGGGTTACATTTTTTAATGTTTCTTCGGAAATGTACTCTCCCGCTGGGTGGTTTTTTCCAAAAGCTAAAACATCAACAACACGATTTGCAATCGCGGGAACGCTTTTTTCGTCGGCTTTAAGTCCTTCGGTTAATTTTGCTTTCTCCTTGTCGAATTCGGTTTGTGTGAAATTGGGTTGTAAAGCACCTTCAGCTAAAAGCTCTAAAATACGTCCGGAATATTTTGAAAGTGAACTGGCATAGGCTCCTTGTGAGTTGAAATTGATCTGCGCTCCGTAAAAGTCGATCTCTTCATTAAAAGCCTCTTTAGCTGTTTTTTTAGTTCCGTTTCCAATCAGACTACTGGTAAGTTCATCTACACCTTTTTTGTTTCCTTCTATAAAAGGAGCGTTGTCCAGGCTTAGGTTGAAGCTTACTCGGGGTAGCTTATGGTTTTCAACTACCAAAACTTTCATTCCGTTTGCCAAAACAAAGGTTTGTGGTTTTTTGATATTGACGACAGGAGAGTTTCCTGGTTTCGGTTGTGGACGATCTTGTGCTTGCATAATTCCGGTGAGGAATAAAAGGATTAAAACGGTATGTATTTTTTTCATGATTCGATTCTTAGTTTTGAACTTTTGTTGAAGGAACATAATCTAAAATTAAACGCTGGTTAGGGTTTAAATACTTTTTGGCAACCTCTCTGATTTCTTCTCTGGTGATAGAGTGATAGAGGTCGATTTCGGTATTGATTAGGTTGACATCTCCATAAAGTAAATAGTAAGAAGCCAAATTTTCTGCAATTCCCTCAACGCTTGCATTTGCGTTGACAAAATTGTTATCGAATTTGTTTTGTAATTTTTCATAATCTTTTTCAGAGATCAAATCGGTTTGGATTTTTACGATTTCTTCATCGATTTCTTTTAAAAGATCTGTCGTTTTGTAGATTCCCATTGGTAAGCCGTACAAAATATAGGTTCCGTAATCTTCCTGGCTGAATCCTACAGCGCCAATTTGAAGCGCCATTTTTTTATCATCAACAATTTTTTTATACAATTTTGAACTTTTTCCGTCGCTCAGATAAGAGGAGATCAGATCCAGAACTCTGGCATCTCTTGTTTTCATCGAAGGGGTTCTGTAAGCTGCTACCACCATCGGAATCTGAATGTTAGGATCTTCATAGGTTGCTTTTATAGTTTCGGTAATAGGGGCCTCGGTAAAAGTTTGTTTTTTTACGTCTTCTCCTTTTGGAATTGGTCCAAAATATTTCTGAATCCACTCTTTGGTTTTTGCTTTGTCGAAATCTCCGGCAACAACCAGAACAGCATTGTTTGGGGTATAGAATTTTTTATTGAAAGCTTGAAATTCTTCTAAAGTAGCAGCATCAAGATCTTTCATAGAACCAATAGTAGTCCAACGATATGGATGGTTTTTGAATATGTTTTTCTTTACCTCAGGAAGGATATTTCCGTAAGGCTGATTGTCGTAACGCATTCTTTTTTCCTCTTTGACTACCTCGTTTTGCGTGTCAACTCCTATTTTATTAATAATAGGATGCATTAATCGCTCAGACTCCAGCCATAAACCAAGTTCTAAGTTGTTTGATGGGAAAACCTCGTAGTAATACGTTCGGTCATCAGAAGTGTTGGCGTTGTTTACACCGCCATTGGCCGTGACGATTTTCATCCATTCACCACGTTTTATATTTTGAGTTCCTTCAAATAATAAATGTTCAAAGAAATGGGCAAAACCCGTTCGATCCGGACGCTCGTCCTTAGAGCCGACATGGTACATTACAGAAGTAATGACAACAGGAGCCGAAGGATCGTTATGCAGAATGACATGCATGCCATTGTCTAAGTTGTATTCTTCAAAAGCTACTTTTTGAGCATGAGCTACTCCGCCAAGCATTAGTGCCGCGCTTAACATCATTATTGCATTTTTCATAAAGATTAATAATTTTATATACCTAATAGTGTAGGCAGCTAAGATTTAGTTACATCAAAAATAACTTTTTTTTAATTACCAGATTGTAATAATTATCATTTTAGTAATAATTAACTTATAAAATGATGTTTATTAGAGTAAAAACCCCTGAAAGACAGCTCTTCTATCATTGAAAATATTTTTGAAATAAGGGATTGCATACTAAATTATTAATTGTATATTTGCAACCTTAAAAATCAATAAATCAATTTGGTATGTATGCAATCGTAGAGATAGCAGGGCAACAATTCAAAGTAAGCAAAGACTTAAAGGTTTATGTTCACCGTTTGACTAATGAAGAAGGTTCAAAAGTTTCTTTTGACAAAGTTCTTTTATTAGACGATAATGGAAACGTAACTTTAGGCGCCCCAGCTATAGAAGGTGCTTCAGTAGAAGCTAAAGTGTTACAACACTTAAAAGGAGACAAAGTTATCGTTTTCAAAAAGAAAAGAAGAAAAGGATACAAAAAGAGAAATGGTCACAGACAATATCTTACTCAAATTGTAATTGAAGGTATTACTGCAGCTGGAGGAACTAAAAAAGCAGCAGCTAAAAAAGCGGTTGTAGCAGAAGATGCAGCTACTGAAGAAGTAGAAGCTCCAAAAGCGAAAAAAGCAGCTCCAAAAGCAAAAAAAGAAGCTACTAAAGAATAATAACAATATTTAAACTCATACGTCATGGCTCACAAGAAAGGTGTCGGTAGTTCGAAGAATGGTAGAGAATCAGAATCAAAACGTCTAGGCGTTAAGATTTTTGGTGGACAAGCTGCTATTGCTGGGAACATCATCGTTAGACAAAGAGGTTCAAAACATAATCCAGGTGAAAACGTTTACATCAGTAAAGATCACACCCTACACGCAAGAGTAGCTGGAGTTGTAAAGTTCCAAAAGAAAAGAGATAACAAATCTTATGTATCTATCCTTCCATTCGAAGCATAATTCATTAGACTACTTATTACAAAACCCGTTCTGAAAAGAGCGGGTTTTTTGTTTTTGGGAGGGTTTCGAGTTTTAAGTTTTAGGTTTCAAGTTTCAGGTTTCAGGTTTTGATGCGAATTTGTGTCATTTCGAGGAACGAGAAATCACACACGCTGAGCACACACTGTATGGAATATTGGGTGCGATTTCTCGTTCCTCGAAATGACACAAATGGCATGAAAAGGAAAATAAAAGTTGACAAGAAGCTTCCGTAGAGACGCACAGCAGTGCGTCTCCTTCCATATTACAAAACCCGTTCTGAAAAGAGCGAAGTTGTCATTTATAGGTACGAGAATTATACAAGTTAAGGACGCGCTGTTGTCGAATATTGGATGCGATTTCTCGTGCCTCGAAATGACACAAATGGCGTGAACAGGAAAAATAAAAGTCAACAAGAAACTTCCGTAGAGACGCACAGCAGTGCGTCTCCTTCCATATTAGTTGCAAATGCAATTTCTTGCTCCTTGATAATAAAAAGTCTCCGTATAATTTGTTATTCGAAATTCATACATCACAATTTAAACAAAAAAAACCTGCTCACTTAAGAACAGGTTTTCAAATACTTTCATTTCCAGAATTGGAATTTGGAATTTCAAAAATTGGAATTTTACTTTATGTTATTCAGAATCTTTAGTTTCCTCCAGATCGTCAGATTTTCTTCCCAGTTTTATCTTTGGATTATCCTGAGTTCCGGTTACCGTCAGCGGAATTCCGAAGATGCCTAGCGGAGGAAGGCCTAAACGCATTTTTAAGTTTAGTTTTCCATCCAGACTTGTTGTTCCTTCGATTCGGGGTCTAAAGCCTGCAAATTTAAATTTAAAACGTTCCACCGTCATAATATTATTCTTGATGGTGGTTTTAATGTCTACTTTGGAAACATCGGGATTCTTGATGGCTTCAGAACTTGTTTCTTTACTTACGGCAGTAAACATTTTTAAGCCTCTTATTTTTACATCTTTTACAGAAAGTGTTCCGCCACCAACAAGAGAAGGGTATACAGGGCTCATGCTGCTGTTTAATCTTCCTTTTAATTGATAGTCTAAAGAAACAATTCCTTGCGCTTTTTCTGCCGCACTGGCCATTTTTCTGAAAACGTCAATTTCGTTATAGGCTCTTTTAATATCAAAGTCAGTTGCTTTAATAGCATAATCAAAATTTGCTTTTTTAGGTGTAATCGCCTGATAGTTTGCATTCATGGTAACATTACAGCCGATTAAGTTGAAACCGGTGTTTTGCATGCTTAGTTTGCCCTTGTTCATTTTTAGATTACCTGTTGCATTCAGTAGATTTAATTTGTCAAAATATACTTTTTGTGCATTTGCTAGTAATTGCAGATTCAAATTAGTAGGTATAATAATTACTCCTGTTTGTGCAGCTTGTGTTTGAGGTGCTTTATTTGGGTCTTCCGTTGGTGTTACTGTTGAATTTGCAGCTGTATTCGACATGAATTCATCCACATTAATGTATCGGGAAGTAACTTTAAACGATCCTTTTAAAATTCCTGTAGTGGTCGTTGCGTAGTTAAAAACGTTTTGCAAATACCCATTCATCCTAAAATCAGATTGGCCGTATGCAGCCAGAAAGTTATTAAAGGACATTTTATCCTGATTGATTTTAAAAATACCCTCTTTAATAATGAAGCGTTGCGGAAGATACTCAGACGTAATCGCAATATTTCTAAGTTCAAGAGTTCCTTTGTTGTGCAGTCTGCTGTAATTTCCTTTTTCAGCATCGCTTTGTTTTCCTTTTAGGGCTAAATCTGCTTTTACAGAACCGTCTAAATCAAGTCCTTTCTGAGAAAAAACATTGTATATTTTGCTGATATCAAGTTCTCCTTTCGCTTTGATGTCATATGTTAAATCATCAAAATTACTTAGTTCGGCCTCGACAAAAACAGGTTTTCCTTCAAAGGTAAACTGCGTTGGTTTTAGGCTTACTTTTAAGTCATCAAAGGTTCCTTTGTTGTTTTCTATTTTCGATTTGACAATAATATTAGTGATCGGATTGGGGTAATATTTGGTTTTCAAATACCCGTTATCCAGATTGATAAAACCATTAGTTACAGGGAAAATTCTGTTTTTCTGATCAAATTTACCGTTTGCTTTTACGTCACCTGCTAAAGTTCCTTTTAGTGTTAAATCAGGTATTCCGAGCGCTTTAGTTAGTTTTTCAAGGTCAATTTTGGCTTTAAAGTCACCTTTTATATCCGGCGTATTGATGCCTTTTATGTAAAATTTTGACTTCAGATAATCCTGATTGATATTTAAAGATAAATTTTGAGCATCAACAATCAGAAGATCCGGATTTAAAGAAGGAACGGTCGTTTTTAGTTGCAAGCTTAAGTTTGAAACCGGAAAAGCACTTTTGTTATAATTCACCAAGCCGCTGTCTATCTTTAAATCTAAATTCAAATCTGGAGCAACGTGTTGTGACGCAATATAATCTCCTTTTAGCGTTAAAAGCAAATTGGTGTTTCCTTTTATATCTGTTTTAGAAAGCCAGGTAATGTATTTTGGAGGGAAGGCAGTAAATACATCGTGGAGATCGCTATTGTTTGATTTAATAACAAAATCCATGTTGTAACCGTCTTTCAGGAAATCAAATTTTCCTTTAAAATCAACCAAAAGATCATTGATTTTTAAATCATTTTGTTGGAAATAGAAAGACAAAGAGTTCACATTTACCTTGGTAATCAGATCAGCATTTATCTTTTTATTCATTAAATACGGTTCATTTTCATAAACAATATTCAGCTTTTCAATTTTTGCTTTAGAATACAAATCAAATACCGCTTTATTCAAATCTCCTTTTCCAAGATAATCAAAGCCCAGAGCGTCAAAATGAATTTTAGTGGATTTATCATCATAAACAATCTTACTGTTTTGAATTTCAATATGTTCTAATTTTAAGGCCGTCTCAGAACTGTCCTTTGGATTTGAAGCCTTCGGTGACGATTTGTAGATGTTGTAGTTGGCTTCCCCTTTTTCATTTACTTTCACATTGATAAAAGAGTCGGACAAATAGATCTGGTCAATTTTTACCGATTTGCTAAAAATCAAACTTGCGACATTGATTCCAAAAGAAACCTCTTTTGCTGTGATGAATTTTTCGTTTTTGTAAGGTGCCGAACCATTAAGCTTTAAATCATTTAAAGTTAAAGTTAACGATGGGAAATGATGAAAAAACGAAATCGAAACATCCGAATAATTAAGCTCTGCACTTAATTTTTCATTGGCAGTTTTCTTGATTTGATCTTTAATCTGATCTGCAAAAACAATAGGTGTTAAAAATAACAACCCTAAAATAACAACAAAAGTTATTCCGGTGTATTTTGCGATTTTTAGTAAGACGGATTTTAATTTGCTTTTTGACATAACAAAAGAGTTAGACGGTGTGGTATTATAAATGGCGACTATTTAAAGAAAAAGAAACTGTAGACTATCCGTGTACAGTTTCTTTTTTTCCATAATTTGTAATGATAGAACCTTCGAATTCAATCCATTCTTTCCAGCGTTTATCGATATCTATATTATCAGTATATTTTCTGGCAAAACCTAAAAAAGTAGTATAATGTCCAGCTTCAGAAATCATCAGATCGCGATAGAATTTGGCTAATTCCGGATCTTGAATGTTTTCTGATAAAACTTTAAATCGTTCACAGCTTCTGGCCTCAATCATGGCAGAAAACAGCAAGCGGTCACAAAGTGCGTCTTTTCGGCTTCCGTCTTTCTTCATAAATTTGAAAAGTTCATTCACGTAATGATCTTTTCTTTCACGTCCCAAAGTCAAACCTCTTTTTTTGATTAAGTCATGAACCATTTGCAAATGCTCCAGCTCTTCTCTGGCAATCACGAGCATTTCGGTTACTAATTCCTCTAATTCAGAGTTGTAAGTAACTAAGCTAATGGCATTTGAAGCCGCTTTCTGCTCGCACCACGCATGATCCGTCAGAATTTCTTCGATATTTGATTCGACTATATTTACCCAGCGAGGGTCCGTGGCTAATTTTAATCCCAACATAATTTACAAGAGAATTGTTTCCTGCAAAATTAGTCTTTTTATAACCGAAAATGAGTAATTATTGCGTAATTACGCTCAAAAAAGCATTATTTTGTAGCTTCAAAGAACTAAAATGAATAAAATAAAAAAACTTTTAATTATTGGTTTCGTATGGCCCGAACCAAATTCCTCAGCAGCAGGTGGCAGAATGATGCAATTGATTTCTATTTTTAAAGAAAATGGATTTGAAATTACCTTTGCAAGCCCTGCTTTAGACAGTGATTTCATGGTCGATCTGACCGCTTTTGGAGTTGAGAAAAAAGCCATTGAATTGAATAATCCGAGTTTTGATGTTTTTATAAAGGAATTAAATCCTGATGTCGTTTTATTTGATCGTTTTATGATCGAAGAGCAGTTCGGATGGCGCGTTTCTGAAAATTGCCCCAAAGCGATTCGAATATTAGATACCGAAGATTTACATAGTTTGAGAACGGCCAGGCAAAAAGCCTTTAGAGAAAACAGAACTTTCGAACCGTTTGATTTGTTTTCTGAGGAAGTGGCAAAGCGCGAAATCGCCAGTATTTTGAGATGTGATTTGTCATTAATTATTTCACAATTTGAAATGAAGATCCTCAATGACATCTTTAAAATTGATTCGAGACTCTTGTTTTACTTGCCTTTTTTGGTTGATGAAATGAAAGAAGAGGAGCTTTTGGATTTACCTTTATTTGAAGACCGTGAAAATTTTGTTTTTATTGGAAATTTTCTTCATGAACCCAATTGGAATACTGTTCAATATTTAAAAGAAGCCATCTGGCCTTTAATCAGAAAACAATTTCCTGAAGCAATTTTGAAGGTTTACGGTGCTTATCCGTCACAGAAAGCATTACAATTGCATCAGTCAAGAGATGGTTTTCTTATTATGGGAAGAGCTGCCGATGCAACTGAAATTGTCAAAAAAGCCAAAGTAGTTTTGGCTCCAATTCGTTTTGGAGCAGGTTTAAAAGGAAAGTTGTTGGAAGCCATGCAATGCGGAACACCGAGTGTAACATCAGAAATCGGGGCAGAGGCCATGCATGCTGATTTACCTTGGAACGGATGTATTACAAATGATATGGAATTTTTTGCAAAACAAGCCATTGCCTTATATCAGGATGAAAATTTGTGGAAGCAATCTCAAAAAAACGGAGTTGCAATTATAAACCACTGTTACCAAAAAAGTGCATTTTCTTCGGCATTAGTGGACATAATTAGCGCCTTACTGGTGGATTCGGAAAACCATCGTCTGCATAATTTTATGGGAAGTCTGTTGCAACATCATACCTTAAAAAGTACCAAATACATGTCAAAGTGGATTGAGGCTAAGAATAAAAATTAAACCATTCTCCCAAATCCTATTGTTTCGCGATACAGTTGGGGCGAGACATCCGCATTGGTTTTGAAAAAGCGACTGAAATAATGTTCGTCATCATAACCCAGTTCGTAGGCAATTTCTTTTACCGTTTTGTTGGTCATATACAATTCTCTTTTTGCCTCAATGATTATTCTTTCGGCAATGAGGTCTGTAAGTGTTTTGTTGAAATAGTTTTTAGATAATTTAGCCAAGGCTTTAGGGGAAATATTCAGTAACTCGGCATAATGTCCCGCGGAATGTTTGGTTTTGAAATTATCTTCGATTGCGTCTTTAAGGTTTTGAAGTATAAAAGGTTCCTTGGAATCGGGGAGTGGCTTCGGTTCTTCTGATTGATCTGTTTTCAAGCGAGTGGCAGTAATCAGGAAAATTTTCAAATAAGAAATAAGCAATTCGTATTGTGCGATTGCGGTATTTTGAAGCTCCGTTTTTATTTGGTCAATGACCATTTGAAAGGTGGCTTTTGCCTGATCGGTAACGGCAGTAAAAGGAGGTTGATATACATTGTTGAACAAAACGCCATTGCACGAAACTTCTTTCTGATGTTTAAGAATGCAGTAAAAATCCGGATGAAAATGAATTGCAATTCCTTGAATATCCTCTTTTGTGCAAATCATGAAAGGTTGATAGGGTGAAAAAGCCAGCAGCGAATCCGTGTTGAAATGATGTTCTGCAAAATCAGCCTTTATGGTGCCTTTTCCTTTTGTAATCCAAATTAAAGAAAAATAATTATTGCGTTGAATATGGTCAAAATGGCTGTTGTCATCAAACGAAAGTAGTTTGAAGGCCAGATTGCCATTTTGTGGATTTATTAAGGTAGAAACACTTTGGTTGGACATTATTTGGAAGCGTTAAAGTTTGCGATCAGCTTCATCAATAGCCAAATCATTAATACTGGCGAATCGTTTTTGCATATAGCCATTTTCATCGAATTCCCAAAGTTCATTTCCGTAGCTGCGAAACCATTGTCCGGCATGATCGTGCCATTCGTATTCAAATCTTACAGCCATTCTGTTGTCTTTAAATCCCCACAATTCTTTTTTGAGTTTGTAGTTTAATTCCTTTTGCCATTTTTTGGTTAAAAATTCTTTTGCTTCCTCACGACCGTTGATAAAATCAGTTCGATTTCTCCATTCGGTATCAATAGTATACGCCAGAGAAACTTTTTCAGGATCTTTTGTGTTCCAGGCATCTTCTGCTATTTGCACTTTTTGCAAGGCGGTTTCCATTGTGAATGGGGGTAAAGGATGTCTTTGTGGTTCCATAATGATTTTTTTTATACTAAGATAGTCATGAAATCAATCATGACTATCGTTAGAGATTCTTTTTTTAGCAATTAGTTTTGCAGTTCTAAAGGTTGCACTGCAGGGAAGTCAATTTCTGTGTTGACAGCATTGTTGAAATAGTTGGTTAAGATATTTAAGGCTACATGTCCTATAATTTCAGCTAATTCTGCTTCAGAAACACCTGCGTTTTTTGCCAGATTTACATCTTCATCGTTTATTGAGCCTCTTTTGTTTGTTAAAGTAGTGGCAAATTGTAAAATGGCTGCCGTTTTAGGATCAGCTGAATTTCCTGATCTGGCAGCATGTAAAAGTTCCGGATCTGTTTTTGCCAGGTTTTCTCCAATAAAAGTATGAGCGGCTAAACAATAGTTACAAGCGTTCTTTTCAGAAACAGCCATGGCGATAAGTCCGCCGGTTTTTGAACTCAATTTCCCTTGGCCCAAAGCACCACTGAAGTTTAAGTAACCTTCTAATAGGGCAGGAGAATTTCCCATTGTTCGCATCATATTAGGAATGACTCCTAATTTAGCTTGTACAGCATTGAATAAATCTTTTGTTTTTCCTGTTGCTTCTTCCGGGTTTAATGCAGTTAATCGTGCCATTTTAATTTGTTTTATGAGTTGTTGTCTTTTGACATTACAAAGATGCGACGGCGGCAGATTTTAGAACATGGAGAATTTACGCTATGTGATGGACAATTTTTCCTTTGGTGTTTTTGAATAAAAAAATCCCCGAATTACAAGAAGTAATCGGGGATTTGTAAGATGTAAACTGTATACTGTTTCTGTAAACTTTATTTCAGTAAATCTTCAACGCTTTGAATAGTCGTGGCGTGATAACCGGATTTTGCTTTATCGAAAATCTGCTGTGCCCATTTTTTTCCTTCCGGAGTTTTTGCCATTTCTTTGTAAAGCATCATTACAGATCCTGTTCTGCTGCTTGTCAGTAAAAATTGCTCAATTGCAGGATAAGCTGCAGTGTATTTATAGCGAATAGAAGGAACAAACCATTGGCGTTTGATAATGAAATTGCCTCCTTTTGTGAAGTTAAATTCAGCGTCAAGTTCCTGCATTTCTTTTGGAGTGATATCAGTTGGAAGGTTGTCTATAAAATGTTGTTTTTCTGGCGTACTTGTGATTTTTTGACTTAATCCTTTTACTCCTGTTTGTCTCCAGGTTTTTTGGATTTGATCAATTGCATCAAACTCAGGAGAGCTTACCGGTGTAATATTAGCAGGGATTCCAGGCTTATAAATCCATTCTTCCAGTTGTATTTTATCGGCTAAAGCTTTATCACCTTTGATTAAATTTTCATTTAAATATTTTACAAAATCTTCTGTTGTAATGGATTTAAAAGCGTGCGCATCGAAATAATTTTTAATAAAGACATCGAATTTTTCGCGTCCAACCGCATTTTCGATTACTCTTAAAAAAGCATATCCTTTTACATATGGAATTTGGTTAATTCCATCGTCAGGATTTCTTCCCGTTAAACTAACTTTAAGTCTGGTGTCCGGATTTGTATCACCATATTCTGCTACGTTATCTGTTAATTCTTTACGAGTGATAACATTTTGCATTTCAAATTCTTTTTTACCAAAAATGGCTTCGCCAATGCGGTGCTCTACATAGGTGGTGAAACCTTCGTTCAACCAAATATCATCCCAGGTAGCATTGGTTACTAAGTTTCCGCTCCAGCTGTGTCCTAGTTCATGTGCTAATAAGCTTGTTAGGGAGCGATCTCCTGCGATAACGCCCGGAGTTAAGAAAGTCAGGTTTGGATTTTCCATTCCCCCGTAAGGAAAGCTTGGTGGTAAAACCAATACGTCATAACGTCCCCAACGATACGGGCCGTATAGTTTTTCGGCGGCAACAACCATTTTTCCTAGTTCGGCAAATTCCCAAGCTGCTTTTTTAAGAACAGATGGTTCTGCATAAACACCCGTTCTGTTGTCTATAGATTGAAATTGAAGATCTCCAACGGCAATTGCCATTAAATAAGACGGTATTGCCTTGTCTTGTTTAAAAGTATAAACTCCGGTGTCATTTTTTTGCTGTGGATTTACAGCACTCATTACCGCTAATAAATCTTTAGGAACAGTAACTTTTGCATTGTAAGTAAAACGAACGCCCGGAGAATCCTGACAAGGAATCCAGGTGCGCGACCAGATGCTTTCTCCTTGAGAAAAAAGGAATGGTTTCTTTTTGTCTGCTGTTTGTTGCGGGGTTAGCCACTGTAACGCAATAGCTTCTTTACTTGTGGTATAGTAAATCGTAACTTTGGTAGTGTTAGGTTCAATAGTAACATGAAGTGGTTTTCCGTGAAATTCTACTTCTTTCCCAAGTTCGAATTTGGTTTCTTTTTCGTCATCGCCTAAAGTTACTTTGGTAATGTCTAATGTGTTTTCGTCGAAAATAATTTCGGTTCCTTTGCTGATATTGTCAATTTGCCAAGAGGCTTTTCCTGAAATGGTCTGCGTGTCAAAGTCAACTTTAATATCAAGATCTAAATGTTTTACAACTGCCAGATCCGGTTTGGAAAAAGTATGTTCGTCTTTTATGGTGGTGGATTCTTTATCCGTTTCTTTGGTGGTTTCTTTTTTTTGACACGCAATAGCAGTCAAAAATAAAGTGAGGAGGAGTATTTTTTTCATAGTTTGATGATTAAATTAGGAAACTAAATTAAATAAAAAATCCCGTTTTGAAAGTTCAAAACGGGATTTTAATATAAATAACCTTAGACTCGGTTCAGACTGACAAAATTACGCCAACATAGTTACCGGACTTTCGATGTATTGTTTTAATGTTTGTAAAAATTGAGCTCCGGTAGCACCGTCAATTGTTCTGTGGTCACAAGCCAATGATAACATCATGGTGTTTCCTACTACAATCTGACCGTTTTTGACAACCGGTTTTTCTACAATTGCACCTACTGAAAGGATCGCAGAGTTAGGTTGGTTGATAATTGAATTGAATTCAGTAATACCAAACATTCCAAGGTTAGAAACTGTAAAAGTGCTTCCTTCCATTTCTTGTGGTCCAAGCTTTTTGTTTTTAGCTCTTCCGGCAAGATCTCTTACGTTACCTCCGATTTGAGATAAACTCATAGCGTCTGTAAATTTCAATACAGGAACTACCAATCCGTCTTCAACCGCAACAGCAACTCCGATATTTACGTGGTGGTTGATGATAATGGCATCTTCTTTCCACTGAGAGTTGATTTTTGGGTGTTTTTTCAAGGCTAAAGCACAAGCTTTAATTACCATATCGTTGAAAGATACTTTTGTATCCGGAACCGAATTGATTGTTGCTCTTGCCTGCATTGCGTCGTCCATACTTACTTCGATCACTAAGTTGTAGTGAGGTGCTGTAAATAAAGATTCTGCCAAACGTTTTGCGATAATTTTACGCATCTGAGAGTTTTTGATCTCTTCTGTGAAAACTTCTCCCGTAGGAACAAATACTTTCGGTGCAGCTGGTGCAGCAGTTTCCTGTGCTTTAGCGGCTGGTGCCGAAGTAGTAGCTTGTTGAGCAGCTGGAGTAAAGTTTTCGATATCGCTTTTTACGATACGTCCGTTTTCTCCTGAACCTTTAACCTGGTTTAATTGAATTCCTTTGTCAGAAGCAATTTTCTTTGCTAATGGTGAAGCTAAGATTCTTCCGTTTGAAGTTTCAACAACTGCTTCTGGTGCTTTTTCAGCAGCAGGAGCTGTTTTTGCTTCTTCAGTTGCTGGAGCACTTGCAGTACCTCCGGCAGTATAATTTTCAGAAATTCCTGAAATATCAGTTCCTGCAGGCCCGATGATCGCTAGTAAGCTGTCAACTGGAGCTGTGTTTCCTTCTTGAATTCCGATGTATAATAATGTTCCGGCATTGAAAGACTCAAACTCCATAGTAGCTTTGTCTGTTTCAATTTCTGCCAAAATATCTCCTTCAGCAACCGCATCACCTACTTTTTTCAACCAGGTAGCTACAGTTCCTTCTGTCATAGTATCACTCAAACGAGGCATAGTTACAACGATAACGCCTTTTGGCAATTCAGTTGCAGCTTTTGCCGGAGCAGCTTCTGTTTTTGTTTCAGTAGCAGTTTCCGCTTTTGGAGCTTCAGCAGCAGGAGCGTCACCACCGGCTAAAAGAGCAGAAATATCTTCTCCTTCATTTCCGATGATCGCTAATAAAGAGTCTACTGGAGCAGTTTCTCCGGCAGGGATTCCAATATGTAAAAGAGTTCCTTCGTTAAAAGATTCGAACTCCATTGTTGCTTTGTCTGTTTCAATTTCAGCTAAGATGTCTCCTTCGCTAATTTTGTCACCTACTTTTTTTAGCCAAGTTGCTACCGTTCCTTCCGTCATAGTATCGCTCAAACGAGGCATTGTTACTTTTATCGCCATAATATTTTATAGTTTATGAGGTGTAAATGGATAGTCTTCTTGTGCGTAAACTACATCGTACAATTGTTGTAATTCAGGATATGGAGATTCTTCAGCGAATTTCACACACTCTTCAACCAAATCTTTAACTCTTTGGTCAATTGTTTCAATTTCTTCTTCTGTAGCATATTTTTGATCCATAATCACATCTAAAACTTGTGTAATAGGGTCAATTTTTTTGTACTCTTCAACTTCTTCTTTCGAACGGTACAATTGTGCATCAGACATTGAGTGTCCTCTGTAACGGTACGTTTTCATTTCAAGGAAAGTTGGTCCGTCACCACGACGAGCTCTGTCAATAGCTTCTGTCATTGCTTCAGCCACTTTTACCGGGTTCATTCCATCAACTGGTCCGCAAGGCATTTCGTACCCTAAACCAAGTTTCCAGATATCTGTATGGTTGGCAGTTCTTTCTACAGACGTTCCCATTGCATAACCGTTGTTTTCAACGATAAATACAACCGGTAGTTTCCATAACATAGCCATATTGAATGCTTCGTGTAAAGAACCTTGTCTTGCAGCTCCGTCACCAAAGTAAGTCATAGTTACTCCTCCGGTTTCAAAATATTTGTCTGCGAAAGCTAAACCTGCTCCAACAGGAATTTGTCCACCAACGATTCCGTGACCTCCGTAAAAACGGTGTTCTTTAGAAAAAATGTGCATAGAACCTCCCATACCTTTAGAAGTTCCTGTTGCTTTTCCTAAAAGTTCAGCCATTACACGTCTTGGATCCACTCCCATACCAATTGGTTGAACGTGGTTTCTGTAAGCCGTGATCATTTTGTCTTTGGTTAGGTCCATAGCGTGTAAAGCACCTGCTAATACAGCTTCCTGACCATTATATAGGTGTAGAAAACCTCTAACTTTTTGTTGAATGTATAATGCTGCAAGTTTGTCCTCAAACTTTCTCCAAAGCAGCATGTCTTCGTACCACTTTAAATATACCTCTTTTGTAACTTCTTTCATTTGAATTCTCTCTTTTGCTAAAGTTGTTTGTGTTATCGATTGTGCCTGTAACGCAAAATAGTTTCCTCCCACAAATTTGCGCCCGAAAAGGTCGGGATGCAAAAATAAGACATTCCGTTTAAGAACTAAAATTTAAAAGGCACTTTTTGGGCTTTTTTTACAAGAACTTTTTATCGAACATAAAAGGGAGTAAGTTTTTTAGGGATGCCGATCTGTAAATCGCTCCAATTTCACCCATGAAATAAATCTCAATTGGAGTGTCTTGTTTGATTTCATATTCGGCAATTGATTGCCTGCAAGACCCACAAGGAGGAATTGGCGCTTTTGTCTGATTCGTATCGGACGCAGCTGAGATCGCTATCTTCAAAATTTTGGCTTCAGGATAAACACTTCCCGCATGAAATATAGCCACACGTTCTGCACATAATCCTGACGGATATGCGGCGTTTTCCTGGTTAGATCCCAGAACTATTTTTCCATTATCCAGTAATAAGGCGGCTCCAACTTTAAATTGAGAGTAAGGGGCATACGCTTTTTTGCGAATTTCGACTGCCTGATTCATTAATTCCTGAATGTCTGTTGGAAGTTCTTCAAATGAATCATAAGATAAAAATGAGGAGGTAAAGTTTATTTCTTTCATTCTTTTTATGGGAAAAAAAATCCAAATTCCTAAAAGTAGAAATTTGGATTGTTGTTATTCTTTTAATTTATTTTCGTTTAGTATACTTCGTATTTGTCACCAAAGTTAAAGGTTAAAGAGAAACGAAGTGTATTTTCTAACGGATTTTTAACTTTTGAAGCTGAAAATAAGTAAGAGACGTCAACTTTTACGGCGCTATACTTAAAACCTGCTCCCAAAGAGAAGAACTGACGGCCTCCTTTTTCAGGGCTTTCGTGAAAGTAACCTGTTCGTATGGCGAACGAATCCTGATACAGGTATTCTCCGGCTATACTATAGGTGATTTCTTTTAATTCTTCGCTAAAGCCACCCGGTGCATCTCCAAAAGATTTAAAGATTCCCGAAACCCAACCAATGTCGTTGTAGTTTTTATAGTTTATAGCGTTTGCTTCAGCTTGGTCAATGTCTCCCGGATCGGTAAAGTCTCCGTCACCATTAGCGTCAAATGGAGTTCCTGGTCCCGGAGGAGTTGGAACTAAAAGTTTTGTAAATTCGACACTAACGCCAATTTTGTTGTAATCATCAAGAATAAAATCGAAACCACCACCCAGACGCAGGTTGGCAGGTAAAAAGTTAGAGCTTATGTTGTCATGGTCGTAGCTTATTTTTGGACCTATGTTTTGCATGTTAAAACCACCTCTCCATCTTCCGTTAAAAGTGTTGTAAGCAATTTCCTCTGACTGATAAAATCCGGCAACGTCTACAGCGAATGAACCTGCTGCTGATGCATCAATATTTTCCGAAGCAATTTTTAAGTTAGAGCGTATGTATCTTGCTGCAACCGCCATTGAAAATTCATCACTTAATTTTAAGGAATAAGATCCGTCTAAAGCAAATTCATTTGGGGACACAATGTTTGGATCATCGTTTGGATTAGCTCTTAGTTCAATATCTCCAAAACCAAAATAACGCAAACTACCGGCAAAAGCACTTCGTTCGTTAATTTTGTTGTAGTACGTTACTTGCCCAAGGGAAATATCGTTGGCTAAATCTGTTAAATAAGGAGTGTAACTGATAGAGAAGCCTTGTTTGTCTTCTGAAAAGGCATACTTGGCAGGATTCCATTGTTGAGAGAAAACATCAGCTGATGTGGCAACACCCTGATCCGCCAGACCGGCTGCTCTGGCATCTGCTGCAACTAATAAAAATGGAACTCCAGTTGTAATTGGAACAATTTCCTGAGCTTTTACCTGTGAAAGAACTAAAAAACAAATTAAGAAGAGCGCTATTTTTTTCATTTATTGAACTAAAATATGATTACGATACAAATATAGAAATTTTTACAAAATGACAAGCTTTTCATATTTTTCTGCCTTTTTATTTGTTAAGGTAGATTTTACGGTCAGTTTGTAAATGTAAACACCTTTTCCGATTTTGTCGCCAAAATCATCTTTTCCGTCCCAGGTTATTTCTCTTGATAAAAATCCTTCAGTGGTAATGATTTGATTTTTTGTCCAAACAACTTTTCCGGTAATAGTCATTACCTGAACCTGAGCTTCTAAAGGCTCGTAAGGTCTGTTGTGTGAAAACCAAAATTGAGTGTAGGTCGAAAATGGATTGGGGTAATTAAGAACGTGTGACAGTGTCAGAGATTCGTCTCCAACTACTATAAATTGTATTTCGCTTGTTATGGGATTGTTGTAAACGTCCCATGCCGTAAAGCTTATAGTGTGCATTCCGGCAGCTAAATTTCGTAAAGGGAAACGCAGGTTTCCATTTGTATAATCGTCTAATTTGGTTTGATAGTAATCATTTAATACGAATGGATTGCTAACATCACCATCTAAAATGGCTATAATGTCATGACCAATTCCGCTCGCGGTATTTATACCATTTTCGTCCTCCAGAAACGCCAATAGAAAAGGAGAACTATTTGTAATTCCACCCGAAACAAATGTTTCATCGTTCATATATAACTTAACTTTTGGACTTATATTGTCCTGTGGTGCATTTTCATTTACACCGCCAATTTTAATGGTATTGTTAAAGCCGGTTTGGTTTTCCGGAAGGCCTTCTTTTTTGGAATAAAAGCTAATTCGGCCATTGTCAACAGGGATTCTGATGTCTCTGGGCACGATAAAGCTAAATTCGAATTGTCCGTTTTTAACAGAGGCATTTCCTCTGAAAATCGTTTCACCAAGGATTTTAAATGACATGGGAGGGCTGAAACCATCGTTGTTTAAAGTGGTGGTTGTAATTAGTTTGTCAAAAATAGCGGTAGATAATTCTCCGTTATAATTGCTTAACAGATTGTTGTTTTCATCGGTTATTTCACCCGTAAGTTTGATTTTTGATAGGGACTTTAAATCAGGAATCGGTTGTGAGATAACAATATCGTTTACTTTTGTTAAATTAATTTTAGGTTTTGGAATGGCTAACATCAAAGCCGGGTCGCCTAAGTACAAAATTACGTTACTGGAGGAACTAGGGGTATCATTTTTAGAAATTCGCAGTGTTTCGGCAATGGTTGTATATTGATTGGATCCGTAAGCAAGTAAGTTTCTGCTCAGATTGTCATTGAAGTTTTCAGCATTAAATTGACCAATGGCGCGAATAGTGGTAAGCATCGAAATGGCACCTCCTCTGGGATTCCAGAAGACGTATTCTCCTGCCGTTGGTTTGGTAGGGTCGTCAAATCGGGAGAAGTCACAGGTGATGGTGATAAATAAGGGGTATTTGTATTGATTGTTTAGGTTTTGTCCGTCTGCTTTTTCCCAAATGCGTTCACTTGCCAGACCATCTTCTCCACCGTGACCAAGATAATTAAATACCAAAGCTCCTTTTTCGAAAGCATTAAAAAAATCTGTTCTTGCTTTTGGATATCTCGATCCACCTGAAGAAGCTTCCTGTGTATAAGAGTCAAGGAAGATTTTGTCAATGTTGAAAAATGGTTTTTCAGTAGCAATAACATCTGCTAAACTGTTTTGTCTGGCTTGTAAAGAGGCATCTGAACTTTTGTCTGCATCATCGCTGATTAGGACAAAGTTATTTCTCCAGTTTCCAAAAGACTTAATATTGTGATATTCTAGAACTTTATTAACCATTTCCTGCGCCTGACCATTGTCGGAAACCAACATTCGTCCAACGGCTATATCGATCCCTTTAGCAAAAGAAGTCAGGTTTCCTTCGTTGGGATCCATTAGTCCAAAAAAATCATCAGATGCAAAGGAGGCTTCTCCGGTTGTGTTGCTTATTAAAGATTGATATATAGGTACAATATTGTTGTTGTTTCGGGTGCGGTTTTTATAATCAAAAGAAGCGTCACCAAATAAATTCAGGTATTTTATCTTTTTTTCAGGTGAAGAAGCATTATCGTAAATGTATTTAATGCAGTTTCTGATTGCCGCAATATCCTGCTTTCCGGAAGAGAATTCCTGATAGATGTTTTCCAATGCGATTACTTTTACACTTAGATTGGAATTGTTGCGGTGAAAGTTGGCCAGATTTTCAGCTTGTGAAAGTAAAAATCGTGGGGTAACGATGACATAATCGATGTCCTGAAAAACATTTTGGTTGTTCTTTAAAAGAGTTCCTTTTAAATTTTGATTGCCGATTTTGGATTGGTTTTCTTTTGATGGACTGTAATAATCGGCAGGAACAAGTGTGATGTATTTTCGTATTTCTCCCAGTGAGGCTTTGAAGCTAAAATTAGTCAGATTTGGGTTTTCAATTTTCGATACATTATATAGGTCTGTAATATCCCAAATTTGCGCGATTCCTGCGGCATTGCCAATAGTGTAATTTACGATTCCTGCTGTTGAACCGGCTAAGTCATATTGAAATCTAAATTGTTTTCCGGTTCCCAGTAGTTTTCTTTTGGCTACTAAGTTGATGTAATCCAGGTATCCTTTTGATCCGGGCACACCATTATTGATGTACGTTAGTTTTATTTTTACATTTTCACTGCCTAAAAAAGAAGTGTTTTGAGGAAGTTGAGCGCTGAAAAATTTTAAATCAGGATCCGATCCTAAGCTGTTAAAGTTAAGAGTGCCGATGTTTTGTTCATTTGCAGAAATTTTAAATGAAGTGGCTGTATAGGCTGCTGAAGCTGCGTTTAGCTGTATTTTTATAGGAGTTGTCGTTTCAAGATTGGGGAAGTTAAAATTGAATTCCTGCTCGGTGTCGATGTCGAATGCTTCTCCGTACCATTGACGACCGGTGTGGGCAATGTTTATTTTGTCAATTTCATGGTATTGATAGTCGTCATAGGTGCTTAATTCTAAGGTGCTGTTATTTGTTGGTTGATTGGCAGTTGGAATTCGCTTCCCGTCTCCACCACTGATGGTAATATAATAGTACGATTTTGTATCAAAGACATTCGAATTTGTTTGGCTTTCCGTGTTCCAGTTGTCTACTCCTTCACCATAAAAAAGAATGTGATCATCATTATCGAAAGTACCGTCATTTTCTCCAATAACCAGAATTGCATTTTCGGTTAAATCATCAGGATAGTAAATGTTGTTGGCGAGAGGAAGCATTCGGCCCCCGTTTCCGTAGATTTTGATTCGCCTCGGGTCGACTTTTCCGGCATCAAAACCTAAGCTTTGTAAAAACGATTTGGAGATGCTGTAAATGCCTGATTTTTCGATATAAAAGCGATACCAGTCCCCTGTCGCTAAAACCGAATTTTGTATTCCGCTTGATTTTTGAAAAGAGGAAGAGTTACTATTTCTGGATGTAGTGTTGTTTATTGAATACGAAAAAGAGCGGACACGTTTGAAGCTGTTTCCTTCTTTTATAATTGGATAAAGTGCGATGAAAGCTTGCTTTTTATCACGTGCCGAAGCGATTTCCAGCGTTTCGTTTAGCTTGGCAGGGATGTTTTCGAGTGTTAAATCTCCTAGTTCCGAAATCGAAATTGGTTCGTATACCACATTCGTAACCTGAAGCGAATTGGTGTTTGAGTAGTTGGATTCTCCTAAACTAAGAAGTAATGTTATGTTTTTTTTAGTAGTATCAAACCGGAATGCCGCTCCCGAAAAGAAAGGAATAACGATTTTATTGTCGCCAATGCCCGTCTCTTTTTTGCTTTTCCAATCTAGTGTAAAGCTCCCGTTTGTCTGGGAAAATGATGCAAATGAGAGGAGTAGCAGGTATAGAAATAAGACTTGTTTCATAGACTGAAAAAACGTGATTATTTTTAAAATATTTTAGTAAGTAAAAATATAGTATTTCATGTTATAGTAAATAATAAAAAGTATATTTTTGCGTTCGTAACTATAGGTTATTTTCTGGTAAAAAACAGCTAAATAAAATTATTAGAACAGATGTTGCTAATTAAATGTTAATTATTATATTGCAGCACCTAAATTTATCACCTAAGAATGAGTATGAAAGTAAACAAAATTGTAGCCTTGCAATTAATGATGTCAATGGTATTGATGTTAGGCACGGCTAGTTGTAGCAAAAAATCGAGTTCCAGTCACGCTTCCAGAGCTACTGGTTGGGATGTAGATAGTCAGAATGGAACTGCAGCCAGAAACGCAGGCAAAAAACAACAGGCAGGTCCTGGTTTGGTTTTTGTTGAAGGAGGTACATTTACTATGGGTAAAGTACAGGATGATGTTATGCACGATTGGAATAACACACCAACTCAACAACACGTTCAGTCATTCTATATGGATGAAACAGAAGTTACCAACGGTATGTATTTAGAGTACCTGGAATGGCTTAAGAAAGTTTTCCCACCAACAGAAGAAAATTACAAAAACATTTACGAAGGAGCATCTCCTGATACTTTAGTATGGAGAAATCGTTTAGGATACAACGAAACGATGACTAATAACTATTTAAGACACCCATCTTATGCAAACTACCCAGTAGTTGGTGTGAACTGGATTCAGGCTGTTGAATTTAGTAAATGGAGAACAGACCGTGTAAACGAAGCTGTTTTAGAAAAAGACGGATATCTTAAAAAAGGAGCTAAAACTCAGGATGTAAGTGCTGAGAGTTTGTTTAATACAGAAGCTTACCTTGCATCACCATCTACTACTTACGGTGGTAATGAAGAATTGGTGTTGAAGAAAAATCCAAGTGGTAGAAAATTAAAAGCAGGGAAAGACGGTGTAGTTCCGGATGCTAAAAATGTATACGCACAACGTTCTTCAGGTGTTATTTTACCGGAGTACAGACTTCCTACAGAAGCAGAGTGGGAATACGCTGCTGCAGCTGATGTTGGACAAAGAGAATACAATATATATAAAGGACAAAAGAAATATCCTTGGTCCGGAGATTATACACGTTCTTCTAAACGTAAAAATAAAGGAGATCAATTGGCTAACTTTAAACAAGGAAACGGTGATTACGGTGGAATTGCTGGTTGGTCAGATGATGGTGCAGATATTACAAATTCTGTAAAAAGTTATGCTGCAAATGATTTCGGATTGTACGACATGGCAGGTAACGTTGCAGAATGGGTAGCTGACGTTTACAGACCTATTATTGATAATGAGGCGAATGATTTTAACTACTATAGAGGAAATCAATATGCTAAAAACAAAATTGGTAAAGACGGTAAACTTGAAATTATTACGAAAGACAATATCAAATACGATACTTTAAGTAATGGTAAAGTTGTAGCAAGAAACCTTCCTGGTGAAATTGCTCAAGTACCAGTTGATGAAAACGAAACATATTTGAGAACTAATTTCAGTACAAGCGACAATATCAACTATAGAGATGGTGATAAACAATCATCTAAATATTTTGACTTTGGAGATTCTGAATCTGGTGCAAAAGCTGATCAAGCAATGTACAACTCACCAAAACATAATATCACTACTGATAGTTTAGGTAAAATGATTAGAAAATATGATAACACTAGTAAACGTACTACTTTAATCGATGATAAAGTGAGAGTTTACAAAGGTGGTTCTTGGAGAGATAGAGCGTATTGGTTAGATCCTGCTCAAAGAAGATATTTCCCTCAGGATATGGCAACTGATTACATCGGATTTAGATGTGCAATGTCTAGAGTAGGTTCAAAAGCCGAAAAAAGAAAATCGCCTAGAAACTAAGTTTTAGAAATTTCAATATAAAAAGTTCCAAATTCCAAATGCTGAATATTTCAGTATGGAATTTGGAATTTTTTTATGTTTTTTTTCTATTTTTATGACCCTTAAAATTTTATATATGAATATTCAGGACATTCATAATTTGTTTTTACAATGTAAATCTGTTTCAATCGATACGAGAAAAATTGAAGCAAATTCTATGTTTTTTGCCATCAAAGGAGAGAATTTTGATGCCAATACGTTTACGCAACAGGCTCTTGATTTAGGGGCTTTGTTTGTTGTTATTGACAATGCTGCTTACTTTATTGACGAAAGAACAATACTGGTTGAGAATAGCCTGGAAACCTTGCAGGAATTAGCAAAATTTCACCGTACTTATTTAGGATTACCAGTTGTTGCTTTAACGGGTAGTAATGGTAAAACGACCACAAAAGAGCTTATAAATGTAGTTTTGTCTAAAAAATTCAGAACAAAAGCGACCATCGGAAATCTGAATAATCATATTGGGGTGCCTTTAACGATTTTGTCCTTTACAAAGGAAACAGAACTCGGGATTGTTGAAATGGGAGCTAATCATAAAAAGGAAATTGCCTTTTTGTGTGAAATCGCACAACCGGATTATGGCTATATAACCAATTTTGGGAAAGCGCATTTAGAAGGTTTCGGTGGAGTTGAAGGCGTGATACAAGGTAAAAGTGAGATGTATGAATATCTCGTTAAGAATAAAAAAACAGCTTTTATAAATCTGGAAGACCCTATTCAGGTCGATAAGTCTAAAGCCATTCAATCGTTTACTTTTGGTCTTAACAAAGAACAGGCTGACATTAAAATCAGGAGTGTAGAGGCCAATCCTTTTGTAGCGATTCGTTATGACGGATTTGCTGTCCAATCGAATTTGATTGGACTTTATAATGCTAATAATATCAATGCTGCAGTGGCGATCGGTACTTATTTTAAAGTAGCTGATAGTGATATAAAATCGGCTATTGAAGCTTATACACCCGACAATAACAGATCGCAATTACTAAAAAAAGGATCCAATCAGATTATATTAGATGCTTATAATGCGAATCCAAGTAGTATGGCCGTTGCAATTGCCAATTTCATACAACTGGACAATCAGAACAAAATAATGATTTTGGGAGATATGTTTGAACTTGGAAATGAAAGTGAGCAAGAACATAAAATTATTGTGGATGCTGTGGTCGGTCAAGATCAATCTGTCTGTTATTTAATCGGAAAAGCTTTTTATCTGCATAAAATTTCAAACGAGAAGGTTCGTTTTTTTGAAACCTTTGATGCTTTTGCAGACTTTTTAAAATCGGTTAAACTGGAAGATCACACTATTTTGATCAAAGGCTCCAGAGGAATGGCATTGGAGCGTACTTTGGATTATATTTAAATGAATAAAAGAGAATGCCATCAGTTAATGATGGCATTCTCTTTTATTACTTAACCCGATTAGTAATTTGGTATAAAATATTGAACAAAGAGCAAAATTAATAGTTTACAAGCTTGTTTCTTTATTGTTAATCCACCTTTCGCTTGGTAGTAATTCGATATTTTTTATTTAGTTTTTTTGCTCATTTTGTCAGCAAGCTGTATGGCATTATAAGCATTTACAACTCCACCCGACTTTGAAAGTTCATTAAAAGATCTTAGCGTTTCTTCATTTTCGCCTGGCACCAATACTTTTAAATCGTACTGTACGGCAGAATCCAATAAAATCTGTTTGACTTGAATGGCAGTTAATTTAGGATAATAAGAGCGAACTAAAGCTGCTACCCCGCTTGTAATGGGACTTGCCATTGAGGTTCCGTCTCGATAGGAATAGCCAGTATTAGCATCGGTCGTTTTTAGAAAAAAACCGGGAGCAAAAAGATCTACTGTTTTTTTTCCATAATTTGAAAAACTTGCCACGAATTTTTTATCACCGTTAAAAGTAATACCTCCAACTTTAATGAAATTTTGGCAAAATTCTTTTCCTGTATTTTCATCGTAATCAATAGGATAAAAAGGTTTTAGATCATTATCACTGGCGTCATTTCCTGAACCGGCAATTAGTAATACATCATTTTTTTGGGCGTATAAAAAAGCATTTTTAATCCACTTAGGATTTGCACTAAATGTTTTGCCAAAACTCATATTAATAATTTTAGCGCCATTGTCAACAGCATATTTTATGGCTAGTGCAATATCCTTATCATTTTCATATCCTCCTGTTGGTACCGCTAATATGGGCATGATTTTGATTTGATCGCTAAAGCCCCCTATTCCGATATTATTTGATCTGGTTGCTCCTAAAATTCCACTTACAATAGTCCCATGATAGGTTAATTTTGCATTTTTTGAAACATTATTATTACCATAACTATTGTCGTTTAAATCTAACTCATTGTCTCCAATTATAGCCCTGTCATAATACTGAGGGTTATAAGTGGTTCTGTATTTCTCAACCACTTTTAAACTATCGCTTTTTAGAACTTCATAGGATAATCCTAAACGAAGAAAATTTCTCATAGACAACAAACTTGGTACCAGTTGCGGGTTCTCTTTTCTGTTTGTTTTATATATACTATCAACTTGAGGATAGGTGAATGTACTCTTGCCAAAGAATTCTGTTAACTTTTTTGAGCTTTCTCTAAATTCTATTAAATTTAGGGAAGCATATTTTTTCAAAGTATCAATTTGTGCCAAATCTTCCTTGTAAAAATTTGTTGCTTTTATATAGAGTAGTGAATCTTTTTTGTTTCTTTTAAAATTATTAAACGAACCATATCTCTTTTTTAGCATCTTCAATACTCTTGTTGGTTCTGTATTAGCATATGAAATACTTTTCCCATTTTTATTGCCTAAAAAATTCCAGCCGTTAACATCATCTATATATCCATTTTTGTCATCATCAATTCCATTATTTGGAATCTCATTTTTATTAATCCAAATAGCAGATTTCAAATCTTCATGATTGATATCTATATCCGTATCTATTACTGCTACGATAACTTCTTTTCCTGTTCTACCCTTGATTAGCTCCTCATAGGTTCTAATAAGACTTGTCCCTGCTAACGTATCTTTTTCTATGTCGAGATTATGCCAGCAATCTCTAACCTTAATAGGTAAGGCGTTTTTATAAATAACACTAGGAGCTATTATAAACCTGCTTTCTTGTTGTGAAAAAACATTAGAAGATATTAATAAAAAATAAAAGATAAAAAGATAATTATTCATAAATAGCTTTATAATTGCGTTTGAAAAATAGGTTCTCCTTAGGAGAACCATTGTTTAAGATTCTGGACGGTCATCACGGCCACCTCCTCCATTTGTTGGTCTTTTTATTGGATCAATTGGTCCACCTCCACCCTCATTGTTTTCTGAATTACCTCCAATAATAGATTTTAGATTTTCTAGTTTGAACTCTTCAAACGAAGATAAATTGTTTGTTACTTTTCTCATTATTATTATTATTATTATTATTATTAAATTTAAGCAAATCTATAAGTTCAAAACAATTAATCAAAAAACTTGTTTTATCAATTCAGGAATTGATAGAATGTTTTCTTTAATTGTTGTTGATTTTTAGCTGTTTAATAAAGTTGGAAGGCTTCATTTTTGTATAGGTTGTAAAAGCTCTTGTGAAAGTTTGAACACTGTTATAACCGCATATTTCAGATAGAGCCTGTATTGTGTACTCTAAAGTTTTTTTGTCATTTTCTAATTTATCAAGGATGTACTCTATTCTTAAATTGTTAATATACCTCGTAAAAGGAATCTCTTTTATTGAATTAATAACTTGAGATAAATATTTAGAATTTGTTTTGAACTCAGATGCAAGTATTTCAATTGTGTATTCTTTTTCTATATATTTTAGTTCTAATTCAAATTTTTGAAGACAATCTAATATATAAGCGATCATACTTTCATCCATATTTGTTATTGATGCTTTTTTAGTAACAGGTAGTAAGGACTCTTTGTTAATAATCATTTGTTGTTCCCTATCTCTTCTATAGGATTCAAACAATTGCTTTTGTTTTTCAACTTCTTTTTTCCTTTTTTTATTATTTAGATATAAGAGAATAAAAAGCATCATAATTCCTGAAAACAAGAATAATATTATAGTTTGTAAGGAAAACTTTTCTTTATTTAAAGACGAAATCATCTTTTGCTTAAGAGATATTACTTCAATAATATCATATTTCTTTGCAATTGTGGAAGTAATATATTTATAATCATCATCCAACAGTTTATCTGCTTTTATAAATTGATCGGAATAATAAATAACTTTCTTATAATTGTTTTTACCCTTGTAGTATGCAATAATTTCTTTATATGCAGGAATAGTAAGTAATGAAATGTCATTTTTTACTTTAAATATTGAATCTACTTTTTTATAAAATAGTACGGCATCATTACTTTGATTCAGTTTTGTGTAAGACTCTCCTATATAAAAACAATTTTCAGCATAATTAGAAAAATCATTATTTTTTTCAAAAGTTCTTAAAGCAATTTTTAAATCTAGTATGGCAGTATTGTATTTTTTTCGTTGCAAATAATTTTTCCCCCTATTTGAAATAAAATAAGGCAAATAAAAATTTCCAAAATCATAATCCCGACAAGCATTAATACCTTTTTTTGTGAGATTTTCAGACTCATCAGTTTTGCCTATTCTATTATATAGTTCTGCAAGTCCTAAAACATATCTTAAATAATTATCCTCTTTATTCTGATAGGCCTTCTCCACACATTTTTGATATATAGGAATTGCTTCGCTATAATGACCCTGTGTTTTCTTTATAAGACCGATTGAATAATTCATATCATTAACTAGCTTCGGAGAAAGATTAGCAGTATCCTTTATAGCAATTAAAAAGCAATTTAAAGATTCTTTTAATCTTTTCTTATTATAGAAAATGTAGCCTCTTGTTGAATAAAGATAGGGAAGTGCTTTGGGATATTTTTTGTTAGCTAAAGCTATGGAAGTGTCAGAATACTTAATTGATTGATCGAAATCTTCAAAAATTTCTGCAAGTAAATCATAACCATAAATAGTCTCTCTTGTATTTTTTTCGCTTTTTGCTTTTAATAAATATGATTTAGCATAAATATAATTACGGGTAAAACGGCTATTAGGATCGGTATAAATTTTTTCTCTAAAAGTATCGTAACTGGTTTTTTTTAAGGAATCAGGTATCTGTGTTAAATTTTGAGCTATAATAATATTGTATAAAAGTAAATGAATAACCAGGAACAATTTTTTGTTGCACATATAACTACATTTTTTTTGAATCGTAAATGTACTTATTTAAATAATCGTCTCATTTATAATATTTAGAACTATAAAGTGTTTCTTTTTAATGTAATAAAAATAATTAATCTTCTGTAAATCAGTGTATTTGTATAGGTAAGATAGGTCAATTCCTAAATTGAAACTACCAATTCCTGAATTGATATATACAAAATTTGTGCAACTCAAAACCACATTCTACATTTGCTACAACAAAATAAACAAGAAGTAATACAACTTCTCTTTTATTTCGAATGTCTCTTTTCGAACCGAGAATAAAATCAATTAAAATTAGTATTTAATACTTTAGTACTTTGTTAAAAAGGCCAATTGCGAAGGAACAATTTTTTAAATAAATCGCTTGCAAGCAAAAAACAGGTTACTTTTTTGAAGTGTTGGTTAAGTAGCCATGTTTAGAACCAACCAACCAAAAAAAGCAAGATAAAATCATTATTAATTATTAAAATTACGATTATGAAAAAATTACAGTTAAATCAAATGGAAACTTTAGAGGGCGGAAAATTTTGGGGTGAAGGAGGATGGCACAGTGTAGGAGGTTGTAGTGAAGGATTCCAAACAATATCTAATTCACATTACATATTTTGGATGGTTGTTGAAGTTGAATACAATATAGTTGCGTGTTAAGATAAAAGTTTCAATAGGGGTGCCAAAAATCAATTGGCATCCTTTCTTACATTCTTAAATATCAACTTTTGCATTTTTTTTAGTTTTAATACAATCCCTTAAATGAAAAAATACATTTTTTATTTCTTGCTCTATTTCAGTCTACATAATGTACATGCTCAAAGAGTTTATATTTTTGACAGAGACAGTAGTAAACCTATCTCTTTTGCCAATATAAATTATTTTAAAGCTGACAATATTATTAATTCTAATTATTCAAATGAAAGTGGACTTATTGATATAAAAGATACTAATTCATTCGATCGTATTGAAGTATCGTGTATTGGTTATGAAAATAAATCAATAAGTATGGAATCAATAAAAGACACCATTTATTTAACAAAAAAGATAATTAGTCTTGACGAAGTTGTGATACCTAAGAAAAAGGATGTTCTATTATATGGATATTCAAAATTCAAAAAGAAAATCGGCATTTCTGGAGCAAAGGGAATGCAAGTGTGCGCCTTTGTTGAAAATCCCAGCGAGAAAGAAAAATTTATAAAATCATTTTTGTTTAAAATTAAACGAAGTGAAAAATATAAAACAGCAATAAGAATTCATTTTTATAAAAAGGCAACGGGTAAAATATATCCCGGAGAAGAAATACTTACAGAAAACATTATAAAGTATCTCAATGGAAAGACCAAAGGAATTGTTGAAGTCGACATTTCAATGTATGGGATAGAATTGCCTGCAGAGGGCGCTTTTGTAGGAGTCGAGTGGTTGGGTATTCTTGATGAAAAAACCGGAGAATTTATTGAAAACAAAGAAAATTGGAGTGACACAAGTATAGAATACAACGATGCAATTAACGAGCCTTTAACTTTTATAAAAAGCCGACTGAAAAAAAACACCTGGAGTAATACAGAAAATTTAAAAAAGGATTTTGAGAGCTTTGACAAATTTAAAAACTATCCAAACGCGTCCTTCGGGATCGAAGTATTTAATGATTAATGAGAAATCCAATTATACTTTTTGTTGTTTTATGCATAGCTGCTATCCTGTTTACAACATTTCATCAAAATATCCTTGACTTAAAGGCTTTGGAAATTCAATCACTTTCAAAATCTATATCTCAAAAACAGATAGACAAATTTATTACTTCTTCTCAGTCAAAAGAGTATTTAAATTATATTTTCGTTCCAATCAATATCATTACAAAAGTTACTATAATTGCTTTGTTCTTGTTTTTTGGCTGTTTTTTGGTTGATTTAAAAATTAAATTTAAGCAGATATTAACTTTTTGTATCAAAGCAGAATTTATATTTCTGTTGCCGGTTTTATATGAAATTATTTATTTTAAGTTCATTCAAACTAATCATACTTATTCAGACATTCAAAACTTTTCTTCACTATCAGTTTTAAATGCAATTGGTTATAAAAATGTAGAGAATTGGTTTTTCTATCCCTTGCAGACACTTAATCTGTTTGAATTGATCTACTGGTTGGTTCTTGCCTGTTATATTGGTAAAATCACTGAAACTAATAGTAAACGAGGATTACTAATTGTAGCGTCTAGCTATGGTAGTGCATTGCTACTCTGGGTAACTGTAACGATGTTTCTTACTTTAAATTATTCATAAAAACATTATGAGAAAATATTCGAAAATTATACTCCTTCTTTTACTTGTAAGTTTTCTTTCATTTATGGTTTATAATATAATTTCCAAAATCAACCACAAAAAGGAATTAGCAGAACATATTAAAACCATTCCGGCTTTTAATTATCAAGATTTAAACGGTGTTGCATTTACTAATAAAAATTTAAAAACAGATATTGCTGTACTCTTTGTTTATTTTAACAGCGACTGCGAATTTTGCAACGAAGAGGCTCAAATGATTCAAGAAAACATTGAAAAGTTGAGTTTAATTCAAGTTGTTTTTGTCTCATTCGAACAAGTAAAACAAATAAAATCTTTTGCTCAAAAACACAGTCTTTTAAACCATGACAACATTCATTTTGTATCTGACACTAATGTTACTTTCGCTACTAGCTTTGACGTAAAATCTTTGCCCTGCTTAGTTTTATATAATAAAAACCAACAACTTATTGAGAAGATAAAAGGGCAAACTCAAGTAGCGACAATACTAAAGAAATTGACCCCTTAGCCTAAACAGGAATAACGCAAACTTGGAAAGGAAAGAAATATAGGCAATTGAAATGAACCAATTTTAATTGCAATAAAAGATATTAACTTAAAATACCCCTGTATTGAGACCTTCTTCGTTTGAGAGGCCTCGAGGGAGAGGATTATGAATCAAAAACACATTAAGAAAACCCACACGCTACAGCTGGATCAGTCTGATTGTGGTGTAGCCTGTTTACTATCTGTTATAAAATTATATGGCGGTTTACAATCTATAGATAAACTCCGTGAGTTGAGCGGTACCAACAAACAAGGTACTACACTGCTTGGTTTATATCAAGGAGCGAACCAATTTGGTTTCGACGCCGAAGGTTGTCAAGCTGATGTACAAGCACTAATTGACCACAAAGAGCCAGTTATTCTTCATGTTTTAATGGAAGAGAAACAACAACATTATGTGGTTTGCTATCAGTATGATATTCAAAAAGGCTTTCTGATTGGTGATCCAGGTCGAGGGATTTACTATTTATCTGTTGCTGCATTAGATAAAATTTGGGTTTCTAAAAGTTGTCTAACCTTGAAACCCAATGAAAATTTCATCAAAGAAGCCCAACTTAAAAATGCCAGGCAAAAGTGGTTTGTGAACTTACTGGAGGCGGATTATAAAGCGCTATTTATCAGTGTTATACTTGGTGTTTTTGTGGCGGGCTTAGGAATGGTAATGTCATTGTTTTCTCAAAAATTAATTGATAATATTTTACCTTCACATAATATCAACAAACTAATCTCCGCAATTGTTTTATTGACTATATTACTTTTGGCTAGGGTTGGACTTTCAGTTTTACGGGAATTTTTTTTATTGCAACAATCTAAAGACTTCAACAACCGCATTAATAATCAGTTTTATTCTTCTTTACTCAGTCTTCCTAAATCCTTTTTTGATACTCGAAAAATAGGAGAATTGGTAGCCCGACTAAATGATGCACAAAGGGTACAAAGAGTAATCAAAATGCTGGCCAGCAGCTTAGTTATTGATGTTTTAGTTGTTCTAATTTCATTAGTTTTCTTATTTAGATATTCCTGGGAACTAGGTTTAATTTCTCTTTTAATACTACCTATTTACTTTTGTATTATTTACAGGATCAACAAAGTTATTATTGAATCCCAAAAAGGAGTAATGCAAAGTTATGCCATAAATGAAAGTAATTATATTAACACAATTCAAGGTATTTCAACCATAAAAAATGACAACAAGCAAGCCGTCTTTAGTAAAGCCAATGAATTAGTTTTCGGAAACCTCCAAGATAAATTATTCAACTTGGGGAAAATCAATATTAGCCTTTCGTGGCAATCTGGTTTAGCTAGTGTTTTCTTTTTGACAGGAGTATTAATTTACACTTCGATTCAGGTTTTTAACAAAGAAATTAAACTGGGAGAATTAATGGCCATATTAGGAATTGTAAGTTCTTTATTGCCGTCAATTACAAATTTGGCATTGATAGCAATACCAATAAACGAAGCAAAAATTGCGTTCAATCGAATGTTTGAATTTGCTTCTATGGAAAAGGAAAAAGAAGAAGGTGTCTCAATCGATGAAATTCAAACAATTTCCCTTAACAATCTTTCTTTTCGTTTTGCGGGACGGAGTGAATTATTTTCGAATGTAAATATAGTTTTAGAAAAAGGGAAGCTAACTGCCATTGTAGGAGAAAGTGGGGGTGGTAAAAGTACAATCGGTCAAATACTGCAACGTTTTTATAATTTTGAAAAAGGAGATATTATCATTAACAATCAATACCATTTGTCAGATATTAACTTGCAAAACTATCGAAGCCTGATAGGAGTAGTACCGCAAGAAATTAGTATTTTTAATGGAAATGTTATCGATAATATTTTACTGGGAACAACTGAAACCCCGGAAAATATAGTTTCTTTTCTAGCAGAGTATGGTTTTGAAGCTTATTTTAATCAATTACCACAAGGATTGTCAACTATTGTAGGCGAAGAAGGTATTAATTTATCAGGAGGGCAAAAGCAGATTATAGCTTTAGCCAGAGTATTGTATAAGAAACCGCAGTTTTTAATTCTTGATGAAGCTACTTCAGCAATGGATAGAAATACAGAAAATTTCTCGATGAATTTATTAGCAAAAATAAAACCCACTTGTGCTATTTTCTTTATATCGCATCGTTTGAACACATTGAAAAAAATAGCTGATGAAATTTATGTACTTGAAAACAAAACGGTTTTAGTTAAAGGAAGTCATAAAGAATTAATTGAAACTGCTAATTTTTATAGTGACTATTGGCGGGAATAAAAAAGGTCATACATTTAAATTTAATGAACACTGAAAATTGTGGCTTAGGTCGTGATCTTTAATTCTACATCGGTTTTTCTGTAATAAGATTTTGTAAATTCTCTAAAAATATAATAAGTACCTCTCTGTTAATTTCATTCTTATTTCATACAGCCATTAAGAACAGCTCTATGTTTGCCTTCCTAAAATGTGAAATTATTAAAATGAACCAACTAGTAGTCTTTATATTAAGCGAGCTCAGGTTTATACACTCATTAAAAAGCCAATCAGATTTTCTTTTTTATTCAGTTCCAATTTTTTTCTTAAGCGGTATCGGGCCAGTTCTACTCCTCCTGTTGAGATGTTCATGATTTCGGCGATCTCTTTGGTAGACATATTCATTAATAAATAGGTAGATAAATCCAGTTCTCGTGGCGAAATCGTGGGGTACTTTTCTTTTAGTCTTTTCAAAAACTCGAAATGCACGTTTTTAATGTGCTTCTCCAGATCTTTCCAGCTTTTATCGGTATTTACTTCTTTGACAATGCTTTTGTGTAATTTGTTGAATTCAAATTTTGTTGAGTCGTCTAAAGTATTGGTGTCGATGTCTTTTATTTTTTGGATGATCCCATTTAGAACTTTGTTTTTCTTCACGACCTGAAGCGAATTGCTGACCAATTCTTTGTCTTTGGCAAGGATTTTTATTTGAAGTTTATCGCTTTTTAATCTTTCGATTTCTTTCTCTAACTCGTGTTGATCGTGTCTGATTTTGGATTCTTTTTCGAGATACAATCTTCTTTGTTCTATGGTTTCATAATATTTGTTTCTTCTAATCTTAAGTTTGATTCTGTTCGAAATGATATAAACTCCGGCAAGAATTAAAAAGAAGTAGGTTAGATAGGCTAAAAAGTGCCTGTACCAAGGCGGTGCTATTCTAAAATCAATCTGCGATACGTCAGATTCGATCCCGTAGCTGTTCTTTGCTTTGATCTGCATTTTATAATTTCCTTCTCTCAAATTGGTGTATTCTTTGACTGAAACGGTGGACCAACTGCGCCAGTTGTCTTCAAAAGGCTCTAGTTTGTACGAATACGTTATGTTTTCCTGATTTTCGTAAGTAGGAGAGGAGAAAGTAAATTTTACATGATTCGAGTTGTAAGGGATTCTAAGTTCTGCAATTGGTTTTTCGAGATTGCTGGTTATGATGGTGTCGGTTGAGGAAGAAAAGCTTTCAAAAAAGACCTTCGGTTTGGTTATGAATTTGTTTGAGATTTTGGAATCATAATGCGCTAACCCATCCGTTAAGCCAATAAAAATGTTGCCCGGGTCAATGGTGTTTATAGAAAGGTAATTGTTTACCAAATTGCCTGTCAGGTTTGAAAACAAGGCTTCTTTGCGTTGGTATTTGCCATTTGCTGTTTTTACTAAAACGCCCAGTGACTCCTTATAAGAATACCATAAATTATGGTCGCGATCTTCTATTAAGGTGTTGATGGTTGGGATTCCATGAAACAATGCTGTTATTTTTTTGTCTTCAAAAAAACCTTCCTGTTCATTGCTATATCGATAAAAGTGATTTTTAGACTGAAAGTAAACCTTGTTGTGAATCGATTGTAAACTTCCAATTCCTTTATTGGAATTGGAAACGTTGGCGTGTTTTTTTATGTAATCGAATTTCTTTAAATCTTCGGACAGTTTCATTTGATAGAGGTAGGGATCTTTTTTTAGCCACAAAAAATTGTTGTCTAACTCCATTTCGAAAGTGTTAGTTGTTTCGTAGAATCCACCGATCTGGTTCACGTAATTGATTTCATTATTGGTATTCTTAAATATAGAAAACCCATCGTAACTTTCTCCAATAATATAGCCCGGATGACTTGGAATTGTTTTAAAACCAAAGTATCCTCTTTTGTCTAAAGTTTTGGATACCCGATTTTGATCTATTACCAAAGCCCCGCTATTACTGGCACATAAAAGAATATTGTTAATAACCTGAATGTTCCAGGCTTGAGCAATCGTTCCTTCAACCCGATTAAACGGTTCGTCTTTAAAAGGAGTGGACCAGGAATGATAAAAAAGGCCTTGATTGGTTGCTACGTATAGATTTTTGTTAAAAATAACCGAAGCATAAACGGTACCTATATTATAACTGTAATCAAAAAAGGTAAAAGGTGAGTTTTGATTCACAAACGTGATTCCATTATCCAAACCCAACCACAGATTGTTTTTATTGTCTACATAAGAGGTTAGTACAGTGTTGTTTTGTAATCCTTTTTGTCTGTTTAAATGTTGGATTATTTTCCCGTTCAAATCACAGATTATAACACCGCTGAGAACGGAGTTCAAAACGATAAATTTGTTTTTTATAATAGATCCGCCTAACGAGGTGTTTTTTTTGACAAAGGCATTGGCTTCTGTCTCCCAAGATTTGACGCTGTTATAGTCATAGACAAAAAGCCCTTTTTCCAGCGTTGCAAGAAGTACTTTGTTATTGGGCAGCGGAAACATGGCCCATATTTCTTTATCGTTTAAGTCTGTAGTGCCTTTGAGGGCAGTCAATTTATGGTTATGGTATTCTAAAATACCCAATTCCTTGTCTTGAAAATAGAGATGGTTATTTATAAGAAAAGAAAATTGAAACTTTTTGGGTGCATTTATAACTTTCAATTTGTTGTTTTTATAAAAAAACACTTTGGTGAAAGACTGAAATACAACCTCATCTTTATAGAGGTGTATGCGCCAGATTAAATTGATGTTTTTGCTGTCGTTTTTACTAATTAAGTGTGTTAACGAATAGTATTTTAGTTTACCTTTCTGATCACTTTTAAAAAAACCAAATTCATTATTTCCTCCAACATAAATTTTTCCTGACGGATCGATTTTTAAACTTCTGATCGCGGTATTATTTGGAAGCGCATATTTATTCCATATAGAACCATCAAATTGAATCAGCCCGCTATTGTTTGCAAAGTAGATATTACCATTTTTATCCTGATCAATATTCCAGTTTTGAGTACCTCCTTTATACTCGGAACGTTTATAATTTTTAATTGCCGGTAATCCGATGTTTTTTACTTGGGAAAAAAGGGCAAAAGGCAGGATGAAAAGAATGAAAATTGAAATATAGTGGTTTATGAATTTCATAATTTAAAAACGGTATTTTTAATAGTAATGTTTTATAATCTACTTTTTTTCTGATTATAGTAATTGTGATAGTGTCGTTTTTTGGATATTTTTTTAATAAAAGTGAAAATAATTCATTTAAAGTAAATGTAGTGTTTATTTTAGTTAGTTAACAATTCTATAACAATATAAAAAATATTTTAAAATGCTTAATATTAGTGTTTTAAAAAATATTTGATGTGTTTTTGTAATATGGTAATTTATCTTTTGATGTGTTTTTGTAGGGAATATAAAATACAAATAGTAGAAATTTAACTTTATTATTGCATCAAATTACTAATTAATTAACCAAAATTTTTAGAAAAATGAAATTAACAAAATTACTTATTTTTTGTATTTCATCTTTATTGTTTTCAGTTATCGCAATGGCACAGGATGTGACGGTAAATGGAGTTATAAACGATGAAAGTGGGTTACCCGTCCCGGGGGCAACTATCTTACTTAAAGGCACTACTAAGGCAACTGCCTCTGATTTTGACGGTAAGTTTCAAATTAGTGTTCCTTCAAATGGTATTCTGACAATTAGTTTTGTAGGTTATATGACCGTACAGGAAACTGTAAACGGACGAAGTAAAATTGAAATTAGGTTAAAACCTGAATCTCAAAACTTAAATGAAGTTGTAGTAGTAGGATATGGTACACAAAAGAAAAGTGTAGTAACAGGTTCTATCTCCAGTGTCAAAGCAAAAGACTTGGAAAGTCTTCCTATAACAAGGGTAGAACAAGCCTTGCAAGGTAGAGTTTCGGGAGTTTCTATTGCTGCAAATGCAGGACAACCGGGATCTGCTTCTACGATCCGTATACGTGGTTTTACTACTTTAAACAATAATGATCCTCTATGGGTAGTTGATGGTGTAATCGTTGATAATGGCGGAATAGGCTATTTAAATCAATCTGATATCGAATCTATTGAGGTATTGAAAGATGGTGCTTCGGGTGCTATTTACGGTTCTCGTGCTGCTGCAGGGGTTATCCTTGTGACAACTAAAAAAGGTAAAGCAGGCAGGATTTCGGTAAGTTATACAGGTTTCTCAGGAACTTCACAGGCGGCAAAAAAATTAGATTTATTAGATGCTAGTCAATATGTAACGATCATGAATGAAGCGCATATAAATGGTGGTAAACCAGCGTTATTTCCAACACGTACTGCGCCAACTCCGGGGAATCCATTAGGATCTCCAATTGATTACGGAAAGGGAACGAACTGGCAGGATGTTATTTTTAATGATCATGCACAACGTTATTCTCATGAGTTAAGTTTTAGTGGTGGTAATGATGTTTCTACCTTTTATATGTCTTTTGGTTTAACCGATCAAGAGGGGATTATCACATCTGATATTTCTAATTATACCAGAAAAAACATCCGTTTAAACTCTAACCATAAATTGGGTAAGTATATTAAAATAGGTCAAACTTTAGGGTATTCGAATGAAAAAACGGTTGGTATCGGTAATACAAATGATGAATTTGGAGGCCCTTTATCATCTGCGATCAATTTAGATCCGTTAACTCCGGTACTTGTTGCGCCGGGTCCTTTAACGGGAGCAGGTACTCCTTACGAAAATAAAAATGCGCTTAGAGATGCAAACGGAAATTACTATGGTATTTCTACAAATGTAACTCAGGAAACTTCAAACCCATTAGCGTACACGCAAACAAGACTGGGGAATAATGATTTCGCAGATAATTTTGTTGGAAATATTTTTATTGAAGCGGAAATTTTACCTGGTTTAAAATTTAAATCTACTGCAGGTGGAAAACTAGCGTATTACGGTTCAGATAACTTTACTCCGGTTTATTATTTAAATGGAGCTACCAAAAAAGATGTCAACGAATTGTTCCGATCGTACAAAAAATCGTTTAGCTGGAACTGGGAGAATACGTTGAACTATGATAAGAAAATTGGAAATCACCACTTCGGTATTTTATTGGGTAAAGGAACTTATGTAGATAATATTACATCCGGCAATGACATCACTTACAGAGGTGTTCCGGCAACAACACATGCAGAAGCGTCCTTTAATGTTGATATTCCAATCAAAGATAAAATAGCCAATGCTTATAATGGACAAGCGATGGAACACCGAGTAGAGTCCTTGTTTTCAAGATTAAACTATGATTACAAAGAGAAATATATTTTTACAGGTATTCTTCGTCGTGACGGTTCTACACGTTTTGGACCCAACCATAAATATGGAACTTTCCCTTCTGTATCTTTAGGATGGGTGCCTTCAAAAGAAGGTTTCTGGAAAGATAATAATGTAGTAAATACGTTAAAAATAAGAGGGGGTTACGGGGTGACCGGTAACGATTCATCTCCTGATTTCTTATACATTTCTACGGTTGGAATTCAAAGAAATTATACTATTGGCGGGGAAATAGCGAATGGACAAAGTCCAAATGCAATTCCAAATCCTGATTTAAAATGGGAAGAAACCAAACAACTTAACATTGGTTTTGAGACTACACTTTTGCGTGATTTCAATTTGAGTGTAGATTTATTCAACAAAAAAACGGAAGGAATCTTAATGAAGGTGCCAATTCCGGGATATGTTGGAGCAACAGGTAACACCTATGCGAACTTAGCAGATATGGAAAATAGAGGTATCGACATTGAATTAGGATACCGCAAAAAATTTGGAGCATTAAATCTTTCTGTGAATGGAAACTTCTCTTACATCAAAAATGAGATTACCTATATTGATAAAGGAGTTAATTTCATTGTTGGAGATGAGACCGTACAATCAAGCTCTTATGAAATCAACAGAACACAAGTTGGTCATGCTTACAATTCCTTCTACGGATTTAAAACAAATGGTATTTTCCAGACTCAAGCAGAAGTTGATTCTTATAAAAATGCTGCCGGAAAAGTGATTCAACCCAATGCAAAACCGGGAGATTTCCGTTGGCAAGACTTAGACGGAGATGGTGTAATCGGAGCAAACGACAGAACTTTTTTAGGAACATCACTACCTAAATTCACTTATGGATTAACGATAAATTTAGATTACAAAGGATTCGATTTGTTAGTATTCGGTCAGGGTGCTGGTGGAAATATGATCTATCAGGGATTAAGAAGACTTGATATTGCAACTGCAAATTACCAAACAGACGTTTTAGGTCGTTGGACAGGACCGGGATCAACAAACAGTTATCCAAGAGTCACTACAACTGATAGCAATAAAAACTTTACGAACCCGTCTGATTTCAATTTAGAAAAAGGAGATTTCTTCAGATTCAAAACAATTCAATTGGGGTATTCATTTCCAAAAGAATGGATCGAAAGCATTTCATTGCAAAAAGTGAGATTGTATGTAACAGGAGAAAATCTATGGACAATTACAAAGTACACTGGTTACGATCCTGAAATCGGAGGCCCTACTACAGCCGGTATGAACAATGTACAAGGAGTAGACAGAGGGTATTATCCTCAGGCAAAATCGTACATGTTGGGAGTTAATTTGCAATTTTAATTAAAAAAGAAAATATTATGAAACTTATACGTTTTAAACAATCATTTATTGCTTTCGGAGTGCTACTTACACTCGGAGCTTGCGATACCGATGAAAAATTAGAAGTGAAAGGTGATGGTGTAGTGTATGAAGATAATTTTTACAGAAATGAAACCGAAGCCTATTCAGGTTTGGTTGCGGCTTACGATAAATTAGGAAAGTTCGCAGGAGCCATGGAAAATGCGCCACTATTATTTTTAAATTCTGCCTCTGATGATTTCTTTGCAGGAGGAGGTGGTTCAGACGATCAACCCGGACTTCAGGTTGCTTCTAACTACACTGTAAGTCCGGCAAATATTCCACCCGCAATTTGGGCAGATTATTACAAAGGGGTAGCAAGATGTAATATTATGTTGATCAAACTTCCGGGTATTCCAATGGATGCTGCCAAAAAAATAAGATTCGCAGCAGAAGTAAAAGCATTACGTGCTTACTATTATTTTGATCTGGTTAGAATGTTTAAAAACATTCCTTTGATATTGACACAACTAACTAAAGATGAAATTCCGTTAGTTATGCAAGCCAAACCGGAGGATGTATATCTACAGATCGAAAAAGATTTGAACGAAGCAATTCCAGATTTACCAATGACATTGCCTCCGGCTGAATTAGGAAGATTTACTAAGGGAGCAGCAACGGCACTTTTAGGAAAAGTATATTTATACGATAACAAAAAAACACAAGCCGCTGTTGAATTGGCGAAGGTTAATGGTACTCCGGGCGGCACAAGCAGTTACGGATATAAATTAATGCCTGCTTTTGCAGATTTATGGAACCACGCCAATAAATTTAATACAGAATCTATTTTTGAAATTACCTATACCGACAAATCGAATGCGGACTGGGGTAATTTTGAAAGAGGTGATGATGAAGGAAATGTTGCCGCTCAGTTAATGGGAATCAGAGATTACTCAAGAAAACCTAAAGGGATAGACGCACTTTTGCCGAATTATATTAACGGTTGGGGTTTCATGGTAGTGACACCTCAGTTGGTTGCTGTTTTGAAAGATGACCCTCGTTATGCCTCTACTATTTTTAATGCCGCTGCCGCAAGAGGTGTTGATAATGACGATGTAAATGGACTTATAACATACAAGGACAGTTATCAGGAAACCGGCTATCATTTTATTAAGTATGCGGCTTTTAATGCAGATATCAAACCGGGTAATCCTTTCCTGAATTTTGGGATCAATACCTATATCATTCGTTTAGCAGATACTTATCTATTAGAAGCCGAAGCTTTAGGAGGAACAGGAGCAAGAGCTCAGGCACTTTTAGATGCAGTTAGATTAAGAGCAGGATTAACAGCTGTACCCGTTTCGATCCCTGCTATTTTAGCAGAAAGAAGATTAGAACTGGCAGGTGAAGGACATCGTTGGTTTGATTTAGTTAGAACGGGTGAAGCCGCTGCTAAATTGGCTTTCAAAGGATTTCAGGCGAATAAAAATGAAGCTTTCCCAATTCCTTATAGTGAATTCAATAACACTAAAATAGTTCAGAATACAGGATATCCACAATAATAGTACTGTTGAGAATTGATAGTAGAAACAGCTGCCTGGCGGCTGTTTTTTCAAAGCAATCTCCTATAAGTTAGTTTAAGTTCGGTTGTTGAAATGGCCCATAATCGTTATGAGTATGGGCTATTTTTAAATCAAATGAGAGCTGATTTGGCGAATGAATTTTATAAAAGTCTTACCGATTAAAACATACTCAATGAAAAAAATGGGCTTTATTATTGCGTTTTTGTGTTTTTCTTTAACTGTTTTTCCACAGCAGAAAGATCAAAAAAAGCGACAGAAATTTACAACTACGAATAAAAAAATTACAGTTTATACCACAGCATCAAATACAGAATTAAGATTAACTCCTACAGCTAATTTAGATTTTACAGCATCAAAACAACCCGTAGAAACCGAGTTGTCTGTTTTTGTGGAACCTTCAAAACAATTTCAGCATTTTCTCGGAATTGGAGGGGCAATTACAGATGCCAGTGCCGAGATTTTTGCCAAATTATCAAAAGAAAAGCAAACTGAATTTTTAAACGCTTACTACGATACTCAAAAAGGAATCGGATATTCATTGCTAAGAACAACTATTCAAAGTTCTGATTTTAGCAGCGGAAGTTATTCTTATATCGAAGAAGGTGATAAAGATTTAAAAACGTTTTCGATTGATCATGATCGCAAATACCGCATACCCATGATCAAAGAAGCCATCAAAACGGCTGGTGGAAAATTGATAACCTATGTAGCGCCATGGTCGCCAAATGCTTTCATGAAAAGCAATAAAAATGTATTAAAAGGAGGAAAGTTATTACCCGAATATTTTCAGTCATGGGCTAATTTTTATGTGAAATTTATAAAGGAATACAACAAAGAAGGAATTCCAATTTGGGCAACTTCGGTTCAAAATGAGCCAATGGCAACTCAAACTTGGGAATCTTGTTTGTATACCGCCGAGGAAGAAAGAGATTTCCTGAAGAATTTTCTTGGACCAACATTAAAAAAAGACGGATTAGGGGATGTAAAACTAATCGCCTGGGATCATAACCGTGATTTAATGGTACAAAGAGCAAATGTAATTTTCTCTGATCCCGAAGCCTCTAAATATGTTTGGGGAATGGGTTTTCACTGGTACGAGACCTGGACAGGAGCAAAACCGATGTTTGATAATGTAGCGAAAGTACACGAAGCTTATCCCGATAAAAAATTAATTTTTACAGAAGGTTGTGTAGAGAAATTTGACGCAACAAAATACCAATTCTGGCCAAATGCAGAAAAATACGGTTTGTCTATGATTAATGATTTTAACAACGGTACCGTGGGCTGGACAGACTGGAACATACTTTTGGACCAGTTTGGAGGACCCAATCATGTAGGCAATTTTTGCTTCGCACCGATACATGCAGATACCACTACAGGAGAATTAATTTACACCCCTTCGTACTATTACATTGGACATTTTTCTAAATTTATTCGTCCAAATGCGGTTAGAGTGAGTACTTCGGTAAGTCGTAGTTACCTGTCAAGTACTTCTTTTTTGAATACGGACGGTAAAATGGCGACGGTAGTAATGAACAATACAGACAATGAGATTACCTACAACTTTATTATTGCAACCCAACAAGCAATTGTAAAGATTCCTGCACATGCTATACAAACGCTGGTGTATTAATATTTTGTAAGTTAGTTAGGGGCTAATTTGAATCATCCTTATTAGTCCCATTTTTTAATGAGATATTAATTTAATAAGATCAAATGAAAAATACAAAGTTTCTAGTAATTGCCTTCCTTTTTTGTGGAGCAACATGGAGTCAGGAAGTCAAAAAGACGAGAGCTGAAATAGATGCTAAAGTTTCTGAGTTATTGTCTAAAATGACCTTGGAAGAAAAAGTGGGTCAAATGACTCAAATTACGGTTACAGTTTTTGAAGATGCAAAAAGACCGGGATATTTTGATGCCGCCAAGTTAAAACAAGGAATTCAGGAATATCACATCGGTTCTATTTTGAATGTGCCAAATCCGGGAGCGCCAACACTACAAAGGTGGCAGGAAACGATGACGGCTATTACAAATGAAGCCAATAAATCGAGGCTTAAAATTCCAATATTATATGGTATCGATGCGATACACGGAGCGAGTTATACGGCTGGAGCTACCTTATTTCCACAACAAATTGGATTGGCAGCCACTTTTAACACCGATTTAGTGCAACGTGGTGCTGAAATTTCGGCTTATGAAACCAGAGCCTCTTCAATTCCATGGGTTTTTTCTCCCGATTTAGATTTTCCACGAAATCCGGCTTGGTCCAGAATGTGGGAGTCATTTGGAGAAGATGCCTATTTATCTTCCAAAATGGCTGTGGCTTTGGTAAATGGTTTTGAAAGAAACAATGTAGGCTCTAAATATAGTGTCGCATCTTGCATGAAACACTACATTGGTTACGGAAGTACCACAACCGGAAAAGACCGTACACCAAGTATTATTCCTGAACGCATTTTAAGACAATACGACCTAACAATCTATCAGGCCGCTATAAAAGCCGGAGCAAAAAGTGTGATGGTAAGTTCCGGAGAAATCAACGGAACTCCGGTGCATTCAAGCAAACATTTAATCACAGATATTCTTAAAAACGAACTGGGTTTTGAGGGTGTTGTAGTGACAGATTGGAAAGATATTATCTATTTGAATACAAGACATAAAGTAGCAGAAACAAAAAGAGACGCCGTTCGTATAGCTGTTATGGCCGGAATAGATATGAGCATGGTACCCGAAGAATTTACCTTTTATACGGATTTGGTTGATTTAGTTAAAAAAGGAGAGGTACCAATGTCTCGTATCGACGATGCGGTAACGAGAATTTTAAGAATGAAATTCGAATTGAATCTGTTTCAAAATACAGTAGCAAATCTAAAAGAATATCCAAAATTTGGTTCTGCCGAACACATTGAGGAAGCCTATAAAACAGCAGCCGAATCGATTACTTTATTGAAAAATAACAGCGCTGTTTTACCTTTAAATAAAAACGAAAAAATCCTTGTAACAGGAGCAACTGCCAACAGCATGAAAAACCTGAATGGAGGCTGGTCTTATAACTGGCAAGGAGAAAATGCAGATACCTATGCAGCCGAAAAATTGACCATTTTAGAAGCTTTTCAAGCCAAGCTGGGGAAAGAAAATGTGTTGTACACAGCTGGTGCGGATATTGAAAAAGAAGACGATGCCGAAATTCAAAAAGCAGTAGAGTTGGCCAAAAGCGCTTCAAAAATTGTATTGTGTCTTGGAGAGAAAAATTACACCGAAACTCCCGGAGACATCAGCAATATCTTTATGAGTAAGTCTCAGATAAAATTGGCTTTGGCATTAGCAAAAGTAAACAAACCCATTATTTTAGTTTTAAACGAAGGCCGACCAAGATTAATCAGTGATTTTGAAGATAAAATGAGCGCCGTGATACAATGTTATTTACCCGGAAATGAAGGAGGAAGAGCGTTAGTCGATATTTTATACGGAGAGGTAAATCCAAGTGGAAGACTACCTTACAATTACCCGAAATACCCTAATTCATTAGAAAAATACAACCGAAAATACACCGAGAGCTTAGCCGACGAAGAGCAAAATAATGATGCTAAATACGAGAAAAGCTATTCCCCGCAATTCGAATTTGGAACCGGATTATCCTATACCACTTTTACCTATTCAAATTTAAAAATTGACAAAACAGAAATTAACAATACGGAGGAAGTAAATGTTTCTGTCGAGGTAACCAATACAGGCAAAAGAGCCGGAAAAGAAGCCGTTTTACTCTATCTGTCTGATAATTTCGCGTCAATAACGCCCGAAGTCAAAGCACTAAAAAGATTTGAGAAAATTAGTCTGGAACCAAACGAAACCAAAACAGTAAAGTTTACTTTAAATCAAAAAGACCTGCAATTTGTAAATGAGGATCTAAAATGGATTTCCGAGAAAGGAGCGTTCACAATTCAAATCTCAAACCTCAAAAAAGATTTTCTACTAAAATAAATAGAAAGCTAATCTAAACCTGCAAGGTTTCCCAAACCTTGTAGGTTTAATTTCAAAACCAGTCAAATGCAGTTTTTTTTTAACGACATAATATGAAAAAAATAATTTTACTACTACAATTATTGCTTTCCGTCACTTCATTCGCACAAGGATTTTTACACCGGGACGGACAGAAAATTGTTGACGGCAGCGGAAAAAATATACTATTACGAGGACTAGGAACCGGAGGTTGGATGGTGCAGGAAGGATATATGTTACAAACGCAGCCCTTTGCCAGTCCGCAATATGTTATTAAACAGAAAATTCAGGATGTCATTGGCGAAGAGGGAACAAAGGAATTTTATGCCGCCTACAAAGCAAACGGAATTACAAAAAGAGACGTTGATTCGTTAGCCGCCTGGGGATTCAATTCCATTCGTTTACCGATGCACTATAATCTATATACACCACCAATTGAAGCTGAGAAAAATGGTGAAATTACCTGGATTGAAGAAGGTTTTACCATGACCGACAACTTATTGAAATGGTGTGCCGAAAACAAAATGTACCTTATTTTAGACCTGCATGCAGCTCCGGGCGGACAAGGAAATGATGCCGCCATTTCGGACTATGACACTACCAAACCATCTTTATGGCAAAGTGAAGCAAATCAGAAAAAAATGATTGCTTTATGGAAAAAGTTAGCCGCTCGTTACAGAGATAATGCATGGATCGGGGCTTATGATATTATCAATGAACCCAACTGGAATTTCACAGGAACCAATAAAAACGGTTGTGATGAAAACGGAAACGGACCATTGAGAGATTTAATGGTAGCCGTTACTAAAGCGATTCGTGAAGTAGATACAAACCATTTAATTTTCATTGAAGGAAATTGCTGGGGCAATAACTACAACGGAATTTTTCCTTTATGGGACGAAAACATGGCTCTGAGCTTTCATAAATATTGGAATTACAACACCACAGAATCGATTCAGAAAATGCTAAACTACCGAACACAATACAATGTTCCGATCTGGTTGGGTGAAAGTGGTGAAAATTCAAATGTATGGTTCAAAGATGTCCTTACATTGATGGAAGGAAATAATATTGGGTGGGCTTTTTGGCCAATGAAAAAAATCGAAAATATTGCCGGAGTAACTTCAGTAACCAAGATTCCGGAGTACGATGTTTTATTAAAATACTGGAAAGACGGAGGTGAAAAACCATCGGCCGATTTTGCGAAAAAAACGTTGATGAAAATAGCAGATAATTACAAAATGGAAAACTTAACGGTGAAGCCGGATGTAATTGATGCCATGTTCAGACAGGTACAAACCAACGCTACAAAACCTTACAAAAAAAACGCAATTCCGGGCAAGATTGCGGCAACACATTACGACTTAGGAACCACAGGGTTTGCATATTACGATAAAGATTTTGTAAATTACAGAATTGAAACAGGGAAATTTGACGAATGGAACAAAGGAAATACCATGCGAAATGATGGTGTTGACATTCTGCCTTGCAACGATTCAGGTTCAAATGGTTACCAGGTTTCGTTTATAGAAAACGACGAATGGTTGCAGTATACAGTCGAAGTTGTAAAACAAAACAGTTATAAGGTTTCGATTCGCTATTCGTCTGAAAATGAAGAAGGAAAGCTTCATCTGGAAATGGATAACGGAAAGAAAACAGAAAGTATTTCACTTCCTTCAACGGGAGGAAAAAATAATTGGAAAACAATTGTTTTGTCTGATGTGGATTTGAATAAAGGAACCAATAAAATCAAAGTAGTTTTTGACAAAGGAAATTTCAATTTGAATTATTTAGAGTTTGCCGCCAGCAGAAAAAAAAGCGTTCAAAAAGGAACTAAAAACTAATGTGAAATTTATAATTAGCATTTTTTTTAAAACTATTTTTTCTTCTCAAAGCACTTATAAAGACAAGTTTTGAGAAATTAGATTTTTAATAGGGAAAAAATAAACACTATTGTTTCAACACAAATATTGTTTTTTGTCAGCGGTTTATTTTGTGGAGAGAATTTAAAAATTCAGAAACAGGCAGTGTTAATTGATTCCAAAAACTTAAAATACGCATCAGATTATTTACCGGTTTTAATAGAAGATAATTAAATTAATATGAAGAGAATAACGACAATTACTTTGTTGATGGTTTCCTTTTTCGCGATAGCGCAACAACAGTCAATAGATCAGAAAGTAAATGATTTATTGAAAAAAATGACTCTGGAGGAAAAAATTGGCCAGCTTAATCAGTACACAGGCGATAATGCTGCAACTGGGCCAATTACGATCAACGCAAACAAACAAGCCGAAATAAAAGCAGGAATTGTAGGTTCAATGCTAAATATTGTCGGAACAAAATATACCCGACAATATCAGGAATTGGCGATGCAATCCCGTTTAAAAATTCCGTTGTTATTTGGTCAGGATGTTATTCACGGATACAAAACTACCTTTCCTATTCCGCTGGCGGAAGCGGCAAGTTGGGATTTGGCGGCTATAGAGTTAGCGGCTAGAGTTGCCGCTACCGAAGCAGCTGCAAGCGGAATTCATTGGACATTTGCTCCTATGGTTGATATTGGGCGTGACCCACGCTGGGGAAGAGTTATGGAAGGAGCAGGAGAAGATACTTATCTGGGTTCTAAAATTGCTTATGCGAGAGTAAAAGGATTTCAGGGCAACAAATTGGGAGATCTAAATTCTGTTATGGCTTGTGTGAAACACTTTGCAGCTTATGGAGCTGCTACCGGTGGAAGAGATTACAACTCGGTAGATATGAGCGAAAGAATGTTGTTTGAAACCTATTTACCTCCTTTTAAAGCGGCACTAGATGCAGGAGCAGCAACGTTTATGAATTCCTTTAATGATTTAAACGGAATTCCGGCTACAGGAAATGTTCACTTACAGCGCGATATTTTAAAAGGAAAATGGAATTTTCAGGGATTTGTAGTTTCAGACTGGGGTTCTATCGGAGAAATGATAGCCCACGGTTATTCAAAAGATCTTAAAGCCGCAGCGCTTTCTGCCATCACAGCAGGAAGTGATATGGACATGGAAAGTAATGCATACCGTTATCATTTAGCGGAGTTAGTAAAAGAAGGAAAGGTAGCTGTTGACTTAATCGATGATGCTGTAAAACGGATCCTGCGCAAGAAATTTGAACTGGGATTATTTGAAGACCCCTACCGATATTCAGATGAAAAAAGAGCCGAAAAAGTATTAAATAATCCGGAGAACAGAAAAGCAGCCAGAGAAGTAGCGCAGAAAAGTATTGTTTTATTAAAGAATGATAGCGAAACGTTACCGCTTTCTAAAAACCTGAAAACAATTGCATTTATTGGCCCAATGGTCAAAGAATACAAAGCCAATATGGGTTTCTGGTCGGTTGAATTGCCGGATGTAGATTATAATAAATGGGTAGTTTCCCAATGGGATGGATTGCAAAATAAAGTCGGTAAAAACACCAAATTACTTTACGCCAAAGGTTGTGAGGTTGACGGAGACAATAAAGACGGTTTTGCAGAAGCCGTTGCCACAGCCCAACAAGCCGATGTCGTTATTCTGAGTATTGGTGAAAGACGTGACATGAGCGGAGAAGCCAAAAGCCGAAGCGATCTCCACCTACCGGGAGTTCAGGAAGATTTAGTAAAAGTAATTCAGGCTACGGGGAAACCGGTTGTTGTTTTGGTAAATGCTGGCAGACCGCTTATTTTTAACTGGACAGCAGACAATGTTCCTGCTATTGTATATACCTGGTGGCTGGGAACGGAGGCCGGAAATGCTATTGCCGATGTTTTGTTTGGCGATTACAATCCTTCCGGAAAATTGCCAATGACTTTCCCAAGAGAAGTAGGGCAAATTCCAATTTATTACAATCACTTTAGCACCGGAAGACCTGCTCCGAATGAGAATGCGACAGGTTATGTTTCTTCCTATATCGATTTAAAAAATTCGCCAAAGTTTCCTTTTGGATATGGATTGAGTTATACAAAATTCAATTATACGGATTTGAAATTTTCGTCTTTAAAAATGAAGAATAACGAAACAATTAAAATTTCTTTTCAACTGTCAAATGTTGGAAAAGTTGCAGGAGAAGAAGTGGTTCAACTGTATATAAAAGACAAATTTGGATCTGTAGTAAGACCTGTTTTAGAACTAAGAGATTTTCAAAAAGTAAAATTAAATGCGGGAGAATCTAAAAATATAGAATTTACAATTGACAAAGAGAAGCTTTCTTTTTACAATGATAAATTAGAATGGAATGCTGAACTGGGAGATTTCGAGGTTATGATCGGAGCTTCATCAGCAGATATTAAATTGAAATTTGGCTTTGAATTAGTATATTAAAGTCAATTAAAATTGGGGTTATGGATTATTATCCACTTTTTTGAATTATTTCAAAACCGTGTTTATAAAATCCATAGCGCCAATTCCTTTATAGGATGCATATAAGGCTTTATCGAAAGCTTCGCGTTTTTCTTTTTTGTTTTTGGTTTCCGTTTCAACAATCATTTGGTTGAAAATTCGCTCCTGTTCTTCACTATATTTCAAAGAGGCCTCTAAAAGATAAGTTTTAGAGACAAAACCAAAAGAAGTCCAGATTTTGGTTTGGATTGTTTTATTTATGTTTTTTAACGGATTGGTAATCATAACTCTTGCGTTAATTTTTGATTTTTTATCTTCTTGTAAAAGCAACAAACACAAACACAATTTGTAGTTGTATTCTTTTTTACATCAAATAATAACAATTTATTTATCAAATGTGTTATTATGACGCAATGTACTTCTTTTTTTAATTCGATTTTAATTTTAAGTAAAAATTATGAGTCATTTAGTTTGTTCCGTTTTTCTAAGAAAATAGAGGTTATTAGGGGCTGATTTGTAAAAAAATATTTTCTTTTGTAAAAATGGCTTAAATTGCACGTTCGTTTGAAAAAGAGCGTATTGATTTAAGAAAACACATATTGAAAGAGATACTATTAAATAGCGAAAATTACCAGCCGGGTCTCTCGATCGACTGTGTTATTTTTGGGTTTCATGACAATCAGCTTAAAGTTTTATTGATTAAAACATCCTATGATAATAAATGGTCATTGCCGGGTGGATTTGTACCAATTAAGGAAGATATCGATACTGCTGCCGTTACCGTTTTGAATGATCGCACGGGAATGCAGGGGATTTTTTTAAGACAATTTGCTACTTTTGGCAGCATAAAACGAAAAGATCCTAATTTTGATAGTACAGTGCTGGATTATTTTGAAATTCCAAAAGACGCCGGTCAATGGTTTACACAAAGGTTCGTAACAATCGGATACTATGCTTTAGTAGATTTTTTAAAAGCCATTCCTCAAAAAGACAACAATCACGAAATTATAGAATGGATTGATCACAAAGAAGTTCCGGAACTGATTTTAGATCATAAAGAAATTCTCGATAAAGCCCTGCATACACTTCGGATAGAATTGAATTTGATGCCAATTGGCTATAATTTATTGCCCGAAAAATTTACGATTCCGGAACTTCAGAAGTTGTATGAAACCATTCTGGATAAAAAGCTCGACAGAAGAAATTTTTTGCGGAAAATAACCCATATCGGAATCCTTAAGAAACTCGACGAAAAGAAAAGTAATGTAGCGCACAAAGCCCCAAATTTGTATACTTTTGATAAAGACAAATACGAAGAAGTCCTTAAAAACGGATTGAATCAGGGTTGGTAAGAATAAAAGTTTAATTTTAAAATAAACGATTATGATCACTATTGAAGCATTTAGGACTTTAGCTTTGGCACTTCCCGAAGCAACAGAAGAGCCTCATTTTGAGAAAATCTCTTTCCGAATAAAGAAAAAAATATTTGCTACCATTGATGAGAAAAAGAACCTGGGTGTTTTTAAATTCAATGAAATAGACCAATCTGTTTTTTGTGCCTCAAGTGAACTGATTTTTTACCCCATTCCCAACAAATGGGGAAAGCAAGGTTGGACATTTGTAGATCTTGCCAGAGTTCCAACCGAAATGTTTGAGGATGCTTTGTCGATTTCCTATAATACTGTAGCACCTAAAAAAAGATAATTTACCCGTAGTATATTTAGTAAAAGACATTTAATAAGTATTTTTTTTAGTAGCCGTGGGTTTTAACCAACGAATCTAAAAAGGCATCGATGCGGGCTTTAGCCAAAATCTTGAGCGCAATATTTTGGCTAAAGCCTATTAATTGAAACATACGTGACCGTTGGTTTTAACCAACGGATCTAAAAGGGCATCGATGCGGGCTTTAGCCAAAATTTTGAGCGCAAGATTTTGGCTAAAGCCTATTAATTGAAACATACGTGACCGTTGGTTAAAACCAACGGCTATTGAAATCTAGATTGATTATTTTCAATTAAAAAGGCTAATTTTGACAGTGATAAAAGTATTTGGAATTATTTTTATTGGCTGATTTTATAAATATACTATTGGTATAATTTACAAAACAATAGTTCTGAAAGTAAGATTCACTCTGGGTTTTGACGTTGTTTTTGTTGGCGGTAAACGATGCAACCAATTTGTTTGGGTCGTATCTTTCATCACTAATAAACTACCATGTTCGAGAATTAAAGAAACAACTTCTTTGGTTTCTTTATGTTTGAAAGCAAATTTGCGTTCCGCACCAAAACTTACAGAAGCGATTGCTCCATTTTTTTTCAAATCTTTTTCGGCATCACTGTGCCAGGCCATTCCTTCGTCGCCGTTATGATATAAATTTAACAGGCAGGAATTAAAGGTTTCGCCGGTTTTTTCTTCAATTGCTGCTTTGAGTTCCAGTAATTCTTTGGTCCATGGTTTGGCTTTTTTGGTCGTGTTAGAGTAGGTGTATTCAAATTCCTGATCGCCATACCAGGCTACTTTTCGTTTGGTTAAAATCAATTTTCCGAAGATAATGGCCTGATCATTTTTCCATTCGATAGTTTCCAGGAGATTGTCACGATAGAAGTTGGCTTTTTCTCTTAAAAACAATCTGCCGTAATAATTTACAGTACCATCTTTAGGTAATAAATTGGTTTTTTCGTCTGTTTCGGGATTAAATAAGTCCATTTTTCCATTTTTGATATTCGGTTCTCATGCAATGTCCGCAGGGTCTGAAACCATTTTGTAAGGCTTCTTTTTCGGAAAGGAAGAAAACCCGATTTTCGCGTTTCATTCGTTTGCCGGAAGAACATTTTAGCGTTCCGTAAATTTTTAATTTTTGGTTGCCACCAAAGCAAATTTCGCCATTTTTAATTTTATTCCACAGATCGCGATCGGAAATTTTATGGTGTTGTATCATGATTGTGTGTTTTGGGTTAATTACGTTTTTAAAACCACAATTTTAAATTTATGACAATGCATCATGAAAAATAATCCCCAAGGTATGTCGCTCCCCTTCATGAATCTCGCTTACACCATGTTTCATATTTACCCGATAATATCCTTTTGTGCCTTTTATTGGTCGGAAATTGGTTGTAAAAACAAGCATATCGCCTTTTCTGGGTTGAAGAACAATTGCTTTAGATTGTGCTCTTGGCGTTTGTTGTGTGAGAACAAATTCGCCTCCCTTAAAATCTTCGTCGGGTTCGTTTAGGAAAAGCACCGTCTGAATCGGAAAATAGACATCGCCATATAAATCCTGATGCAAAGTATTGTGTCCACCTTTTCCGTATTTTAAGATTAGAACCGTAGCTTTTAGTTGTTCGTTTTGATGACATTGTTCTAAAAGTTCTTCATGTGTTTTAGGGAAGACAGTATCGATATTCAGTGCTTTCATCCAGGCATTTGCAATTGGGGCCAGTTTTGGATAAACTGAAGTCCGAATCGTTTGAATTAATTCCGGAAGCGGATAATTGAAATATTTGTATTCGCCCAAACCAAACCGATAGCGCTCCATTACAACTGTTTTGCGATACAAAGCAGCGTTGGAATAAGCGGTTTTTAAAGTTTCGCATTGTTCGTCTTCAAGAAGATTTGGAATTAGAGCAAAGCCTCTTTCGTGCATAGATTCGGTGATGCTGTCCCAGTTAAGGGATGCAATTTTAGATTGTAAATTTTTCATGGTAATGGTTTTAAATGGTCCATCGTAGAGACGCATATGTAGAGACGCACAGCAGTGCGTCTCTACGGTGTGTTTTGGTTAAGATCCGGATTGGATTGCACACCTTCCCAGCCAATAATGGCCGTTTTTCGGGTATTTCCCCACATATAACCGCCAAATGTTCCTGTAGATTGAATCACGCGGTGACAAGGAATTAAAAAGGCTACAGGATTATGACCAATTGCGGTTCCAACAGCTCGTGAGGCATTTGGTTTTTCGATTTGTTTTGCAATCGAACCATAAGTAGATAGCTGTCCCATTGGAATTTTCAGCAGTGTTTCCCAAACTTTTAACTGGAAGTCGGTACCTTTTAAATGCAGTTTTATTTCGGATAGTTTACTCCAGTCATTTTGGAAGATAAACAACGCATTTTGCTGTGCTAAATCTAGTTTTCGGGAGAATGTTGCATTGGGGAATTTGTGTTTTAAATCTCCAAAACCCATTGCTTCACTTTCGGCGAAAGCCATAAAACAAACCCCTTTTGGAGTCGAAGCGACCATGATATTCCCAAACGGACTTTCGGCAAAACTGTAGTTTATAAAGAGGTTTTTCCCACCGTTTTTGTATTCTGCGGGAGTCATTCCTTCGATGTTTACAAATAAATCGTGCAAACGACTGGTGCCTGAAAGTCCTGTTTCATAAGCGGCATCAAACAAAGTAGTCTGATTGTCTTCTTTCAGGATTTTCTTGGCGTGTTCAAGACTTATATATTGTAAAAATTTCTTCGGACTTGTTCCTGCCCATTCGGTAAACAAACGCTGAAAATGAAACGGACTTAAATGTACTTTTTCGGCAACCACATCAAGATTCGGTTGCTCCCGAAAGTTGGTTTTGATATAGTCTATTGCTTCTGCAATGCGATTATAATTGATGTTTTCCTGTGTGTTCATCTTGTTCAATTTTATAATACAAATATCGGCAGGGTTTTGCGATTATAAAATCCGAAACTTGCGCAAGTTTTCTCGGCTTCTCGGGTTGTTGGTTTTGTTTCAGGTTTCAGGTTTCAGGTTTTGCGTAACTTGAAACTTGAGACTTGAAACTTGAGACTTGAAACCTGAAACAAAACTTTCTCTACTCGAGGTTCTTTTCCATCTTGTAGTTGATAAGTTCAACTCCTGATCTGATGTTTTTTTGTTTGGCTTTTACTATAAATCCTTTCTTTTCGAAAAAAGGTTTTGCGGTTATACTGATATCGGAGGTTATGGTTTTTGAACTTCTTTTTTTGGCTTCGAGTTCTAACAGGGTTAAGAGGTTATTAGCGATTCCTTGTCTTTGGAAATCTTTGTGGATGTAAAAGAAATCTATATAATTGGTGTCTTTCAGCGTTCCGTAGCCCACTATTTTATTTTCGATAAGGGCTAATAAAACAAATTGTTTTTCAATAACTTCAATCCAGCGCTCTGTGTTGTTCACTCCTGAAGTCCAGACCTCGATTTGTTGTTCGTTATATTCTTTTTGGCAGACAGATTTAATGGTAGCAACAAATAGTTCCTGCATTTCTTTTAAGTCTGCGAGCGTTGCTTTTCTGAAATTCATGGCTGGTATTTAAGCGTACTTTGTTGCGGTTTTTTCACAGTAAAAATTTTAATTAATGCGCCACAGTTTTAGAAAAAACATTAATTACAAGGACTCCGATCAGGATCAACAGTAACCCAATAATCGCAGGTAAATCTGGTATTTGTTTGAAAAAAACTGCTCCGATAATCGTGATTAAAACAATTCCGACTCCGGACCAGATGGCATAAGCAATTCCGACAGGGATAGTTCTAATGGCAAAACTCAAAAAATAAAAGGCACCGCAATACCCCATAACCGTAATGATACTCGGTATTAATTTGCTGAATTCTTCCGATTTTTTTAATGCAGAAGTTGCAATGATTTCGAAAATAATAGCAATGCCTAAAAATAAAAAGTTTTTCATAATTCCTGTTTTTTACAAAGTTAAGAAAACCCGACAGTTTTTAGAATCTATCGGATTTATTGTTGGATTTGTAAATTTTACGGATTGAGTGACAAGCCAACACTAAAAAACAACCTCACTTTGTCGATATTATTTATCCACGAAGTATCAAGATGAATAGGGCCTAAAATGGATTGATAGGATATAGTGGCTCCTCCGGAAAGGACAAGACTAGGTTCCTCATTTAGAGCCCAATTTCCTTTTGGAGTCAAGGCTTTATCGATGTAATTGTTAAAATCTTCAAAACCAATAGTGGCAACATTAAAGTGAGGGGTTAGGTATATTTTTCCCATTAGGTTTACTTGAGCACCAAGATTCATTCCTATAAATTGCGTAAGATTGACTTCGTCTTCATGGAGCCCCGGAAAGCAAAAACGATTACTACCGGAAGAAGGGGTGACACCTCCTAAAAAATACTTTACGGCATAACCTAAATCAGTAAAGGATTCTTGATTGCTTTTAAGTTTGTCCAGGAATGTAAAATTTGCATCAAGCCCTATTATCCCTGTTATTCTTTTTGTTAAAAATATTCTTTTTTCAAACCCCAATCCAAATCTGGTATAAGCATTTGTTGGACCGGAAACAGCTGTTATGTTTGAGTCGCTGAAGGAAACATCGATATCTGAAAGTAGCGATCTGCTTAGATTGGCTTTTATTATAGTTCCGTTGTTTGCAAAAAAAACTTTGTCCATGTCATTGTAAGAATAATGCATGTTTAACTCTATCGTATTAAAATTGTAATTATCAATAGACGTTATACTAGGATTATAGTCGGTATTGTATTTTGGTTTTAATAGTACATACTGGTAATTTAAACCAAAACCGACGTAACTTTTAAGAGAATTTAAATTTTTATTGGCTTCATTTTTAAACTCGAAAGTATTAAAAAGCACATTGTCTGCGGATTTTCCATCTATAAAAATTTCTTGGTTTAAAAATGAGGTATAAAGTTCAGTTGCCCACCACCAGTCTTTGTTTTTTCCAAAATTTTTCTGAAAATTGATTCTCGCTTTGGGTTGTTCGGCAATATCTAATGTTACAAGAAGACGAGAGGATTCAGCAATGACATTTCTGGCGGTGTAATTAAAAATAAGCCCGACACCTCTATAAGTGTCATAATGTAACGACATGTTGATTTGGTTCTTGGCACGTTCAAATCCAATTATTGTAATTCCCAGTTTATCTTTGTTTTTTATGAAGTAGTGATACGTTATTTCGTCAAACAGATTGGTACCCATGGCTCTGTTGACCCCTGCCATTAAATCTTCGGTGGTATATTTTACATGTGTTTTGAGGTTTGCTCGGGCCGTTACTAAAGGAAGGTTTTCGGCACTTATTTTTTTATATACAATGGTGTCAAGAATAAATTCCCGAGGCATTTTTGGCAGCTCGTGAATGCGTTGGGGATATCCTTTTAATTGATTTGCAAGAGCAATTAAAGCGGGTAGGTTTTGCTCGGTTGCGATTTTTCCATCTTTATAGATTTCGTTACTTTTTCCAAAATCAGCGGTAGAAAAACGTAAGTTTGGCGGATGATCAACTAAGATCGTACAGAGGGCTCTATTTGCCGGATTTTTAATATTACTTGGAAACATACTGGTTTGCATCAATATAGTCACAAGACTATTTAATTTGTCAATGGGTTGCATTCCTCCCCCTACATCGCTGCCAATAATGATGTCGGCACCCATTTGTTTCGCAACGTCTGTTGGAAAATTATTCAAAACTCCTCCATCAACTAATACTGTTTTTTCGTAAACCATTGGCTTAAATATAGCCGGCAAAGACATACTGGCTCTCATAGCATAGGCTAAACTGCCTTTGCTTAAGATGACTTCTTTTCCCTCGACCAAATCAGTAGCCATGGCTCTAAAGGGAATCGGTAAACTGTCGAAATTTTTGACATTATAAACTGGAAAGGTCAACTCAGAAAGGTATTCTCGTAAATTTTGATCGTTTAAGAGTGAGCCAACCCTGTTTAGTTTTCCCTCTTTGATTCCTATTCCAACTAAATACCTCTGAAATTCTCTTTTTTCTTCTGCACTTGCGGTTCTTAAGGACTGACCTCCGCCAAGTAATTTATCCCAATAAATATTTTTGGTGATTTTTTCAATACTATCTCCCGAATATCCCATTGCATATAAACCTCCGATGATGCTTCCCATACTATTTCCGACAATCAGATCGGGAACAATGTGCAAAGAATCAAGTTTTTGCAAAAGCGGAATATGTGCAATTCCTTTTGCGCCACCACCACTTAACACTAGTACAACTTTAGGTTTCTTCTCCTGAGAAAAAATAACGTGCGGAAGCGTTAGTAGCAATAAGAAGACAAATAAATAAGATGTTTTTTTCAAGGCTATAGTGTTTATGTCGCTGATAAATAGAGACTTATTTCGGTTCTTAAAAATAAGTAGTTATTTATAAAAGTACAATTTTTTGAGTGAATGTTAAAAAGAGTTGTTTTTTTAGATGTTTTAAACAGATTAGAAACTGGAATGTTTTTTTATGGATCTAAAACCTTAGTAGGGCAATTTGCCTGCTGAGAGGACTGTAAAATTACTTTTTGATTAAGCTATATCAGGGCCAAACTGAATTTCTTTGGCTTCATCATAACAATTTGCGCATAACATTTTAAAATCGGCTCGAGCTTCAAATGCGTCGTTCCATTCTTCTCCATTATCCAGTAACCATTGTTCGCATGTTCCGCACCAGGCAATTTGGGGAAGGTCTTCCTCTGCTTCTGAATAGAAAAAACCAACTTTTCTTTTTTTGTCTATTGCCATTGCAATGTGAATACAGGTAAAAGACATATCCTGTGAACCATGTTGTTCACATAAAACTTTTTCAATCATATTTTTTGAAGGTTATCGGTTTAACAAAATTTATTTCCCGACAGTTTCTTAGCTAATATATAAATATAATCAGGAATTATTTATTGATTAGAAAAAGAAAACCCTCACATTACTGCAAGGGTTTCTAAATATTCAAATTTTTAAAGAAATCTAAAATCTAAATTCAGAAATCTAAAATTATCTAGTATCTGTAGTATTCCGGTTTGAATGGACCTTGAACTTCAACACCGATGTAAGCCGCTTGGTCGTCACGTAAAACTTCCAATTCAACTCCTAATTTAGCTAAGTGTAAGGCAGCTACTTTTTCATCTAAGTGTTTAGGTAACATATAAACGTCATTGTTGTAAGCAGCGCTGTTTTTCCATAATTCGATTTGTGCCAAAGTTTGGTTTGTGAATGAGTTACTCATTACAAAACTTGGGTGACCTGTAGCACAACCAAGGTTAACTAAACGACCTTCAGCAAGGATGATGATATCTTTTCCTGCGATAGTATATTTGTCAACTTGTGGTTTGATTTCGATTTTAGAAGCACCGTGGTTTTTGTTCAACCAAGCCATGTCAATTTCGTTATCAAAGTGTCCGATGTTACAAACAACAGTTTTGTCTTTCATTTGCTCGAAATGACTTCCAAGAACGATATCTTTATTTCCTGTAGTAGTAATGATGATATCAGCATTAGCAATTACAGTGTTTAATTTTTTAACTTCATAACCGTCCATTGCAGCTTGTAAAGCACAAATTGGGTCAATTTCAGTAACTGTTACAATAGATCCTGCACCTCTGAAAGAAGCAGCAGTTCCTTTTCCAACATCACCATATCCACAAACGATAACTCTTTTTCCAGCCAACATTAAGTCAGTAGCACGACGTACAGCATCTACAGCAGATTCTTTACATCCGTATTTGTTATCAAATTTAGATTTAGTAACAGAGTCATTAATGTTGATAGCAGGCATTGGTAAAGTTCCGGCTTTTACTCTTTCGTAAAGTCTGTGAACACCAGTTGTAGTCTCTTCAGATAAACCTTTGATTCCAGGAACCAATTCTGGGAAACGGTCAATAACCATGTTAGTTAAATCTCCACCATCATCTAAGATCATGTTCAATGGTTGTCTGTCTTCACCAAAGAATAAAGTTTGCTCAATACACCAGTCAAAAGACTCTTCATCAAGACCTTTCCAAGCGTAAACTTGAATTCCGGCAGCAGCAATAGCAGCAGCAGCCTGATCCTGAGTAGAGAAAATGTTACAAGAACTCCAAGTAACTTCAGCACCAAGAGCAATTAAAGTCTCGATCAAAACTGCAGTTTGGATGGTCATGTGCAGACATCCTGCAATACGCGCACCTTTAAGAGGTTGCTCGTCTTTATATTCAGCACGAAGCGCCATTAAACCTGGCATTTCAGCTTCAGCCAGTTCAATTTCTTTTCTTCCCCAAGCCGCTAGAGAAATGTCTTTTACTTTGAAAGCCACAAAAGGCGTAGTTGTAGTACTCATTTATAGTATATTTGTAATTGTAAATTTTTGGCAAATTTACGGAATAACTTTAAATTTTTACTAATTTCTGTAAGATTTGTGAAATGTTTAATTGCTTAATCTTTTGTGCCTTAGATAAATATTTGGTTGACCTGTTAAGCATCATCAAAGTAAGAAGCTAATCCTGCAGTCTATTGTATCTTTTGTTGCTCCCGATAACGTATCGGGATGTCTCAGAAAGATGTTGTTCTTATCGGGAGGGTTATAAAAACTTTTGATTTTTTAACAGATTTGATGAATTTTTATCCTGTGATTTCAAAATATTGCAACACGTACATTTATAAATTATAATCCATAATAAAAAAAATGCCCTTATTTCAGACCATACAGCACAACGAAACGACCAAAATTTTAATTTGGGAAATAACAGAATCTTTAGAGGAGCTGCTGGATAAAGTCGTGTTAAAAGAAAAAACACAGTTGAGGTTGAACGGAATGAAATCTCAAATGCATCAACGTGCTTTTTTGAGTGTTCGTATGTTAATTCAGGAAATGGGTTTTACCGATCATGATTTACACTATGATGAATTTGGAAAGCCTTATTTTTATTGTCAGAATTATATTTCGATCACACATTCGCACAACTTCGCTGCCATCATTATCAGCGAAGAAACGGTGGGGATTGATATGGAGCTGCAACGCGAAAAAATCCTTCGCATTGCAGATAAATTTACGGATTATGAATGCAGTTATTTAAAACCCGATTCAACACTGAAATATATTAAAAAGCTAACGGTAATCTGGGGAGCAAAAGAAGCAATCTTTAAAATCAGAAACGAAAAAGGAATCAGTTTCAAAGATCATATTCGGGTTAATTCTTTTTCTTTAAAAGAAAACCAAACACAAGCCAGTCTTCATTTTGATGATTTAATAAAAGATTTTGAAGTACATTATAAAGAGATCCAATCGGAGGTTTCGGAGCAAAAATTCACACTCGTTTATGCTTTTGAGCAGTAGATCGTATTCTCAGCCAATTTCTTCCGGTGTTCAAACATGCTCATAAAAAGAAACGTTCCCATTTTTCTGGCGCGTCTTTTCAGGGTCTCTGCATTTTCGCCTTCAAAAAGTTCTTCTAAAGTTTGAAACCAGTAGTTGAGCCAGATTCCAAATTCATTTGAAGTGATTTTACCGTCAAAGTGAGTGTCAACTTCATTGTGTACGGCATGGGGATTTCCTTTGTATTTTTTAACAGCAAATAGATTTGTTTCCCAAAAATCAGTCAACTTCTCCAGATGTGCGTCCCAGTCTTTGATCATCGTATTAAAATAAAAACCAATTTCAGCATCGGCCCTTATTTTAGTATAGAAGGTATGGACCAGGATCGCTATATCTGCTCTATTTTCTATTTGTTTTCTCATACTATAATGTTGTTGATAATTATAAATAAGATGCTAAAGAATACACTTGTAATAATTAAATTAAAAACAGTTTTGTGACTCATCTGAGCCAAGATAGAAGTATTGGCAAATATATTGATAAATACAATAATTGCCAGTTGGATCATTTGTGTTACAGAAGTCCCGTTTGCAAGAACAAACATGGCTGCGGTTGCTCCAAGACAGCTTTGTCCAATTATTGCCATAGAAGCAGAACCAAAGTAACTTTTGTTGAAATTTTCGAATGTTGTGTTATAAAGTGTCATGATGTATAATTTTATAGTAACAAATTTACGGCTACTATACACCATGGTTTTATGACTTTAATCATAAAATAAGAACTTTTTTAGCGGTATACTTTTCTGTTAATGATCTTTAAAAGTCCCTTTTTTTCTAAGCTTTTAATCGTTCTGATGACGGTTTCAACGCGCAGTCCTGTTAAGTCACCAATCTGTTGTCTCGTAAAATTGATACAGTACCCATTGGTGTCTTTTTTAAAATTAAAATAAGCAATTCCGTGATCTATTAGTTTCAGAATTCGATGCTCGGGTTCCTGAGTTGACATTTCTGCCGCCATAACAGATTTGTAATACAGACGCTGTGCTAAATTCTCGATTATTTTAAGGCTGATGGATGGATTGTCTTCCAGAAGTTTCATGAAATCGGATTTAGGAACACAAAGGATTTCCGCATCAGCAACGGCAACAGCACTTGCCGGATAGTTTTGATTTAAAAATAAAGGAGGTTCACCAAAAGACTGGTCTTTGTAAAAGATACCCTGAATAAATTCGCGTCCATCATCATTGTAATTGTTCATTTTTATTTCACCTGAAACAATTTGATAATAGTGTGTGGGTAGTTTTCCTTCTTCAAAAACAGTAGTAGTTTTTTCGTAGAATTTCTTTACGGCACCATATTTTTCTAAAAGACTGTTCGCAATCATAAGTTGTTTCTTTTGTATCAAAAGCGATTACACAAATATAATTTATTCAAAATAGTTCTTCAGGATTAAAAAACTTTTACTTTTACTCCCGATTATGAAACAAAAAATAGCCAATATCTACGAACAAATTATTCAGGCCAAGATTGATGGGCAAAAATTGCTTGCCGTTCTTTTGGATCCCGATAAAATTGTCTGGGAAAATTTGGACCACCTTTTACTTAAAATAAGACAATCTCCTGCAACTCATATTTTTGTTGGAGGCAGTATTGTTCAGGCAACTATTTTGGAAGAATTAATGACAGCGTTAAAACAAAAAACAAACTTGCCCGTTGTTATATTTCCGGGTGATCCGTCTCAGATTTCTTCTCAGGCCGATGCTATTTTGTTTTTGTCATTATTATCGGGACGAAATGCGGATTATCTCATCGAGTATCAGGTTCAGGCAGCACCAATTCTGAAAAAGACAAATCTTGAGGTTATTTCAACAGGCTATATTTTAATAGAAAGTGGTAATGAAACTGCCGTAGCAAGAGTAAGTAAAACACAACCTTTGGATCGTCAAGATTTAGACTTAGTTTTGGCAACGGCACAGGCTGGGGAAATGTTAGGGAATAAATTAGTTTATTTGGAAGCAGGAAGCGGAGCAAAAGAAGCTGTTCCGTTAGAAATGATAACGTTAGTTGCTCAAAATGTTGAAATTCCGGTAATTGTTGGCGGAGGAATTGTAGATTTGCAAGGAATTCAAAAGGCGTATACCGCAGGTGCAGATTTAGTAGTGATTGGAACTGCTTTTGAGAATAACAGTCGCTTTTTTGAAGCCTAAAATGTAAAAAGTAACAACCGGAAACAACCTGCTAAAATGATTGATTTTTTTCTTGAGAGTTATAAAAATGTTCCGCAATGGCATATTGCTTTGGAGTTTTTAGTTTTTGTGTGTGGAATTTTGAGCGTTTGGTTTGCCAAGAAAGAAAATATTTGGGTCTATCCGACAGGTTTAATCGCAACCGTAATTTCTGTTTACCTTTTATATATTGCAGGTTATATCGGCGATATGATCATTAACGGTTATTTTTCTGTGATGAGTATTTATGGCTGGTATGTTTGGGCAAAAGGAGGAACTGTTGAGGATAATCTGCCCATTACACGAACTAATTTTAATGAAAAAATAATAGGAGTTATATTGTTTTTTGTAACTGTTTTTGTAGTTTTCGGAATTTATAAATATTTCGATTACGAAATCAAGAATGACAACTATATTGATATAATTTCATCAGGAATATTTTTTTCAGGAATGTGGTACATGGCCCGAAAAAAAATCGAAAACTGGACACTTTGGATTATAGGTGATATTATTGTAGTGCCTCTTTACGCTTATCGTGGTTTAGGGATGTTATCACTTCAATATTTAATTTTTACAATTTTAGCTATTTCAGCTTATTTAGAATGGAGAAAAATCTTAGACAGCAAAAAACAACTATCATAAAGATTGCTTTGTTTGGTCCTGAAAGTACAGGAAAAACAACCTTGGCAAAACAACTTGCTCAGTATTATGAAACAGAGTGGGTTCCTGAGTTTGCACGTGATTATTTGCAGGAAAAATGGGAAGAGAATCAGCATATTTGCGTAGCTGAGGATATGATGCCTATTGCTTACGGACAGGTAGCGCTAGAGAATCAAAAGCTTTCTGTGGCTAAAAAATATTTGTTTTGCGACACAAACCTGATGGTTACTAAAGTTTTTTCTGAGATGTATTACGGCTTTTGTGATGCCCTTTTAAATGAAGCTGCACTAGAGCACGATTACGATTTGTTTTTCCTGACGGACATTGATGTTCCGTGGGAAAAAGACGATTTGAGAGATACTCCCGAGGGAAGAGAACCGGTATTTTCTGTTTTTAAGCAAACCTTAATTGATGCTAAAAAACCATTTATTACACTTTCAGGGGATAAAGAAAGTCGTTTAGCAAAAGCTACAGCCATCATTAATAATCTGACAATTGCTAAAGAAAAAGGTTTTTCATCTGCTGATTTTGTGGAGATTTACGAGCACGGAATTCCTTTTGAGAAAATCTTAAAACAACTAAAAATTTTCAAAAACGGAATTGCAAAGAGTAATTTAATAAGTCCCGCAACAGTAAACAAAGGGATTTTAAGTCTTACGGAAAGGGATTTTGAGGAGAAAGCCAATTTTTTTGATCTCCAAAAAGCAGCGCTGAAATTAAAGAAATTTGTTCCGGCTTCAGGAGCTGCGAGCAGGATGTTTAAATTTTTGACCGCTTTTCTGAATGATTTTGATATACAAACAGAAACTATAAATGCTTACATAAATAGAAAAAAAGACAGCAATCTGTCTATTTTTATTGTAGCAATGGACAAGTTTCCGTTTTTTGAAGCTTTAGATAAAAAATTACGGGAAATTTATCCGGATTTTGAAACTTTAGACAGAGATTACAAAAACTATTATTTTATAAAACTATTACTGTCAAGTGATTATTTTGATTTTGCAAACAAACCAAAAGCAGTTTTGCCATTTCACCAGTACACCACCCATATTGCCAATCCGATAGAAGAACATTTAAACGAATGTTTACACTACGCTACAGCAAATCAAATTTCAAATTTACATTTTACAGTTTCGGAAGCCCATCAAAATCAGTTTGAAAAGGTGGTCGCTCCACTTAAAGAAAAAGTAGAAAAAGTATCCGGAATTCAAATTAAGATCGGTTACAGTTATCAAAACAAAAGTACAGATTCTATTACGGTTGACGTTAAAAACAAGATCGTAAGAGATAGTAAAGGGGAACTGGTTTTCAGACCAGGTGGGCATGGAGCTTTGATTGAAAATTTAAATGAATTGGATGCGGATATTATCTTTATAAAAAATATAGATAACGTAATTCAAAACCATATTGATAAAATTACCTTATACAAAAAGGCTTTGGCGGGAATTTTAATTGAAATTCAGCAGAAAGTTTTTGGTTATTTAGCAGTAATTGAAAGCCAAAAAATAAAAGAAAATGAGCTTGAGGAGATGGTTGTATTTCTAACTCAAAAGCTCAACATTCAGATGACTAAAGATTTTGATAAATTTACTTTTGAAAACAAAATCATTAAAATTGAAAGTTTGCTAAACAGACCCATCAGGGTTTGCGGGATGGTTAAAAATGAAGGGGAACCCGGAGGTGGGCCATTTTGGGTTATGAACAGTAAAGGGAAGATTTCTCTTCAGATAGTTGAAGCATCTCAAGTCGATTTAACCAATAAAAAACAACTTGAAATCTTAGCCGAAGCAACACACTTTAATCCGGTTGATTTGGTTTGTGGAATAAAGAATTATAAAAACGAAAAATTCAATCTGGGTGAATTTGTAGACTCAAAAGCCGGTTTTATAGTTGAAAAAAGTGTTGAAGGAAAAGCTGTAAAAAGTTATGAGTTACCGGGTTTATGGAATGGTGCAATGGCAAATTGGCTGACTATTTTTGTTGCAGTACCCTTAATAACTTTTAATCCTGTAAAGACCGTAAATGATTTATTGAAACCAGCACACCAACCACAGTAATGAATCTCGAAAAAATACAATCAGAATTAAATTTTAAAGCCGTTAGAAGTAGTGGTGCCGGTGGACAAAATGTAAATAAAGTATCTTCAAAGGTAGTTTTGACTTTTGATTTGAATGCATCCGATTCTTTGTCCGAAGAAGAAAAAATGCTTTTAAAGACCAATCTGGCTTCCCGTTTAACATCAGAAGGGATGTTGATCTTAAACTGTGATGAAGACCGAAGTCAGATTAAGAACAAAGACCTAGTTGTAAAACGCTTTTTTGAAATCATTAAAAAAGGATTATTCGTTCCTAAAGTCAGAAAGGCGACTAAAATTCCTAAAGCAGTAATCAAAAAAAGAATCAAAGACAAAAAGAACATCTCAGAAATAAAACAATCCCGCAGAAAACCAAATTTAGATTAAGTTTGGAATTTGGAATTTAAGATTTGGAATTTGGAATTTCAGTTTTGGAATTTAATTTTTCAAGATTGTATTTTAACTTTTTAGTTCTACCTTTGCCCCGTCTCAAAGGGGTGCTCTAAATAACGAGCTGAGATCATACCCAAAGAACCTGAGCGAGTAATGTCGCTAAGGGAAAAACGACAAATTTTAGCGTATAAACTCTATTTTGTCGTGAAACAATTTTATTAATTTAACAAAAGAATAATTCCCCCTTTTATTCGTAATTTTTTTACGGATGAAAACTATTTTAAGTATTTCAGCTGCAAAGGTTCAAAGTAGCAGCAGTTCAAAGTTTTTTAAAATGACCCACTACAAGTCATTTTTCCTTGTTTTATTTTCTTTATTTACTTCTCTGACTTCTTTTTCGCAACAACAAGATTCGACCAAAGTCAATCAGCTTGACGATGTATTGGTTTCGGCCGTTCGTGTGACCACAAAAACACCAGTATCTTTTAGCAATATGAGTAAAAAGGAAATCCAATTTAGAAATCTAGGTCAGGACATTCCAATTCTTATGAATTACTTGCCCTCTGTCGTGACCACTTCTGATGCAGGAAATGGTATGGGATATACCGGAATCAGAGTACGTGGTAGTGATGCTACAAGAGTTAACGTTACGATCAACGGAATTCCGTACAATGATGCCGAAAGTCAGGGGACATTTTGGGTAAATATGCCCGATTTTGCTTCGTCGGTTGAGAGTTTGCAATTGCAGCGTGGTGTTGGAACTTCGACGAATGGTTCGGGAGCTTTTGGTGCCAGCTTAAATATGTTGACAGATAAATATGCTTCAAAAGCCAATGGAGAAATTTCAAATTCCTTTGGAAGTTTTAATTCGCGTAAACATACCGTAAAATTCAGTACCGGGCTTCTTAATGATCATTTTGAAATCGCCGGACGTTTGTCAGCTCTAAAATCTGACGGATATGTAGACAGAGCAAGTTCTGATTTGAAGTCTTATTTTTTACAAGGTACTTATGTTGGTAAAACTACTTTAATCAAAGCCTTAGTTTTTGGAGGAACAGAAAAGACGTACCAGTCATGGAACGGAATTAGTGCAAAAAAATTAGACGAAGATCGTACGTATAATTCTGCCGGAAAGTTCGAGGACGAAGCAGGAAATACGCGCTTTTATGACAATGAAACAGATAATTACAAACAAGATCATTATCAATTACACTGGAGTGAATCGGTTTCAGATAAATGGAGTACTAATCTAGCGTTTCATTATACCAAAGGGCTTGGTTATTTTGAAAATTACAAATATAATGAGCCTGTTGAGGGTTATGGAGGAATACTGCCTACTAAAATGGTTGAAAATGATAATGGAGATTTAGTTCCCGGAACAGATTTAATTCGCCAGAAATGGTTAGATAATGATTTCTACGGAACCACTTTTTCTGTAAAGTACAAAGACGAAAAGCTGGATGTCATCTTTGGTGGTGGTTGGAATAAGTACGAGGGAAGTCATTACGGAAAAGTAATCTGGGCAAGAAATGCCGGTCAAACAGAATTAGGAGACCGTTACTATGATGATTTTTCGACAAAAACGGACGGAAATATTTTTGCGAAAGCTAATTATCAATTGACGGATAAATTGAGTTTCTATGGGGATTTGCAATACAGAAAAGTGACTTATAAAGCGAATAGTGCCGAAACAGGTTTGGTTGATGATCATTTTAATTTTTTTAATCCAAAAGCGGGTTTGAATTTTGAAATCAACAATAAGAATATTTTATACTTTTCATACGCCAGAGCGAATCGTGAGCCAAATAGAAGCGATTACGAAGGTGGAAATGTAAAACCGGAGAAGTTAAATGACTTTGAGTTGGGTTGGAGATTTAATTCAGATAACGTTCAATTGAATACCAATTTCTATTTTATGGGATACAAAGACCAACTTGTTTTAACCGGTCAGTTAAATGATGTAGGTGCTCCTTTGCGTGCCAACAGCGGCGATAGTTACCGAGCAGGTATTGAGGTTGATGCAACGCTTAAGTTGTCAGAACAATGGTATATTCAACCTAATATTACGTTGAGTCAAAACAAAAACAAGGATTATCATTTTACCAGAGATGGAGCTTTACAGAATCTGGGTGCAACCAATATCGCTTTTTCTCCTGAAGTAATTGCGGGTAATCGTTTGACTTTTATACCAATTAAAGACTTGCAAATTTCATTGCTTTCTAAATTTGTAGGAGAGCAATTTATGGGAAATATTGATTCGGATGTTTCAAAACTAGATAGTTATTTCGTAAATGATTTGAATGTTTCTTATGAAATTAAACCTAAAAAAGTTTTTAAATCAATTGTGGTATCAGCATTAGTCAATAATATTTTTGATCTAAAGTATGAGAGTAATGGATTCTTTTATACGTATGATATAAAAGACCCTGTTACTTCTGCTGTTAATACTTTTGATGTACCTGGCTATTATCCTCAGGCGGGAATTAATTGCCTGGTAGGATTAACGTTGAAATTCTAATGGAATATTTAAAATAGAAAAAGCCTGAAAGTTTTAAATTTTCAGGCTTTTTTATTTTAATTGTATATATGAAGTACAGTTCCAGTTAACTGAGCCCGATATTGTTTCAAAGGGTATTCTTTGTTACCAAGTCCCGAGAAAAGATTGTAAGCGCTTTTATCACAGGAGCAAACTGCATTTAATCCGTCAATTTTCAATGGAGCACAAGCATTTGCGGCTTCGTTAGGACAAGCGGCATCAAAAGCATTGTAAGTTCCTTCGCCCGTTTTTATTACGATTAATCCTTGTGCACCGAAATTGGGAACAAATACAGGATTACTGATAAATTTCAGATTGCTGTATAAAGGCAGATTAGTGTCCAGGTACGCATTAACAGAATAATTCGGCAGGTTCGGGTTTTTGTTGCTCTTACCGCTGTCGCTACAAGAAAAAAGCACAGAAACAAAGAGGGTTAATAGCCAGATTTTTTTCATTATTTAAAGTTGAATTAGTGAAACAAAAATAAATTATTTAGATTTGAATTCCATATGATTAACATATAATTATGTACTATAAAAAATAATAGTATATTTGTAATAAGAAATCCCGTCCCGATGGGATTTTTTGTATTTATATAAACGACGAAGTTATGAGTAAAGTATCTTATTATACAGCAGAAGGATTAAAAAAACTAAAAGATGAATTGGAGCACTTAAAAAGTGTAATGCGTCCAAAGGCATCTCAGGATATAGCAGAAGCAAGAGACAAAGGAGATTTATCTGAAAACGCAGAATATGATGCCGCTAAGGAGGCACAAGGACTGTTGGAAATGAGAATTGCCAAATTAGAAGAAGTATATTCGAACGCCAGATTAATAGATGAATCACAATTAGATGTTTCTAAAGCATTGGTGCTTTCAAATGTTAAAATCAAGAACCAAAGCAACGGAATGGAAATGAAATATACATTAGTTGCAGAAAGTGAAGCAGATCTTAAAACCGGAAAAATTTCAGTAACATCTCCTATTGGAAAAGGTTTACTTGGAAAATCGGTTGGAGAAGTTGCAGAAATCACAGTGCCTAATGGTGTTTTGAAATTTGAAATTCTTGAAATTTCAAGAGACTAATTTTTTTAAGTTTAACGGTTTAATCGTGCAATCGGTTAAACGATTTACCATACAAACAATTAAACGATGTCAATATTTACCAAAATAGTTAACGGAGAAATTCCGGCTTATAAAATTGCTGAAGACGATAATTATTTGGCTTTTTTAGATGTAAATCCAAACGCCAAAGGGCATACGCTTTGTATTCCAAAACAAGAAATCGACAAGATTTTTGAGATGGAAGACGAATTGTATTTAGGGTTAATGAAGTTCTCTAAGAAAATTGCCATTGCCTTAGAAAAAACAGTTCCGTGCAAAAGAGTCGGTATCGCTGTTGTAGGTTTAGAAGTTCCGCATGCTCATGTACATTTAATTCCTTTGAATGAAATGGATGAGATGCGTTTTCAAAACAAAGTATCGCTTTCTAAAGAAGAATTTGAAGCTTTAGCTAAAAGTATTCAGGCGAATTTATAATAAGCCTTAAAAATAGTTCAAAGTGCAGTTAAATTAGATTTTACTGCACTTTTTTATTTAATTGAATCTGAAAAGTAGTTCCTTTTCCTAATTCGGAGTGTAAAACTTTTATTTTACCATTGTGATATTCCTCTACGATTCTTTTCGTTAGCGAAAGTCCCAATCCCCAGCCGCGTTTTTTAGTTGTATAACCGGGTTCGAAGATGGTTTTGTATTGTTTTTTCTGAATTCCTGTTCCGGAATCTTTTACATTTATTTTTACATGATGGGCGTCCTGCTCAATTTGAAGCTCTAAAGTTCCTTTTCCTTTCATGGCGTCAATGGCATTTTTTACCAGATTTTCGATAGTCCAACTGTGCAGAATCGGGTTTATGGAGACCAAAATAGGCTCTTTCGGAACTTGATGTGAAAAAGCAACCTGTTTAGAGAAACGAGATTGTAAATATTCGTAACTGTTTAAAGTTTCTGTCACTATATCGTGAACTTCTAAAACAGGAACGGATCCAATTTTTGAAAAACGATCTGTAATGGTTTGAAGACGTTCCACATCTTTTTCGATTTCTGATGTGATCGATTGGTCTATTTCTTCTGTTTTTAAAATTTCAACCCAGCCAATTAAAGAAGATAAAGGGGTACCAATCTGATGTGCCGTTTCTTTAGCCATCCCTGCCCACAATTTATTTTGAATGGCCATTTTAGTACTTCTGTAAAAATTATAAATCAGAGCGCCAAAAAGAAAGATAATTAGCAATAAAGCAATCGGATAATATTTAAGTTTATTCAGTAAAGACGAATTACCATAATATAGTTTTTGATATTTTCCCGGTGCATATTCAAAGACAATAGGCTCATTTTCATTTTTTAAACCATTCAGAAAAGCCATTGATTTTTTCTCGTCCTGCAAGACTGTTTCAGGAACATTTCTTGTGGTCAGAATTTTGTCATACATCGTAAGAATGACGGGAATAGAGTTGTTGTTGCTGGAAATTTGAAGCGGAAGTTCGAGATCCGTATTTTCATCCGCATTAATCAATGCAATCTGAGCATTGGCCAATAGTTTCATTTTTATCCTTTCTTCATTTTTAAAAATTTGAAAAAAAGTATAAGTGTTCCAGAGAATCAGAGAAATGATTAAAAAGGAGATGCTGATAATAACCCAACGGGTAGTATTTCTTCTTTCAGAAAAAAACATATTTTAATTTTTGTGGTATAAATATAACGAAATAAACACAGTTAAATTTTGTGGTGCTCAAAAGTTTTTTTGTTTTTAAGTCTAAAGTATTTCTTTGGCAGAAACGATTTCTATACTTTTGTACTCGCCGGAAAAGAGATTCGGTTAAAACCAAAAAAATATGATTACCATTAACCCAAAAGAGATTCCAACAGCAAAATTGCACGGCTATTTGCAGAGTGCCGTTGGGCCGAGACCTATTGCCTTTGCAAGTACTATCAGCGAAAAAGGAATTCCGAATCTGTCACCGTTTAGTTTCTTTAATGTGTTTAGTGCTAATCCGCCAATTTTGGTTTTTTCACCCTCAAGACGCGTGCGCGACAATACGATTAAACATACTTTAATCAATGCCGAAGCAACTCGTGAGGTGGTAATCAATGTGGTGAATTATGATTTGGTGCAACAAACTTCGCTGTCCAGTACAGAATATGGAGAAGGTGTAAATGAATTTATAAAGGCCGGATTGACACAAATTCCGTCAGATTTAGTAAAACCATATCGTGTAAAAGAATCTCCGGTGCAATTTGAGTGCAAAGTCACGCAGATTATTCCATTAGGAACCGAAGGTGGGGCGGGAAATCTAATCCTGTGTGAAGTAGTAAAAATTCATATTCACGAAGCTATTTTGGACGAAAACGGAGCAATCGATCAACATAAAATTGACTTGGTTTCAAGATTAGGAAGTAATTGGTATTCAAGATCAAACCAAGGACTTTTTGAAGTGCCAAAACCACTTACAACTCTAGGGATTGGAGTAGATATGATTCCGGATTTTATCAAAGAAAGCAATGTTTTTGACGGAAATGATCTGGGCAAACTCGGAAATATAGAAACCTTGCCTACAACAGAAGAAGTTAGTATATTTGTAAAAGAAAACTTTTCTGTGAAAGGAGTTTTAAGCTCTGATGATGTGGAAAAAGTACATTTAGAAGCTAAAAAATACCTAAATGAAGATGATATAACATCTGCTTGGAAAGTGCTTTTGGCTAAGAAATAAGAAAAGAAACAATAATTAATATAAACGAAGATGGAAGTTACAGGAAAAGTAAAAGTGGTTAACCCGGAGCAACAAGTTAGTGCCTCATTTAAAAAAAGAGAATTAGTTGTTACTACTGATGAGCAATATCCACAACATATTTTAATCGAATTTACGCAAGATAAATGCGATTTGTTAAGTAGCTATAAGCAAGGAGAGGCAGTAAAAGTTTCTATCAATTTAAGAGGAAGAGAATGGGTTAATCCACAAGGAGAAGCTAAATATTTCAATAGTATTCAAGGTTGGAGAATCGAAAGAGTAGGTAACGAAGCACCTTCACAAGCGCCACCAATGCCTAGCGCGGAAACTTTTGCTCCGGCTACAAGCATAAACGAAAACGAACCGGACGATTTACCTTTCTAAGAGTTAATCCAAAAGGTTAAATTCCAATCCCGATTGTTGTCGGGAAAAATTCCAAATTCCAATTCGTTCGTACAATTGGAATTTGGAATTTGTTTTTTGTATTGATAGTTAGATTAAATGCTTTTTTTGTCATTTCGAAGTATGAGAAATCACACAAGGTGCTCCGTTTCTATTTTTCGCAATTTTGTCATACTGAGGAACGAAGTATCTTCACAAGTAATTCCGTAAAGTGAAGCTCAACAGTGTCGATTCAGCAAACGTAGATCCTTCGTTCCTCAGGATGACAAACTGTACGGAGCAACTTGTGTGATTTCTCATTCTTCGAAATGACATAAGAAGAGCACTTCCAATATTTAAATTAGCATTTTAGAAGGAATAAAATTTGCCTTTCGCAGAAAGCAAAAAAATCACAAAAATTTGGAATTTGGAATTTCAGTATTGGAATTTCAGTATTATATTTAGTTATAAAAAAAAGATGTACTACATGTCTAAAGATTTATTTTTCCCACCAGTTTCAGAAGCCGACGAAGAAGGAATTCTCGCTATAGGAGGAGATTTAAGCCCGGAACGTCTGCAATTGGCCTATAAAAGTGGAATTTTTCCTTGGTTTAATGAAGGAGAACCTATTATTTGGTGGTCACCCGATCCTCGAATGGTTTTGTTTCTAGATGAACTGATCGTGTCTAAAAGTATGCGGAATATTTTGAACAGAAATCAGTTTAAAGTTACCGTTAATAAAAATTTTAAAGACGTTATTTCAAACTGCCAGAAAATAAAACGGGACGGTCAAAATGGAACCTGGATTTCAAATGAAATGATTGATGCCTATTGTAAGTTAAACGAAATGGGAATTGCAAAATCTATTGAGGTTTGGCAGGATGAGGTTTTGGTAGGTGGTTTGTACGGAATTGATTTAGGCCATGTTTTTTGCGGAGAAAGTATGTTCTCGAAAGTGTCAAATGCATCCAAAGTAGCTTTTATTGCTTTGGTTGAATATTTAAAAAGAGCGAATTACAAACTTCTCGATTGTCAGGTTTATAATTCGCATTTAGAAAGTTTAGGCTGTAGGGAAATTGATAGGGAAGCGTTTATGGAAATATTGCTTAAAACTTCAGTTTAGTAAAGTTCCAGTTTAGGCTATCAAAAAGTACCAGTTCGTTTTTTAATGTAGGTAGTCCTACTATTAATTTTAAAGTTTCGTGGGCCATCTTGGTACCAATAATTCCCGGTAATGTTCCTAAAACTCCATTCAGGTTGCAATTTGGGACTTCTTTCGGATCAGGCATTTCGGGGAATAAATCGCGTAAGTTTTTACTACCCATATGATTAAATACCGCAAGCTGTCCTTCAAATTTTAAAATACTGCCATAAACCAATGTTTTTCCTAAGCTTACACAAGTATCGTTAACCAAATAACGGGTAGTGAAATTATCGGAGCCATCCACAATAATGTCAAAATCGGAGAGGAGTGAAATGGCATTTTCGGCAGTAAGTTTTTCTTCAAAAGCAACAACAGTAATTAGGGGATTTAATTGTTCAAGTTTCTTTTTAGCGGTTAGGGCTTTACCCAGTCCAACCTGATCTTCGGTATACAAAATCTGACGATGCAAATTGTGTATCTCGATGGTGTCAAAATCGACAATGCCAATTGTTCCCACTCCTGCGGTAGCTATATATTGTAAAATTGGACAGCCTAAACCGCCCGCACCGATCACCAATACTTTTGCGTTTTTAATTTTCTCCTGACCTTCATCGCCGATTTCAGGAAGTATAGTTTGTCTGTTGTACCGTAGAAATTCTTGTATGATGCTCATTATTTTTGTGTGAAATGTAAAATGTGAGATGTATTTAGACCGTCTGACTAAACGTTCTGTCCCAGTCTTTCCAGACCGGTTCGTAGCCTGATTTTTTTATGACTTGCGCTATTTCTTCTGCGGATCTTTCGTCACTGATTTCAAATTGTTCCAGGGATTGCGGATCAACAACGTAACCACCCGGATTGGTTTTAGAACCGGCACTCATGCTTGTTGTTCCAATTGGAATGATGTTATTTCTGAATTTCTCATTTTCACGCGTTGAAATAGAGATTTCAAGATCCTCATTCCATAAACGGTAAGCGCAGATCAGCTGTGTCAGGTCTTTGTCATCCATTATAAAATTAGGTTCAATAATTCCTTCCGCAGGACGCAATCTCGGGAATGAAACCGAGTATTTTGTCTGCCAGTATTTTTTCTGAAGATAATCGATGTGTAAGGCATTAAAGAAACTATCGGTTCGCCAGTCTTCCAAACCTAATAGTACACCTAATCCTATTTTATGAATTCCTGCTGTTCCAACTCTGTCCGGAGTCTCTAATCTGAAATCGAAATTTGACTTTTTGCCTTTAGTATGGTATTTTTTATAAACTTCCTGATGATAGGTTTCCTGATAAACTAAAATCGAGTAAACACCGGCTTCATGCAAACGTTCGTATTCTTCGGTAGAAAGTGGCTGTACTTCTGCTGAAATAATCGAAAATTGCTCTTTGATCTGGGTGATGGCATTTAGAAAATAGTTAATATTCACCGTATAATTGGCTTCACCGGTAACCAGTAAAACATGATCAAAACCGGTTTTTTTTAAGGCTTCTACTTCAAGTTTGATTTCTGCGTCTGAGAGTGTTTTTCGTTTGATTTTGTTGTCTAAACTAAAACCGCAATAAGTGCAGATATTTTGGCATTCGTTACTTAAATATAACGGGGCATACATCTGAATCGTTTTCCCAAAACGTTTTTTGGTGAGTTCATGACATTGCTGTGCCATGGTCTCCAAATAGGGCAATGCGGCGGGTGAGATCAATGCCAGAAAATCGTCCAGATTGCGTTTGGTTTTGGCCAATGCTTGTTCGACTTCACGAGTTGAAGTTTGGTATATTCTGGATTGAATGGTATTCCAATCGTAGTTTTTAAATACCGATTTAAATGTTTTCATTTTGTTAGGTTTTAACCGCAAAGGGCGCAATGGTTTACGCTAGGTTCGCTAAGCTTTGTGTGCCTTGCTTAAGTCTTTGTCCTCTTTGCGGTTAGAATAATTGTTAATCATATAAAAAAGAAGTCAAAGGACTGGAAGCAATTGCGTGATTGTATTGTTTTCCGAGTTTGGCTTCAAAAGCTTTTCTTCCTGCGATTACGGCTTCTTTAAAAGCTTGTGCCATTAATTCAGGATTTCCTGCGACGGCAATAGCGGTATTCACTAAAACAGCATCAGCGCCTAATTCCATTGCTTTTGCGGCATGAGAGGGAGCTCCGATACCGGCATCTACAATCACCGGAACGGTACTTTGCTCTATAATTATTTCTAAGAAATCTATAGTTTTTAAACCCTTATTGCTTCCAATAGGCGAGCCTAACGGCATGACAGCAGCAGTTCCGGCATCTTCCAAATGTTTGCACAAAACGGGATCAGCATGAATGTAAGGGAGAACGATAAAACCTAATTTTGCCAATTCTTCTGTGGCTTTTAAGGTTTCAATAGCGTCGGGCATCAGGTATTTAGGATCCGGATGTATTTCGAGTTTTAGCCAATTTGTTTCTAATGCTTCACGAGCCAGTTGCGCGGCAAATATCGCTTCTTTTGCATTTCTGGCACCCGATGTATTGGGTAACAAATTAATTCCGGGATGTTTTAAATGCGTTAAAATAGTCTCCGTATCGGTTTCCAGATCAATTCGTTTTAAGGCAACGGTTACTAATTCGCTTTCTGAAGCTAAAATGGCACGTTCCATCTCGAGGTTGGAACCAAACTTTCCTGTTCCTAAAAACAGGCGTGAGGTTAAGGTTTTATCACCAATATTAAATAACGACGTTTGCATATAATTTTTCGTTTAATTGTTGAATGAGTTTTTCTTTTTGATCACTTTTTGTGATGAGTCCGGAGACGGCGATGCCGTGAACACCAATTTCCATTAATCTGTCGATATCGGTAGAAATAACTCCGCCAATAGCATAAACCGGAATTTCAGAATTGTTGTCTTTTAATTTTTGAAGAATTTCAGAATAACCTTCAAAACCAAGAACCGGACTTAATTTTTCCTTTGTCGTAGTGAATCGGAGGGGTCCCAAACCAATATAATCACAACCGTTTGTAATGTGATTTTGAATATCTTCAAATGTATTAGCGGTTGCTCCAATGATTTTAGTATCTCCTAAAATGGTTCTTGCTTCTTCAATTTTGGTATCCGAAAGGCCTAAGTGTACACCGTCGGCAGCAATTTGTTGTGCCAGATATACATTGTCGTTTACAATAAAATTGGCCAGGTATTCTTCGCATAAAAATTTTACTGCTTCAGCCAGCGCAAAAGAGTTTTTAGTATTTTGATTTTTGAAACGCATTTGAACCCAATCACAACCACTATCAAGTGCTTCGTGAATGTTATACAATTGTTTTGAGATTGTATTTCCTTGCGAGATGTATTGTAATTTATTGTACATAATGATATCCGATTAATGTTGAAGTTGAACTCAGGTATGTTTCTATGTAGGTTTTGGCATTGATACAAGCTTCTTTTTCATCTTGGTTTAATGCGAGATTTGCGGCTATAGCTGCCGAAAGAATACAGCCGGAGCCGTGTTTCTCGAAGCATTTTTTTTCAGAAGGCAATAATTCAACTATTTCATTTTTCAAAAACAAACAATCTGTTCCGATTTTAGTAGGGTTGTGTCCTCCTTTGAGTAAAATAGTTGTTGGAACTTCGTTTTTTATCCAAAGATTGTTTGATAAAAACCCGGGAAACAAAAGTTCTATTTCATTGTAATTGGGTGTAATCAAATCAATTTTGGATAGAATTTTATGAAAATCCAAATCAGCCGTAACTTTCATAAACTCGAATGCTGTTGTTGATTTCAGAACCGGATCCCAAACAATTTTTGTGGTCGGAGACAGCAGTTTTATAGTCGAAAGAATGCGATTTAAATAAGGTAAGCTTGGTGTGATTCCGATTTTTACGGTTTTGATTTTATAGTTTTCAAACAAAGTTTCAATAGAGCGAAGTACAAAGCTTAAATCAGTCCATTGAATGTGATGGAATTGATTTTCGGTTTGAATGGTATTGGCCGTTGAAATAGCAAAACCTATAACCTGATGCTGTTCAAAAGTTTTAATATCTGCCAGAATACCTGCCCCTCCAGTGGGGTCTAAACCGGCTATAGTGAGTACGTAAGGACGATTTTCTGACATAATATAAATTGGTTTACAGGGTTTTCATGATTCCATATCGCTCCCAAAAGGGCAATACCATCGAAACCATTTTCTAACGTTGTTTTGCTGTTTTCGGGAGAAATTCCACCCAGAGCGATCATCTTTGTCCTAAAGTTTTTTCTTGATTTTACTGCTTCAAAAAGATCAATTTCAGAAGCATAATTTTCTTTCGAAATGCTTTTAAAAACAGGGCTTAAAAAAGCATATTCAAAGCTTGGATCTAAAGCGTTAAAATCAGCAATCGAGTGGGAAGAAGTAGAAACCGTTTTGTTTTCAATGGGAAATAGTAAAGTTTGATTTCGTTCTCTTTCAGAAAAATGAATTTTACTAATACCAAAAGCATCAGCAATTTGATGCTGTGTATGCAGGATCAATTTTGATCTGAATTCAGGTTTTATTTGCTCAATAAATTGCATCATCTCAATCTCAGTAAACTCCGGTTTTCGGACATGAAATAGCGCTAATCCCTCCTCAAAAAGAGAATGGATTAGGCTGATTTCGTTTGCTACCGCAACTGGATTTGATATAACGATCATTATTGTGAAATGTTCTTTTGTCAGATGCTTTTTGTGAAATGTAAAATGTTTTTTGTGAAATTTGAAATGACGACAACTTGTCTCATTTTGCATCTCACATTTTACATTTCACTATAAACATTTAGATGTAAATTTCTTTTCCTTGTTCAATAAACTCTTCTGATTTTTCCTGCATCCCTTTTTCTGCGGCGGCTACATCACGAATTTCCTGTGATATTTTCATCGAGCAGAATTTTGGTCCGCACATCGAGCAGAAATGGGCAATTTTAGCACCCTCGGCAGGAAGTGTTTCGTCGTGAAATTCTCTGGCTGTATCCGGATCCAATGATAAATTGAACTGATCTTCCCAACGGAATTCAAAACGAGCTTTACTCAAGGCATTGTCGCGATATTGTGCTCCCGGATGTCCTTTGGCTAAATCAGCAGCATGGGCTGAGATTTTATAGGTAATTACGCCGTCTTTTACGTCTTTTTTATTCGGTAGTCCTAAATGTTCTTTTGGTGTAACATAACACAGCATCGCACAACCGTACCAGCCAATCATAGCCGCTCCAATGGCAGATGTAATGTGATCGTAACCAGGTGCAATATCCGTTGTTAAAGGTCCAAGGGTATAAAAAGGAGCCTCGTTACAATGTTCTAATTGTTTGTCCATATTTTCTTTAATCATGTGCATCGGCACGTGACCAGGACCTTCTATAAAGACTTGTACATCGTGTTTCCAGGCTATTTTTGCCAGTTCACCTAAAGTTTCTAACTCGGCAAATTGTGCAGCATCATTAGCGTCGGCAATAGAACCTGGACGTAAGCCATCTCCTAAAGAAAAAGCGACATCATACTGTTTCATGATTTCGCAGATTTCTTCGAAATGGGTGTATAAAAAGTTTTCTTTGTGGTGAAACAAACACCATTTCGCCATTATAGATCCGCCGCGGGAAACAATTCCCGTCACACGTTCTGCGGTTAAGTGAATGTAGCGCAGTAAAACTCCGGCATGAATCGTAAAATACGAAACTCCTTGTTCTGCCTGTTCAATTAGTGTATCGCGGAAAACCTCCCACGTTAAATCTTCAGCAATTCCTTTTACTTTTTCTAAGGCCTGATAAATAGGCACCGTTCCAATAGGCACCGGAGAGTTACGAATGATCCATTCTCTGGTTTCGTGAATGTTTTTTCCTGTTGATAAGTCCATTATCGTATCAGCTCCCCAACGGCAAGCCCAAACAGCTTTTTCTACTTCCTCTTCAATAGTTGAAGTCACAGCGCTATTTCCGATGTTAGCGTTTATTTTTACAAGAAAATTTCGGCCTACAATCATCGGTTCACTTTCTGGGTGGTTGATGTTGTTTGGGATAATGGCGCGTCCAATGGCTACTTCGCTACGAACAAATTCCGGTGTAATTTTACTTTTCGGTGTATTTGCTCCAAAACTATGACCTGCGTGCTGGCATTGCATGGCTTTGGTTTGTTCGTTTAAAAGTTCGATACGTTGGTTTTCACGAATCGCAATGTATTCCATTTCAGGTGTGATGATTCCTTGTTTGGCGTAATACAATTGGGTTACGTTTGCTCCTTCTTTAGCTCTTTTAGGCTGATGTAAATATTCGAATCTTAAATGGTTTAAGTTTTCATCTTTTAATCGCATTTGTCCGTAATCGGATGTTATTTCAGATAAGATTTCAACATCATTTCGTTCTAAAATCCATTCCTCTCTTAGTCGTGGCAGCCCTTTTCGGATGTCAATGGTGATATCCGGATCGGTATAAGCACCGGAGGTATCATAGATAGTTATCGCCGGATTCTTTTCAGTTCCGCCGTTAGAAAGTCGCGTGTCGCTTAATGCCACTTCACGCATGGCAACTTTTATTGGATGTATTTCACCATTCACATATATTTTTTTGGAATTTGGAAATGGCGTTCTGGATATTTTTTCTTCGTTTGTCATTTTTTTATGTAAGATGTGTGTTGTGAAATGTGAAATGGTTTGTCGTAGAGACGCATTGTAGAGACGCACTGCTGTGCGTCTCTACGGAGGTTGGAATTTGAAATTTACCCCCACAACAATTATAAAAATTGGAATTTTAATTCCTACCCCCCTTGGGTGGCAGAAATAATCAGAATATCATCAGTTTCCCGAATAAAATGAGAGTCCCATTCAGGTTTTGGAATTACGGTGCTGTTTATAGCAATGGCAATTCCGTTTTGTTTGTTCGGAATTTCGAGATCGAGCAATGACTGAACGCTAAGTGTTTCAGCATTGAAATGTTTGATTTGTTGGTTGATTTTTAGTTCCATTCCTTCTAGATTTAGTGTGTTGAAGAAAGGCATTACTGCGTTTCTTTACTCTAGGAATGGCTACAATTGCACATGAAAGTGCATCAGAAAGTCATCTTACTTTTCCCTACGCTAGTATGAACTAGATCAGGTTCAGAGGGTAAAATCTCAGCCTGCAATGTTGCAGACACCCCTAAAGTGTGAAGCAAATGTATGAAAGTTTTTTTAATAATCAGTTTTCAGTCACAGTTTTCACGATCAAGACTGCAAACCAAGACTGCAAACTGAGACTGAATACTGCGACTGTAAACTAAGCCCGAGTCCAGCAGTCTCCGACGTGATCGTTGACCATTCCGGTGGCTTGCATGTGGGCGTAAATCACGGTAGAACCTACAAATTTAAAGCCTCTTTTTTTTAAATCTTTGCTGATTTCGTCAGATAGAGGTGTGGTCGCAGGAACGTCTTTTAAGGTTTTTGGGGTATTGTCTATAGGTTTTCCGTTGGTGAATTTCCAGATATAATCGGAGAAGCTTCCAAATTCTTCCTGTATTTTTATAAAGGCCTGTGCATTGGTAACGGCGGAACGAATTTTTAATTTATTGCGAATAATTCCAGTATCTTCAAGTAAAGATTCGATTTTATCTTCGGGATAATTGGCGATTTTTTTATAGTCGAAATGATCAAAGGCAGCTCTGAAATTTTCTCTTTTATTCAATATAGTAATCCAGCTTAAACCGGCCTGAAAAGTTTCAAGGATTAAGAATTCGAATAATGATGCGTCGTCATAAACGGGAACGCCCCATTCTTCATCATGGTATTTTTTGTATAATTCACTGGAAGTACACCAGCCACATCTTATTATATCCATTTTTATTTCAAATATAAAAAAAAATCTCAAGCGGTTTAGGTTTGAGATTTTAAGTATTGTAAAAGATTTTTTATTTTATTGCTGTTACAAGCTGCAGTTTAAAACTTTCTAATTTGATCAAATAAAAGGTAGAGAACAGTAAAATCCAACTGATAAGGATCAAAAATAAATTGGTGTAATTTTGATTTGTAAATTCCAGATAATGGCATAAAAAGCCAAAAAAGAGAATTAATATAAAATTGTATACGATAGCGTTTTTTAAACTCATTTTGATGGCACCGGTTAAAAAATTCCAGAAGACAAGTTCGTCTTTTAGTATGATTTTTTCGGGATTTGAAACATCAATCAGAACATTTTGTGATAGCTCAAGATTAACCGTTATTGTTTTATTGTTTGATGTGTAGGTGTAATTGTGGTTTTGTAAAAAAGTAATAATTTCATTAGATTTCATGTTTTGGTTTTGTTAATTGGTTTTGGTTATAAAATAGGAATGGTTCTGCTTCTCAAAACTCTGATATTCGAACTATTTTTTAGAATATTAGCACATCAAAATTTTAAGAGTCAGTATTTTAAGATGATCTTATTGTTTTTCGATAGTCTTAGTTTTATCTTCAGTAGTAGGGTCCTGCTCGAGATATTTCTTTATTAAGTGATGTCCAAGATAAATCAGCGGAGTCAGTAAAATAGCGACAGAAAGTTTAAAAATGTAGCCCGTTAATCCTGATGAAATAAAGGTGTCAAAATCAATTTTTCCGGGTAACCAGAAGGCAATTCCAAGAACAATAAAAGAATCAAATAATTGAGAGATTACAGTTGACCCAGTGGTTCTAAGCCATATTTTTCCTTCACCTGTTCTGTTTTTAAAAAACCAAAAGATCCAAACATCAATTAGTTGGGAAATTATAAAAGCGATAAGACTTCCGACAATAATCCACATACTCTGTCCAAAAACAGCTTGAAACTGTTCGTCATTTACCGGGCTAATGCCTTTTGCGGCCGGAACCACAATCGCCATAAATAAGATCAGGAATGCATAAGCAATCAGGCAGGCTGTTATAAAGGAAAGTTTTTTAACACCTTTTTCTCCAAAATATTCATTGATCAAATCGGTAGTAAGAAAGACAATTGGCCAAGGTAGAATCCCGATACTCATTACAAATGGGCCAATCTGGATTAGTTTTCCTCCAATTAGTTCTGCGACGACTGCATTAGTAATAAAAATTCCTGCAAGAACAACAAAGACAATTTCTTTTCTGGTTTTAAACATGTGTTTTTATAATTGATGGGTCAAATTTAAGTTATTTCTTTAAAAGTTGGGATAGTTTGAATTTAAATTAGGCCAAGGTCTTTAAAATGGACGAGAAGTTAAAATTTTCTTTGCAATGCTGTTTTTAGTTATTTTTGAAGGAATTACAAAATTCATTTATACCACAACAAAGTGATGATAACAAAAAAAATAATTGGAATTATTCTTATGGGGACAACCTTTTTTGCGTCGAACGCACAAACCAATACTGAAAATCCGTTGCTTAAAAAGTGGACAGGCCCGTATGGCGGAGTTCCTGCATTTAATCTCTACAAGGTTTCAGATTTTAAACCGGCACTTCAGTTTGCTATTCAGGAGAAACTGGATGAAGTTGATGCTATTGCAAATAATTCAAAAGCACCAACTTTTGATAATACGATTGCGGCTTTAGAGCGCTCCGGTAAAACGATTACAAGAATTTCTACTGTCTATGGGATTTACAGATCTAACATAAGTAGTCCGGAATTTAATGTTGTGGATACTGAAATGTCTCCAAAATTTTCTGAGTTTACGGATAAAATCAATCAGAATAAAAAACTTTTCGAAAGAATTGAGGCTCTATATAATTCAAAAGAAAGTAAAAAACTTACCAGCGAGCAACAAAGATTGATTTGGTTGTATTACACTGATTTTGTTCGTGAAGGAGCAAAATTAAATAATGCCGACAAAGAAAAAGTAGCTAAAATCAATAAAGAACTAGCAACGCTTTTTACCCGATTTAATCAAAATTTATTGGCAGAAGAAAACAATCAGTATGTAGCTTTAAAAACAGAAGCTGATTTTGATGGTCTTCCGGCTGAAGAAAAAAATGCCGCAATAGCAGAAGCAAAAGAAAGAAAATTAGACGTTATGGGCTGCGTTGCCAATACACGTTCTTCGATTGAGCCTTTTTTGACGTTCTCAACGCGTAGGGATTTAAGAGAAAAAGCATTTGATATTTTTGTGAAACGTGGAGATAACGGAAATGAGAATGACACTAATTCGACTTTAGTTGAGATTTTGAAATTGCGTACTGAAAAAGCAAAAATACTTGGTTTTCCATCCTTTGCACATTGGAGTTTGTCTAATAAAATGGCAAAAGATCCACAGAAAACATTAGATTTAATGATGTCGGTTTGGAAACCTGCGGTAGAAAAAGTGCAGCAGGATGTGGCTGAAATGCAGAAAATTGTTGATACTGAAGGTGGAAAATTTAAAATTGAACCTTGGGATTATCGTTATTATGCTGAAAAAGTCAGAAAAGCAAAGTATGATTTAGATCAGAATGAAGTGAAACCTTATCTGCAATTAGAGAATTTACGTGAAGGAATGTTCTGGGTTGCCGGGGAATTATTTAATTTAAAATTCAAACAAATCACAGATGTTCCGGTTTATCATCCGGATGTACGTGTTTGGGAAGTAAGTAATAAGATAACAGGTAAAGTAGTGGGATTATGGTATTTTGATCCTTATGCGCGTTCAGGAAAACGTTCCGGTGCGTGGATGAATTCTTACCGTGATCAGCAAAAATTAGACGGAGATATTCTGACAATCGTATCTAATAATTGTAATTTTATTAAAGGAACTGCGAACGAGCCGGTTTTAATTTCGTGGTCGGATGCGACTACGTTATTCCATGAATTTGGCCATGCACTTCATGGTTTATGTTCAAATGTTACCTATCCAAGTTTGTCGGGAACAAGTGTTGCAAGAGATTATGTAGAGTTTCCTTCTCAATTGTTAGAGCACTGGTTGGCAACTCCGGAGGTCTTAAATAAATTTGCGTTACATTATAAAACCAATGAGCCACTGCCTCAGGCACTAGTAGATCGAATAGAGAAAGCAGCCGATTTTGGCGAAGGTTTTGCAACAGTTGAAACGATTTCAAGTTCACTGATTGATATGAAGCTTCACTTAGCAACAGAGGCTATTGATCCTCATAAATTTGAAAAAGAAACCTTAGATGCGCTAAATATGCCGTCAGAGATTGTAATGCGTCACAGAATCCCACAGTTTGGGCATATTTTTTCAAGTGACGGTTATGCGGCAGGATATTACAGTTACTTATGGGCAGATGTTATAAATGCAGATGCTTATGAGGCTTTCTTAGAAGGAAAAGGACCTTACGATAAAGAAGTTTCCAAACGACTTTATGACAATGTTTTTAGCACCGGAAATACGATTGATCAGGAAAAAGCGTATGAAAACTTCAGAGGAAGAGCGCCTAAGTCAGATGCTTTGATGAGAGCGAGAAATTTTCCGATTACGGATAAGAAGTAAGATGTAAAATGTGAATTGTGAAATGATTAAGTTCGTCTAAGGATAAAATAGATTTGATTTTTCGCATTTTACAATTTACATAAAATCTTTGCGGTTAAAAGAACCAATGGGATGCAATAAAAAAGCCCGAATAAATTAATATTCGGGCTTTTTGTATTGAAAAAATAATATATTAACCTAAAGTAACTCTTTTGAAACCTGTGATTTCAACGTTGAATCCTTTAACATAATCACTAACTTTTTTACTATCGTCTTTGATAAAGTTTTGATCTAATAAAGCTTTTTCTTGATCTAAAGTAGTATTGTCAGAGATGAAACGTTGTACTTTTCCTGGGATAATTTTGTCCCAAATTTGCTCTGGTTTACCTTCAGCTTTTAATTCAGCTTTAGCATCTTCTTCCGCTTGTTTAATAACTTCTTCAGTTAATTGAGAGAAAGAAATATATTTAGGAACATTTTTTAAAGTTTTTCCTAAACGTTTTGCTTCTTCATTATCTTTTTCGATTACAGCAATACGAGCAGCAAGTTCAGATTCAACGAAAGCAGGATCAAAATCTTTGTAAGATAATGTATCAGCTCCCATAGAAGCAACTTGCATAGAGATGTCTTTAGTTAAAACTTCAGCGTTGTCAACTGATTGAGAGATTGCTGTTAATGCAGCAATTTTGTTAACGTGAACATAAGATCCAACGAAAGCACCTTCTAAAATTTCAAAACCACCGATTTCGATTTTTTCACCAATAACACCAGTTTGCTCAATTAGTTTTTCAGCAACAGTAATTCCGTTGAAATCTGAAGCTAAGAAATCTTCTTTAGAAGAAAAGTTAATAGCTCTTTCTACTAATTCTTTAGCTAAAGTTACGAAAGCTTCATTTTTACCTACGAAATCAGTTTCGCAGTTTAAAGTGATGATCGCTCCTTTAGTTTTATCAGCATTAACAAAAGAAACAGCAGCTCCTTCAGAAGACTCACGGTCAGAACGATTAGCAGCAACTTTTTGTCCTTTTTCTCTAAGGTTTTGTATCGCTTTATCGAAATCTCCTTCAGCTTCAACTAAAGCTTTTTTACAGTCCATCATTCCGGCACCTGTAGTTTGTCTTAATTTATTTACGTCTGCAGCAGTAATTGTTGCCATAATATTTTGAATTTTAATGTTAAAAGTAAAAATTCCAGCTTTTAAATCCCAAATTCCAATTTTATTAAATTATCAACATAATGTTTTTAATTTTTATTTGGATTTTGGAATTTAAAATTTGGAATTTAAAATTTGATTTATTCTTCAGTAGCAGGAGCAGCAGCTTCAACAGCTGGCGCAGCTTCTACAGCAGCAGGTGCAGCAGTAGCATCTTCTGTTGTAGCTTCAGTTTCTTTGTCAGAACCTCTGTCAGAAAGACCGTCGATTACAGCAGCAGTTACTAAAGATAAAATTTTGTCAATTGATTTAGAAGCATCATCATTTGCAGGAATAACGTAATCAACCTCTCTTGGGTCAGAATTCGTATCAACCATTGCGAAAACTGGAATGTTTAATTTTTGTGCTTCTTTTATTGCGATATGTTCTGCTTTGATATCTACTACGAACAATGCTGCAGGTAGTCTAGACATATCAGCGATTGAACCTAAGTTTTTCTCTAATTTAGCACGTAGACGATCAACTTGTAAACGCTCTTTCTTAGAAAGTGTCATGAAAGTACCGTCTTTCTTCATTTTATCAATAGAAGACATTTTTTTAACTGCCTTTCTGATAGTTACAAAGTTAGTTAGCATTCCACCAGGCCATCTTTCAGTGATGTAAGGCATGTTTGCAGCTTTTGCTTTTTCAGCAACGATGTCTTTTGCTTGTTTTTTGGTAGCTACGAATAAGATTTTTCTACCTGATGCAGCGATTTTTTTCAAAGCTTCGTTAGCTTCTTCAATTTTAGCTGCAGTTTTATATAGATTGATAATGTGAATACCATTACGCTCCATATAAATGTAAGGAGCCATATTTGGATCCCATTTTCTAGTCATGTGTCCGAAGTGAACACCTGCTTCTAGTAAGTCTTTTACTTCTATTTTGTTTGCCATTTTTGTACTAGTTTACGTTCTGTTGATTAGCAATGCATAAATGGCGGTTTCCCAGGCTTTATACATTTAGATGCTAAACTATTTCCTACCTCGGTAGGAGAGCAACAACAACTGTGTTTTTTAATTTCAATAAATAATTGATCATGTCTTGTCCCAAATGAACAAGACAGGTAATATTAACGTTTAGAGAATTGGAATCTCTTACGAGCTTTCTTCTGACCGAATTTCTTACGTTCAACCATTCTTGGATCTCTTGTTAATAAACCTTCTGGTTTAAGGATAGCTCTGTTTTCAGCATTTACTTCACACATAACGCGTGCTAATGCCATTCTTACAGCTTCTGCCTGACCAGTTGAACCACCTCCGTAAACGTTTACTTTTACATCAAAGTTGTTTACATTTTCTGTCATAGACATTGGTTGTAAAACTTTGTATTGTAAAGTTGCCGTTGGAAAGTAAGTTGCGAATTCTTTTTTGTTTACAGTGATTTTTCCTGTTCCTTCAGAAACATATACACGTGCAACAGCGGTTTTTCTTCTACCGATTTTGTGAATAACTCCCATTACTTAAGATCGTTTAGGTTAACAGTTCTAGGTTTTTGAGCTCCTTGTTTGTGCTCAGCTCCTACAACAACATTTAGATTTCTAAAAAGTTCAGCTCCTAATTTGTTCTTAGGTAACATTCCTTTTACAGCTTTCTCTACTAATAATGCAGGGTTTTTAGATTGCAATACTTTAGCAGTTAAAGTTCTTTGTCCTCCTGGGTAACCTGTATGACGCATGTAAATTTTGTCATTCATTTTTGTACCTGTAAGGTTAATTTTTTCTGAGTTGATAACAATTACGTTATCTCCACAGTCAACGTGCGGTGTGTAACTTGGTTTGTACTTACCTCTTAAGATCATTGCAACCTTTGAAGCAAGACGTCCTAAGTTATGACCCTCAGCGTCAACAACAATCCACTCTTTAGTTACAGTGGCTTTGCTAGCTGAAACTGTTTTGTAGCTTAATGCGTCCATAATATTATTTTAATTAAACATTCCATCCCCAATAAAGGGGATGCAAAAGTACAATTAATTATTTTAAAACCAAATACCTGAAAAGATTATTTTAACTCCTGATTTTCAGGAGCTATTTTTTTATCTAAAACAATAAAAAAACCATCTTTACAAAAGTACGTAAAGATGGTTTCAAGTAAGGCAGATAAAAAAGTAAATTATACTATAAAGAGGTTGGCTATATCTACAACTTGCTGTGTAGTAAGTGGTTCGTCATAAGCTTCAGATCCTGCTGCGGCACCAAATAAGGTTGATGTATTAAATCCTGCCTGCATCGTAAGGCCTTCGCCATCATAGACAGCTTGTGTTGCGGCCGGCATTCCTGCACCTCTTTCACTATTAGAAATCCATCCTTTTAAACCACGCAGTCGTCTTACTTCAGACGCATGTCGTGCTTCAACAGAGTGGATTTGAAGTGCTGCGGTTAATAAATCAGGTGTAGAAATCAGATTTGCAGCCTGTCCTTTATAGGCTCTTACGCCCGTATCTTCAAATGCCTGAGCTAAGGCTAAGAAGGTCGGATAATCTCCAAAAGGATTAAAAGCGCCTCCAACTGTAAAGTCAAAAGTAGGTTTAGGGACAAAATTGGGACTCATTGTTCCACCTAAACCTGCAATTAGAAATTTTACGTGATCGGCTTCATGATCTGCAATTTGCTGAAATACTTTCAAATCGCGACCGCTATTTTCTGATGCGGGAATTACTCCTGAATCTAATGCCATAGCATAAAATTCATTTTCAAGATATTCTAAAGTTAATGCAAACTGCAACGCTCCGATTGGTGTTGCAGGAGTAGGGGTTATATCTTTTGCCATTGCTTTGTTAGCCAATGCGGATAGTCCGAATGGAATGGATGCAAATGCTAAATTTTTTCCAAGATTTCCAAATTGTGTAAAACTGTCTCTTCTTGAACCTGTGCTAGCCATAATACCCTCATTGGTAAAAGACTCTATAAATTTTAATATATTCATAATTTCTAATTTTTAAATTGGGTTATTATTAAGGTAAATATTTAGCAGTAAATTGAGTTGTGATAAATCCGCCTGCAATGGCTAAAATTTTTGAAGGATCTTTTGCGTCATCCAATCCGGTTGTCATATTGATGATGTCATCTCCGGCAAAATCTTTAGAATTCGGATTAATTAAACTTCTGATGGCAGAGGCGTGTCTTGCTTCTACAGAAACAATTTTCCCGGCCAACAATAAGTAATCCGGATTTTTGATCAGTTTTCCTGCCCCATTGTATGCGGCTACACCGGTATCTTCAAGTGCTTTGGCTGTAGCCAGAACATCGTTGCGACTATTAAAGTTTAAAGCACCGTAATTAAATGCTAATGTAGGGAGTAGTTGAGAACTCGGATCCGGTAGTCCACCAGTTAAAGCAGCTTTAAAGAAATCTCTGTGTACTACTTCGTGGTAATATAAGTCGGTAAGGACTTGTTTTTCTATAGCATTAAAGGTGGTGTTGAAATTGGAAGCGTTTACCACTTTGGTATAAAAGTCAGCCTCTAATTGTTCTAAAGCATATGCGTAGGTCAGAACGCCAAAATCTCCGGCTCCTAAATCGAATTTTCCGTTTTTGACTCCTGGTAACATATTATCTATTATAGGATCATCATTATCATTGTTGTCACTACATCCGGCCATAAGTAATCCGGCACTGGCAATAGTTAGTCCGCTTAGTTTGAGAAAATTCCTTCTGTTGTTCAATGAAGTGTCTACCTCTTGAACTCGTACTTCGTTTTTCATAATTATTACTTTTTTAAATGGTTATTAATAGGAATTGCATTTTTGCGTATTAGGTTACTTACGGGCTTTCTTACAGAGTAGTTTTAGAAATTAGATTTATTTTTTATTTTTTTTATAATTCTCTTAAGACATAAGGGAAAACATGATAAGATTTTGATGTAGTCTGCGATGATTTTTGTTGTAATTTCAGTAATTCTACTATATTTGTATTAATTCCATAAAACATGATAGAATGAAAGCTAAAGCAACTTTAAAACAAATCGCAAAAGAACTCAATGTTTCTGTATCAACAGTTTCTAAAGCGCTTAATGATAGTCCTGAAATTAGTGAGCAAACAAAAATTAAGATTAAAGAATACGCGAAATTGAAAAATTACAAACCAAATGTGATTGGTTTGAATTTGAAAAATCGTAAAACAAAAACGATAGGAGTTATTATACCTAATATATTGAACTCGTTTTTTGCGAAGGTTTTTAGTGGTATCGAAAAAGTAGCAGACAAAAAAGGATATAATGTAATTACCTGTATTTCTAATGAATCTTTAGAAAAAGAAATTCATACACTGGAAATGTTGAGTAACGGAACCATCGATGGTTTTATATTATCAGTTTCAGAAGAAGCGCAAAAATTACAGGAATACAATCATTTTTCGGCAATTATAAATGATGGAACGCCAATCGTAATGTTTGATCGAATTGCAGAAGGTGTAGAATGTGATAAAGTAGTTGTAGACGATTACGATTCTGCTTTAAACTCGACACAACATTTGATTAATTTAGGTTGTAAAAATATTGCCTTAATCTCTTCTGTTGATAATTTAAGTGTTGGAAAATTAAGAGCTGACGGTTATTTGAAAGCTTTAGAAAACAATAACATTGCGATAAACGAAAAAATCATCCTCAGAACCGATTCTGAAGAGGATATGAAAAGTAAAATTGACGCTATTTTTGAACAAAAAATTGACGGAATTTTTGCTTTGGATGAAAATGACTCCGTTGCAGCTCTACGCGTAGGATTGAAAAAAGGATACAGAGTTCCGGAAGATATCTCGATTATTGGTTTTGCAGATGGAATTTTAGCTTCAAGACGTTTATCACCAAGTTTGACAACAGTAAGCCAACACGGTATTGAAATTGGCGAAGTGGCTGCCAAAAGGTTAATCAAAAGACTCGAAGAAAACGAAGAAGAAACGTCAGATTATGAAACCATCGTAATCAAAACAGTATTAAAAGAACGGGAATCAACCCGCAAAGTATAGTTCAAAAAAAAATCCATTCAAATCGAATGGATTTTTTTTGCTTGGTACTATTTTGGGGTAGTAAAATTTTATTGTGATTGGAGCAACCAAGCTTTTATATCCTTGAAAACTTCATCCCAGTGATAAGTACTTTCGGTTTCTTTTTTATTTAAATTAAATTCTTGTTTTTCGAAATTATGACCGTAATCAGGATAAGCTTTAATTTTAATATTTTTTTTCGGGAGTAAAAAAGGGAGTAAATCATTGTGTGCCGATCCAATATCATTTGTTCCATAAATTATCAGGATGGGATTCTTGAATTTTTTAAAGCTTTCATAACTTAAAGTTCTGTTATAACTTGCCCAATTGGTAAAATCAATGTCGTCTTTAAATTCTTTACTGTCTTTTTCGATGTTTTTATATTCACTAGTTAATTTGTCAATTTTAATTTGACTTTCCGAATCGTCATTGTTTTTAAAACACTGGACTCTTTCTCTTAATATGTATTCCGTTATTCTATTAAATGGATCAGCAGACATGCAAACTAATTTGGATATTTTGGTGTTGTTTGCCGCTACTTTTGCTGCTACACGATAGCCTTCCGAATGGCCTACAACAAAGAGAGAGTCTTTTTTAATGCTATTATTTTTAAATAAATAGTCTATAACGGTTGTGACTTGATTAACTCTATAATTTAGGTTATCATTTTTAATGTAATCATCGGGAATATTTCCTTTTTCAGTTGTATATCCTTTAGAATCTCTTTCGTAAGAACCTATTAAAGGAATTCCTTTTCTGGCAATTATTACAAAATTAAATTTTTCAAGATAAGGTTTAACGTCAAAAGGAATAGCTGAGTTTACTCTTTTGTCATCATAGAAGATTATAGGTAATGGATTTGAACCTTGGATGAATAAAATCGTAGCCTTTGGTAAAATGGAGTTACTAATGGAAGTTAAAAAAGAAATGGAGTCGGTTTTTGTTGTTATTACAGTTTTACTATAACCGGCTTTCTTTAAATAATAGTCTTCCTTGTTTTGGGAAAAAGAGGTTTGAGAAAAAAGCAAAAAAAAGGCTAATACAACTGAAGATTTAAGCAGGTTCATAGTTATCTGTAAATTGGTTTATTATTTCCGCATAATTTAAAAATTCAATACCCGATTGATTTATAATCTCAAGAGGTATTTTTTTTAAAATTTCATTTTGAATATGACATATTATTTTAATGATTTCTTTGCAATAGATACTTGGGTTGTTAAAACCATTTACTTTAGAGTATCGATGACCTAAATAACCTCCTCCGCATACAGATTCAATTGGGCAGCTTTGGCAAGTTTCACATATATTATCATGACTATTGTAGTATAATTTTGCAAGTTCAGATTCTTTAAAAATAAGACTTAAATCATCCTTTAGAATATTGAATTTTGTTTTTGTAAACCCATCGCCACAGATCTTCAAAGTATCGACCGTTTCAATACTACCATCCGTTTCTATTACTAATGTTTCATTTACGCTTTTTCCAAATATTTCTGATCCTGTATTCTTGCCTAAAATGAGTCCAATAAGATCGGTAAGAGGGCGTACAATGGGTTTTACTTTATCAGTGTCATTATACCATAAATCAAACATCTCTACTAACCAATCTCCAATTTTTGGAATATTATTTTGGTTTGATTCGATATAATTATAATCTTGAAATAAAAAATGGACATTATTAGCTTTTAATTTTTTAAAATGAGAATAGACGTCACTTGGATTTTCTTCGGTGTCTATTACACAAAGACAGTTTGCGTTTTGATTTCCATATACTTTTCTTATTATTTTGAAGCCTCTGATAATTTCATTGTAAGATCCTTTTTCGTTATGGTAAACCCTGTTTTTATTATTTGAGTTTGGAGTTCCATCTAAACTTATGCCTACTTGAATGTTTAACCCTTTTAAAATTTTTGCCCACTCTTCTGTTATTAATACACCATTAGATTGCATTGAGTAATCAATCCTAATATTTTCAGGAATTATTCTTTTTTCAGTTTCAATGAAATTGGTGTAAAAATCTATTCCTGTTAATAAAGGTTCTCCACCATGAAAAATAAGTAAAAAACTCTTTTGGTTGTTTTCAATACAGTGTTCCTTAATTTTTATTAGCATTGATTCTATTACCTCTTGCGACATAAATTTAGGCTGTGATTTATAACTTTGGTCGCCCATATTGTATACGTAACAGTATGAGCAATTTAAATTGCAGCGACTAGCGACTTTAATTACCAAATTAGATGTTTTCATATCTTTTTATTAATGAAAAAAGAGGACGACAATATCGTCCGCTAAGTAATTGTAGATTTAATTTTTAACATAAGTACTTTCAGTGTAAGTTTTTCCGGCACTTTCTCTCCAATAAGTTTTTTTGCCTCGATCGTCTCCACCAGTAATGATGCGTAATTGCTTTTTTCCAAGTACTTCTAATAAATTAATTGATTTGTCATTTTTGTCAAAAAAAAACTTTTTCATTTTTAGGCTCATAATTTTTTAAATTTTAATGTTAAAAACAGATTTTAAATTTCATCAACATTCTAGATACTTTTAAAGAGTGATGTGTAATATTGTAAGATAATATTTTCAAAAATAATAAAAATATCAATAATTTGTATCTTTTTAACTGTTAAAAAAACGAAGTGAAAATCAATTTTTAAAAAAAAGCAAAAAAAAACTCCATTTACTACTAGCAAATGGAGTTTTTAATATTTTATTAAATTGATGAATCTAAAATCATCAATCTAAAATCTACAATAATCTTAGTGTGCTTCCAACCAATCTTTACCCAAACCTAATTCTACTTCTAACGGAACCGCCATTATAAAAGCGTTTTCCATTTCGTGTTTGATCATAGGCTGGATTTTTTCGAGTTCGTCATTGTGAACATCGAACACAAGCTCATCATGCACCTGAAGTAACATTTTTGATTTCCAGCTTTCTTCTTTTAATTTTTTATGAATGTTGATCATTGCAATTTTAATCACATCCGCAGCACTTCCCTGAATAGGAGCATTCACGGCATTTCGTTCTGCAGCGCTTCTTACAACAGCGTTGGCAGAATTAATATCTTTTAAGTAACGACGACGTCCTAAAATGGTTTGTACGTATCCTTTTTCACGTGCAAACTCGATTTGCTCTGAAATGTACGATCTCAATTTTGGGTATGTTTTGTAATACGCTTCAATCAAAGCAGCACTTTCGCTTCTGGATAGGGAAGTCTGATTACTCAATCCAAAAGCAGAAACACCGTAGATAATTCCGAAGTTTACTGTTTTTGCATTACTTCTTTGTTCGCGGCTCACTTCATCCAAAGGAACATCAAAAACTTTAGCAGCTGTTGCTTTGTGAATGTCTTCTCCGTTTTGGAAGGCCTTGATCATGTTTTCTTCACCACTCAGAGCGGCAATAATTCGCAATTCTATTTGAGAATAATCCGCAGAAATCAAAGTGTGGTTTTCATCACGGGCTACAAATGCTTTACGAATCTGACGACCTCTTTCGGTACGAATTGGGATATTCTGTAAGTTCGGATTATTAGAACTCAAACGGCCTGTTGCAGCAACAGTCTGCATATAATCGGTATGAACTCTTTGTGTTTTTTTGTCTACTTGTTCCGGTAAAGCCAGAATATAAGTACTCTGTAATTTTACCATTTGACGCCAATCCAGAATCTCTTTTACAATTGGATTGTCGTTGGCTAAATAAGTTAATACTTCCTCACCGGTAGCGTACTGGCCTGTTTTGGTTTTCTTTTGTTTGGCACCGCCAATTTTCATTTTATCAAACAAAATATCGCCCAACTGTTTTGGAGAAGCCAAATTGAATTTCTCGCCCGCAGTTTCGTAGATATTTTGCTCCAAAGTTTTAATCTCAACATCCATTTCTTTAGACATTGCTTTTAAAAACTCAACATCAAGACGAATACCTTCTGTTTCCATAGCAGCCAAAACGCTTACTAACGGAATTTCGATTTCGTCAAACAGTTTTTTGGTTTCCGTTTTGTCTAATTCAGTGGTGAAGATTTCTTTCAACTGTAAGGTTACATCAGCGTCCTCGGCAGCATATTCTTTGATGTCTTCCAAAGCAACATCACGCATTGAGATTTGATTTTTACCCTTTTTACCAATTAAATCTTCAATTGGTTTTGGGGAATATTTCAAATACGTTTCTGCTAGAATATCCATATTATGACGCATATCCGGATTAATCAGATAGTGTGCAATCATCGTGTCAAAAAGTTTTCCTTTTACCGTAACACCATAATTAGAAAGAATTTTTAAATCATATTTTAAATTCTGACCGATTTTTTCAATACTCTCATTTTCAAAAAACGGAATAAATTTGGTAATCAAAGCCTTTGCTTCTTCCTGGTTTTCCGGAAACGGAACATAAAGTCCTTTTCCTTTTTCATAAGAAAACGAAATACCAACCAGTTCCGCATGCAAAGCATCTAAACCGGTAGTTTCGGTGTCAAAACAAACAGCAGTCTGTTTTTGTAAATTTTGTAAAAGTAATTTAATACCTAAATCGCCTTCAATAGCCTGATAGGAGTGAGGTGTGTTTTCTAAAGTAGTATAAAAAGAAGTTCTTACAGCTTCCGGATTTTCGGCGGTATCACCGGCTCCAAAAAGATCAAATTGGTCTTCATTTTTAGGTTGCGCTTTCTTGTATAATTTGGCATCAGGAGTTGTCTCTGTAGTTTGTGCTCCACCTGTTTTAAACAAATTATCAAATTGTTCCGCCATTCTTCGGAATTCTAATTCCTGAAAAATAGCATCAGTTTTTTCGATATCGGGACGTGTTAACTCGTAATCATTTTCGTCAAAAGTAACCGGGCAGTCCAATAAAATAGTGGCTAAAGTTTTAGAGAGTAATCCCTTTTCTTTGTTGGCCTCGATGTTTTCTTTCATTTTTCCTTTCAGCTTGTCGGTATTAGCCAAAAGGTTTTCCATTGTACCAAATTCTTTTAAAAACTTTTTAGCCGTTACTTCACCAACACCCGGAAGTCCCGGGATATTATCGGCAGCATCGCCCATCATTCCAAGGAAATCAATTACCTGTTCCGGTCTTTCGATTTCAAATTTTGCCAAAACTTCCGGAACACCCCAAATTTCAATTCCATTACCCATTCGGGCCGGTTTGTACATGAAGATGTTTTCAGAAACCAATTGGGCAAAATCCTTATCGGGAGTTACCATAAAAACTTTGTAATTCTGTTTTTCGGCTTGTTTGGCAATCGTTCCAATTAAGTCATCGGCTTCAAAACCTGCCACTTCAATAATAGGAATGTGCATGGCTTTTAGTAATTCGCAGATATAAGGCACTGCAATTTTTATAGCTTCCGGTGTTACATCGCGATTGGCTTTGTATTCGGGGAATATCTCGTTACGAAGTGCACTTCCTCCTTTATCGAAAGCAACAGCCAGATGATCCGGTTTTTCTCTTCTAATAACATCCAAAAGAGAATTCATGAAGCCCATAATGGCGGACGTATCCATTCCTTTGGAGTTGATTCTTGGGTTTTTTATGAAGGCATAATAACCACGGAATATTAAAGCGTAAGCATCAAGTAAAAAAAGGCGTTTTTGTGACGACATAAGTACAATTTATCAATTCAATTTTCAAAGTTACGAATATCACTATAATATTAAGTTAGAAATTGCTTTGTTATTTGTTAATCCTAAATAGTAGAAGGAAGGATTGTTGGTTTTCGGAAACTTTAAAGCCTTGAAAACCAAAAGTTTTTTTTTGTCGTAGATAATTAATTAAAACACTACATTATGAAAGATACCTTACTTACGCCGAGATCCTTTTTATTGATGGGATTAATGTCATTTTTTGGAGCCTGTTCTAATGATGACGATAGAACTCCAGTGCAGCAACCAGAACCTGTACCAATGCCTAGTACAGCACCTCCGGTAGATTTTACTGCCTTGTCCAATGATAATAAAGTCTTTTATTTTAATGCTAAAGATTTAAAAATGCCCATTCGTTCCTATACGATAACAGGATTGCAGTCAGGCGAAAGTATCCTGAGTATTGATTACAGACCGGCAACAGGACAATTGTATGGTTTAGGGTCTACAAGCAGATTGTATAGTATAAATGAAAATTCGGGATTAGCGACACCCCTTGGGGCGGCTTCTTTTTCTCCCGCGATCGAAGGAACGTCCTCTTCTATAGATTTTAATCCAACGGTTGATCGTGTGCGTCTGATTTCTAATAATGGAAAAAATCTGAGATTACACCCCGAACTCGGAACTGTTGTGTCAACAGACGGAAATCTCAATGGAGTTGCAAGCACTCAGGTTGATGCCATTGCTTACACGAATAGCTTCTCCGGAAGTACAACAACCCAATTATTTGATATTGATTATGCAACTGACAAATTATACTTGCAGAATCCGCCAAACGATGGGAAACTTCAGGAAGTAGGAAGTTTAAAAGTAGATTTTTCAGGAACAGGAGGGTTTGATATACAGCCGGATTCTAATTTAGGAATCGCGGTTAACAATAAAAGCAATGAATCCAGGCTTTATACGATTAATTTAACGAATGGAGAGGCTGTATGGGTTGGCACTTTTACACAACAAATTGTTGAAGTTGCATTTAAATCGAAACCTATTGCCTATGCAACAAGCGCAACAAATTCTTTATACCGATTAAATCCCGTTACAGGAACTTCCAATTCGGTTGCTTTGATGGGGATGAATAGTAGTGAGGAAGTAGTAGGTTTGGATTTCAGACCTTCAAACGGAGCTCTTTATGCGGTGACCAATCAAAACAGGTTGCTAACGGTTAATACTTCAAACGGTCAGGTAACAGCTGTCGGCTCCGTATTATCGCCGATATTGTCAGGACAGAATTTCGGATTTGATTTTAATCCAACCGTAGACCGAATAAGATTGGTGAGTAATTTGGGACAAAATCTTCGTTTGAATCCTGACACTGGAGCAGTTGTGGGTACAGATAGTTTTCTGAATCCGGGTACACCCTCTGTTTCGGCAGCAGCTTACACCAATAATTTTGCACAGGCTTCCTCGACACAGTTGTTTGTAATTGATTCAGGAAATAATAATTTGTACCTACAAACCCCTCCAAATAATGGGACTTTGGTGCCAGTGGGAGCTTTGGGGGTAACAACTACAGGAATGAATGGTTTTGATATAGGAGGAAATAGCGGTGAAGCGTTTGCTATATTAACGGTTAGTACTACGCAATCTATTTACAAAATTAACCTGACAACAGGTGCTGCAACAAAAACGGTTGATTTTTCTCCGGCCGTCACTTCAATGACTTTAGGATTAGGTTTTTAAAAGGATAGCGAAAATTGATATAGAAGAAGCGGCTGGAGTATTTCAGCTGCTTTTTTATAAATTAAAGTTAAAATTTTTTAGTGGTCTCGTTTCTTCATTTTCTCTTCATTTTCTCGAAGTAAATTTGATCTGTAATTAAAAAGGTTATTAATTCAAAATTATAGAAATCATGAGAAATTTTTTAATGTTACTCGTAGCAATTTTAGGAACAACAGCAATGGTAAATGCTTTTCCTCCTGTAAAAGTGGGACCTGCTAAAGAAATTAAAGCAACTCCGGCAAAAGAGACAAAAGCAACCAAACATCCAAAACACAAAACGGATAAAAAAGCGAAATCTACTAAAAAAGAAGCTCCGAAATCAGAAACAGCAAACATGAAAAAATAAAAGTTGTTTTTGTTTTGCTTTTTAAGGATTGTAAGGGAGGCAAAACAGAAAGGATAATTATGGAGAAAGCTGATGAAGAAATTTGTCAGCTTTTTTTATTCAATAATTTTTTAAATAATAAGGAGCTAATTTTTTGATAATTGCTTAAATTTAGTTGCTTTTAGAACTTTGAACTATGAATATTTTAATTGTTGAGGATAATAAAGAACTTGCCGTAGAGGTCTATGATTTTTTATGCAATGGCGGTTATGTCTGTAAAGTGGTTCATAATTGTGCGGATGCATTAGAGGAAATCGGCTGTAATGAGTACGATGCCATGTTGTTGGATCTTGGTTTACCGGATGGAGATGGCTTCGAAATTCTGACAGCGGTGCGAAAAACGAAATCCAAAATGGCAGTTATCGTCATTACGGCTCGTGGAGAATTAGACGACAGAATAAATGGTTTGCATTTGGGTGCCGATGATTATCTGACCAAACCTTTTGCTTTAACAGAACTGAGTGCACGTCTTTATGCGGTGATCAGGAGAATGCATGGTTTTACTTTAAATGATTTAGTAGTGCATGGTTTTTCACTACAATTGCAGGATTATAAAGTAAGTTATGACGCTATCCCGATCAATCTGACCAAAAAAGAATTTGATATTTTTCAGTATTTGGTTTTGAATAAAAATCGGGTCATTACCAGATTGCAATTAACGGAGCACATTTGGGGAGATATACTGGAGGTAAATTCAGACTCGAATTTTATTGATGTCCATGTTCGGAATCTTAGAAAAAAATTAGACAAACATACCGATATTAGCTGGTTTGAAACCGTTAGAAATGTCGGATATCGAATTAATGTTTAAAAAGTAACGACTTTGAAAATAAAACACCAATTGGCTATTTTTAACGCACTGTCAAGATTATTGCTGATCTTTATTTTGTGGTTAATGTTGCCTATTTTGGTCGAGAAAGTAGTTTACAGACATATCAACAATAGTTTAGTCGAAAAAGAGAAAAAATTTCTGGATCATTTGGACAAGGAAGAAATCAATAATTTTATTCAGAATACGGGCGATACCACAGATACATATTCGCAGTTTTCAACTTTGCACAGCGAATTTCTGGTACTTTCAAGAACCACAACGAAGTCCCATCAAAAGAAAACGACTTTCAGTAATGCTTACAGGGTGATCGAAGGCGAAGAAAATGAATATCGAATTCTACAGCATCATTTTACCTATGCCAATGAAAATTATAAACTGGAGATAGGAAGCAGTCTTGCCGAAATAAAAGACCTTACTTTTATCATCCGGTTCTTTATTATTATTGTGTTTGTGATCATTCTTTTAATTACTTTTTTGGCGGATACTTTTTTTATTGAATATTTATTGAAGCCTTTTTATAAAATTATAGATACCAAAATCAGGCGGGTCAATGAGCCCGAAGCTTTTGATCATACACCGATAAAAGCAACATCGCGTGATTTCAGAGAGCTTGATTTTGTTCTGAATCAAATGATGGATCGTATTGCGGAACTTTTTAAAAAAGAAAAACAATTTATTTCTAATGTTTCCCACGAGTTACTTACGCCCATTGCGCTGCTCAAAAATAAGTTCGAAAACCTATTGCAGAATGAGTCTTTAGATGATCTGGCGGTTGACAAAATTGCGGGTTCGCTCAGAACCTTAGATATGCTCAAAAAAATTATCAATAATCTGTTGCTGATTTCCCGAATAGAAAACAATCAGTATGCAACAGACGAAGCAATTAATTTTGGTGAAATTGTAAATGATATGCAGGAAGATCTTCAAGACAGAATTGAAGACAAAGAGATTCATTTTTCGAATGAAATGCAGCATGATTTTAGTTTTAAAGGCAATAAAACCCTAATTCATATTCTGATCTACAATTTAATTACGAACGCAATTAAATACAATAAAGAAAAAGGAGAAATCATTGTTTCCGACGGATTTTTGAATGGGCAGTATTTTATCTCTATCAAAGATTCCGGTATTGGTATGGATGCCTCTCAGATTGAAAAAGTATTTAACAGATTTGCCAGAATTAGTTCAGATCAGGATGGGCAAGGGTTGGGGCTTGCTATTGCAAAAAGTATTGCTTCTTTTCATCATATAGAAATCGATGTTGTTTCAGAAATTAATACCGGAACAACTTTTAAGCTTTTACTGCCTGAGGCTGCAAAACTTAATTAAAAGTTAATTTTTTTTAACACTACAAATCTTCATTTAAACTTCATTTAGTGATTATATCTTTGGTCTATAAATAATCAAATAATAATAATCTATAAATTTAAAGTCATGAGAAAATTAGCAATTTTAGCAGTAGCAGTTTTAGGAACAGTAGGAATGGTAAACGCTCAAACAGCCCCAGCTCAAACAGCTCCGGTAAAAGAAGCAAAAGCGCCTAAAAAAGACAAAAAAGCAGATAAAAAAGCGAAAAAAACAGAAGCTAAACCAGCAGCGTCTAAAACAGAAATGAAATAATAATAAGTCGTTTTTATTGTAGTTTCATGGCTTTTGGTTTGGTTTATGAAATGGTTAATAGGGATAAATTTTAAGTAGATTAAAAGGCTGACAGAGAAATTTGTCGGCCTTTTGATTTATATTTGAGTTAAATTTTTGATAATAAAAAGCAATAAAAAATCCATTCTTTGTTACTTTGCTTAAAACTATAACTAATGATCATTCGTTTTGTAATTCTTTGCGCTCTTTTTTTATTTATTGAGTTCTATTCTTACCAAGCCATCCGTACTTTAATTAAATTAAGATGGGTTTTGGTTAGTTATCAAATTATAAGTTTACTGCTTTTAATTTTTATCATTTACTCTTTTTCGCAGGTAGATCGTTCCATTGGACAAACGAAGCAATTCATGTTTACAACAGGCCTGATGTTGTTGATTTATGTGCCTAAAATTGTAATTACGTTGGTTTTATTAGGAGAAGACGTTTTTAGATTAGGTGCAGGAGCAGTTAACTATTTTGTAGAAAATTCAAATGAGACAAATATTCTTCCTTCGAGGCGAAAATTCATCAGTCAGATTGGTTTAGGGCTGGCAGCAGTTCCTTTCCTGTCTTTGATTTATGGAATTTTCGAAGGAAAGTACAATTATAAAGTAATCAAACAGACGATCTTTTTTCCGGATCTTCCGGAGGCTTTTGATGGTTTTAAGATCACTCAGATTTCAGATGTACACAGCGGAAGTTTTGATAATCCTGAGAAAATCAGCTACGCGGTTGATCTGATCAATGAGCAGGAAGCAGATATGATTTTGTTTACAGGTGATATTGTGAACACCCATGCAACAGAAATGCATCCGTGGCTAGAGACTTTTAATAAAATAAAAAGTTACAAATACGGGAAATTTTCGGTTTTAGGAAATCATGATTACGGGGAGTACGTGACTTGGCCTTCCGAAAAAGAAAAGGAGGATAATTTTCATGCGATAAAAGAATTATACAACCAGATCGGATTTAAACTTTTACTGAATGAGCACACTTTTATTCAGAAAGGGGAGGATAGGATCGCTTTAGTTGGTGTTGAGAATTGGGGAAAGAATTTTAAAAAAGCAGGCGATTTGAACAGAGCTTCACAGCACGTAGATCAAAACGATTTTAAAGTCCTGATGAGTCATGATCCAAGCCATTGGGAATATGAAATAAAGAATCATCCGAAAAACTTTCATTTAACGCTGTCAGGTCATACACATGGCATGCAGTTTGGTATTGAAATACCGGGATATTTTAAATGGAGTTTAGCACAGTACATTTATAAACAATGGGCTGGCTTATATGAAGAGGTAGGCAGGTATGTTTATGTGAACCGAGGTTTTGGTTTTCACGCTTATCCCGGAAGAGTGGGTATCATGCCGGAAATAACGGTCATTGAACTAAAAAAAGGTAACAATGTCGCTTAGTTAAGTAAAAATGCTACATTTGTAAAATATTTATCTCTTTTTAGTAGATTTAAAAAAATTAAATTTTTGGTTTTATGTCAAAATTTGGAGAACTAATAAATGCTCAGGTCCCTGTGTTAATCGATTTTTACACAGATTGGAATGAATCGTCAGTTTCTATGCATCCTGTTATTAAGGATGTTGCCGCTGCGCTTGGTGATAAGGCCAAAGTAATCAAAATTGATGTAGATAAAAATCAGGAACTGGCGGAGGCACTTCGTATAAAAGGACTTCCGACTTTGATGATCTATAAAGAAGGTCAGATGATTTGGAGGCAGTCAGGTGAGCTTGATGCAAATACTATCATTGGTATTGTGCAGGAACAATTCGATATGTAATACTACACACGGTTTGCTGTTATTTAGTGAATAATATCAAACGTATATCCATTTTCTTTTAAAAAATGCAAGGTTTTAGGCAAGGCGAATTTTAAATTCGGTGAAGCCTTTATGCTGTCATGAAATACAATTACACTTCCTGACTTTACATTTTTCGTAACATTCTCCAAACATTTTTGAGGAGTAATAGAACGGTCAAAATCAGCACTCAGAACATCCCACATTACTATTTTGTAGCCTAGTTTGCGTAGAATTTTAGATTGCGCTTTTTTGATTTTCCCGTAAGGAGGACGAAAAAGCAGACGACTACCTGTTTTTTCCTGTTCTTCTAATACGTGTGCGCAATTTTTAACATTTTCGATATAATCATTCGTGTGAATTTTCCATCCGTTTACGTGGTTCATCGTGTGATTTCCAATGGAGTGTCCTTCTGTGATCAATTTCTCAAATAGCGACAAATTTGCTTTTATGTTTTTTCCGATACAGAAAAAAGTGGCTTTGGCATCAAACTTTTTCAATTCAGATAAAACCCAATCCGTAATCTCCGGAGTAGGGCCGTCGTCAAAGGTGAGGTATATCTTCTTTTCGTTGTTGGGAATGTCCCAGCAATATTTAGAAAATACCCTTTTTATAAATGAATTTGTTTTTACCCAATAAAAGCTCATCGTAAAATGATTTAGAGATATGTAAAATTAAAAAATGCAGTGCTATTTATCAAACAGCACTGCATTTTTTTAATTGCTAAATTTTTCGTATATTATTCTTTTTCTCTTCCAAAACGTTCGAAAACATTTACGTAAGTATTAAAAGTTACTTTATGTTTCTCGTAGAAAGTGATGTCGTTGTTGTTTTTCATAACCTCCAATAAGCTTCTGTAACGCTCGATATCAGTGATAATATCAATAGCTAAGTCCGTTTGGTCAGAAGCGCTTAATGTGGCATAATAGTTCAGATCTTCTTTGTATTTCTGTACTAACTTATTCAGCAAATCATGTGCTTTTGCTGTTTCGCCAACTTTATAATAGCCACCGGCAAAAGGTTCAACTAAGGAATAATAACCAAATTTATCGATCGGCATTTTTGTCATAGCTAAATTAATGACTTTTTTTGCCTTGTCAATTTTGCCTTCAGCGATCAATTGGTTCATTAAACGAGATAAGTTTGTGCGGTATGTGATGCTGTTTTTTCTTGTTTCAGGATCGTGATAGATTTTGTCGCTTTCGCTATTGCCCCAATCCCATTTCATTACAATATCATACATTTTGTCAGCATCAATTTGTCCCATGTCTAATGGTCCGCCTTCTTTTGAAGCAGTATTTTTTATCGGAACTAATTTATAAACCATTCCGTCTAATTGTAAATAATCTTTTAGCCATAAGTAATCTTCACTGTCAAAAGCACCACCACTAAAGTAGATTGGTCTTTTCCAGTTGTTATTAGCCAGGATATCCAACATCATCAAACGATTTTTGTATAACGCGCTTCCTTTGATATCAATGTCCATATAAGGAACGATAGAATCATTGTATTTTGGATTAACGACTTTATTTTTAATAATTAAGTCTTTATCAACGGTAACTCTGATTTTATTAGTTGGGTAAAAATGAATGGTTTGCCCGTTTTGTAAACCTACAGTTGATTTTGGATTTTTAATAAAGCTGATGAAGTCATTAATGTTCCAACGCGTTTCTATTTTTGGAATGTGAGCCACATAATCCAGTTTATCTCCCACATATTCAGCATGTGTAAAAGAGATTGGTAATGGGTCAGATTCATACGATTTGGCTTTCATTTGATCAATGTACCAATCCGTCATGAAAAGGCTTGTATTGACAATTTTCACATCTGTTCGTACGCCTTCGATTTCCTGAGCATACCATAATGGGAAAGTATCGTTGTCTCCAATTGTAAATAAAATAGCGTTCTTGTCGCAGGAAGTCAAATAAGCTTTTGCCATTGCTACAGCAGTATATTTACCTGATCTGTCATGATCATCCCAGTTTTGAGAAGCCATTAAAACAGGAGCAGCAAGGAAAGTTACAGCAATAATTACTGGTCCGGCGATTTTTGGAGCTATGTATTTCTGAATCGTTTCGTACAACGAATAGACTCCAAAGCCAATCCAAATGGCAAACACATAGAAGGATCCTACCAGCGCATAATCTCTTTCACGAGGCTCAAAAGGTCTCTCGTTTAAGTAAATTTTTAATGCGATTCCTGTAAATAAGAATAAGGCCAAAAGAACGTAAAAGCTTTTAAGGTCTCTATTCGCGTGATACATAAGCCCGATAAGTCCCAGGATGAAAGGCAGGAAGAAGTACGTATTTCTTCCTTTGTTGTTTAGTACATCTGTAGGTAAGTTGTCTTGAGAGCCAAGGTGGATGGAATCAAGGGCTTTTATTCCGCTAATCCAGTTTCCGTCCAGATTGTCGTATTTCCCCTGAACATCGTTCTGGCGTCCGGCGAAATTCCACATCAGGTATCTTCCGTACATATATCCGAATTGATATTCAAACATAAAAAAGAAGTTGTCAGAAGCTGTTGGTTTTTCGATAATTAAGTAATCGCCGTAGCTTTTCAGGAATTTTACGTAACCTTCGTTGTCAATTTGTTTTTGAGCATATGCTTTTCTGAATTCAGAAATAGTTTTTTCAACTTCGTTACGCAATTGAGCAGTGGCTTTGTTGTATTCCTCTTCGCTTAATTGACTGGCGTCTATGCCATATTTTGCCAAATCATCTTCGTAAGGATAATTTGGGTTTATCTTGAAGCCCGGAGGGTGTGTGAAACCAATATAATTCTCAATGTGTCCAGGTTCGGTACTCCACATTCTTGGTAGTATGGTTTTTTGATTGTCGTCCGTATTTTGTTCTGCGTTTTTATAGTTGTTGGTAATGATGTATTTACCAGTTTTATAATCTCTTTCGTAGTTTGGTTTTTTGTCTAAATAAGGTGTTTTAGCGTCTAGACCTGCAAAAACTTCTGTGTATTGTGGTCCGTAGAACAACGGATTTACACCGTATTGTTCACGATTGTAGTATGCCAGAACTTCGGTAGCATCTGATGGTTTGTTTTCGTTGATTACCGTGTTTGCGTTAGCACGAACCGGTAACATCATCCAGGTTGAGAATCCTATTAAAATAAACAAGATGCAGAGAATGATAGTGTTATAGAAAATCAGGCCTTTTTGTTTGGTGAATTTTAACCCGAAATAAAAGAAAGCAATTAATAGTAAAGCAACAAAAATGGTTCCGGAGTTAAAAGGAAGTCCCATGCTGTTTACCATGAATATTTCGGTTTTACCGAAGAACGCCATGGTTAGCGGAAGGAGTAATTTGAAAATAAACAACAATACTCCAATAACTACAACATTGGCAATTAAGAAGTTCTTGATGGTAACTTTTTCGTAATGTTTAAAATAGTATAGAAATCCTATTGATGGAATGGTTAATAAAGCCATGAAGTGGACTCCAAAAGAAAGCCCAATAACAAGGGAGATAACCAATAACCATTTGTTTCCCTTAGGTTTGTCCATGTCTTGTTCCCAACGCAGACCAAGCCAAAAAAGTAAGGCAATTAATAAAGAGGCCATTGCATAAACTTCGGCTTCAACAGCGTTAAACCAAAAACTATCTGAAAAAGTAAAAGCCAAGGCTCCTATAAAAGAGCTTCCTAGGATAACAATTGAATTATTTTGATTGATTTCGGAAAAACGGGCTATGATTTTTTTCAGGATCATAGAAGAAGACCAAAACAAAAATAGAATCGTGAATGCACTAGAGAAAACAGACATCATATTGACCATTAAGGCTACATGTTGGTTATCTGTTGCAAACATGGCAAAAAACGCACCCATCATTTGGTATAAAGGAGCTCCGGGTGGGTGACCAACTTCTAGTTTAGCTGCTGTAGCGATATATTCGCCACAATCCCAAAAGCTCATGGTAGGTTCAACAGTTAGTGTGTAGGTGATTAAAGCGATTGCAAATGCAAACCAACCAATAATTGTATTCCATTTATTGAAATTGAATTGTGCCATATTTAGGTGTTATAATTTTAGATGTTTTCTATCCTACAAAGAAAATGTTTTTTTGTGTAAAGAATAGAGCATTAACAAAAAAATCTAGAAAACTATTTGGTTAAAGTAATCTGTTGTTGGTGAAATACTTGTGAAAACATTAGCAGTTTTAAAGGAGAAAAAACGAAAAAAAATGAAAATTTTTGCCCAAAAAGTTTGTGCAAACTAAATAAAGCTCTAAATTTGCACTCGCTTAACCGCACTGCTGGTCTATGGTGTAATGGTAACACAACTGTTTTTGGTGCAGTCTTTCAAGGTTCGAGTCCTTGTAGACCAACATAAAAGCCTCTCAATCGAGAGGCTTTTTTTATGGAATAAATTTTTTCAAAAAAAGTTTGTGTAAACTAAAAAAAGTTTTAAATTTGCACTCGCTTAACAGCACTGCTGGTCTATGGTGTAATGGTAACACAACTGTTTTTGGTGCAGTCTTTCAAGGTTCGAGTCCTTGTAGACCAACATAAGAAGCCTCTCAATTTGAGAGGCTTTTTTTATGCAACAAAATTTTTTGAAATTCCAATTTTTGAAATTCCAAATCCCAAGTCTGGAATAGGAGGGGATCTAGTCTGTTAAAAAAAAAACGCTCTGTTTGTGCTATACACGCCCGGTTTTTCCTTTCGACGAAGGAGAAATCATGGATCAACACGAAAACCTGTGGAGTATCAAAAATTAAGCTTATATATTCGTTAGTCTAAAAAGGAAAAATAGATGTGAGAATTTAGTTTATCTAACACACACACACACACACACACACACACACGCAGTTTGTCCTTTCGACGAAGGAGAAATCTCCGCAAGAAACTCCGTAAAAACAAGCTCAGCAAAGGCAGATTTATTTGGTTTATTCGCTTTCGTTCGGGTCACCTTCGTGAAAAAAGACAAAGTGAGTGTCTGACTTTTGTAGCCTTAGTGACTCTGTGAGGTTTTATTATTTCCCCACAACAATGTGTCTTGATCCGAAATCATACTAGGAATTCGGTATAGAAAAGCACTAGTTTTGTCGGGGCGCCATTGTGATTTCTCTTTCCGAAAATAATATTGTACGGCAAAATTGTTTTCTATTATTTTTATGGGTCAAAGCTGACAGGTTTTTAAAACCTGTCAGCTTTAGTTTTTGAGGTGTTTAGGTAGGTTTTAATGGAGAATTCAAAACTTGTAGTTTTTATTCAAAAAAAAACGCTCAAGTGAGAAGCTTTTTAGTGTTGTGTTTAAATTTAGTGGAAATCTCGCAAAGTCGCAAAGCTGTAAAGTTTAAAAAAGATTAGGTACTTCGTTTGTTCTCTTGATGAAGGAGACTCGAGCGAAAGTGAATAGGTAAAATAAATCACAATAGAAATTATGGGTCAAAGCTGACAGGTTTTTAAAACCTGTCAGCTTTAGTTTTTTTTGAGCTGTTTAGATTTTGAAAGTTATAACGGGTTTCACGGCGTGATTGACTAGTCCTTCGCTGATGCTTCCGTTGAAAAAATGAGCAAATCCGGTTCTTCCGTGTGTGCACATTGCAATAACGTCTGCGTTTTTGGTGTTCGAAAAGTTTAGAATTCCTTTTTCGATATTGGTATCGTTGTAGATATTTGTGGAGTAATTGGTCATATTAAATTCGGCGATAAATTCGTTCATCGCTTTTTGAATAACATGAGTTGGTCTGAAGCTGTTTGGAGTACAAATAGTGACTAAATGAATGGTTGAGTCAAAGAATTTGGTGAAATTTAAGAATTTTTCAAAAGGTTTTTTGGTCTCTTCAGAAAAATCAGAAGCAAAGACAATGTTTGCTGCATTAAAATTTGAAATGTCTTTTTTGATGACTAAAACAGGGATTTCGGAATTGCGTACTACTTTTTCGGTGTTGGATCCTATTAGTAATTCTTCGACACCTGAAGAGCCGTGTGACCCCATTATGATTAGATCTATTTCGTGATCTTTGCTTACTTGCGTGATGCCATGGATGGGTTTGTCCATTTTTACAATTTCGGTCACACTAACTCCTTCAAGGTAGGGTCTGTTGGAGATTTCATCGAGCATTTGATTTGCTTTTTTCATGAAAAGCATGGTTTCGGGAATGCTTGCGCCCCCTGTAATTGCGTCATTCATTTGATGAGGCAGCTCGAGCATGTGTAATACAATGATTTCCGAATTGTTTTTTTGGGCAATTTGTGCAGCGACTTTTAAAGCGTCTTCTGCATGTTCTGAGAAGTCGGTAGGTACTAAAATTCGTTTCATAGTTTTTTGGGTTAGATAGTAGGAATAATCTCTTGTGTTTTATGCTACATAAAGATAAGAAATATTTTTAGAGCAATCTATTTATTTTGATTTATAAAAAAAACACTATATTTGCACCGTTATTTATTAAAATCTAAATAATGAGGGGACTAAGTGTCCCCTCTTTTTATAAAATTATGACATTTAAAGAAAAAGTAAACACATTAATTTTAGAAGCTCTTCAGGAAAAGCCATCAATCTTTTTGATTGATTTGTCTATTTCGGATTCTTTCAAGGTTAGTGTAGGTTTAGACGGGGATAATGGAGTAGCGTTGCAGGATTGTATTGATGTTAGTCGTGCAATCGAGAATAATCTGGATCGTGAAGAACAGGATTTTTCTCTTGAAGTAGCATCGGTTGGTGTTGGATCACCCTTGAAAATGACAAGACAATACAAGAAAAATATTGGTAGAACGTTGATTGTTACTACAAATAATGAAAAAATTGAGGCAGAATTAGTGGAAGCTAACGATGTTTTTATAATTTTGTCTTGGGAAGCAAGAGAACCGAAAAAAGTAGGAAAAGGAAAAGAAACAGTTCAAAAAGAGCAACAAATACCTTATACAGAAATTAAAGAGGCAATTGTTACAGTAACATTTTAATTAAAGAATTCGCATGGAAAATTTAGCATTAATCGATTCATTCTCAGAGTTTAAAGATAATAAACTTATTGATCGTGTAACGCTTATGGCAATTTTAGAGGACGTGTTTAGAAATGCATTAAAGAAAAAATACGGTTCTGATGATAACTTCGATATTATCATTAATCCTGATAAAGGAGATATGGAGATTTGGAGAAGAAGAGTAATCGTTGCTGATGAAGATCTGGACTTTGAGAACGAAGAAATTACCTTGACTGAAGCTAGAATGATCGAAGCGGATTTTGAAATTGGTGAAGAAGTTTCTGAAGAGGTTAAATTGATTGATTTAGGGAGAAGAGCTATTTTGGCTTTGCGTCAAAACTTGATCTCTAAAATTCACGAACACGATAATACGAATCTTTATAAGCAATTTAAAGATATTATTGGCGATATTTACACCGCAGAAGTACATCACGTACGTCCAAGAGTTGTAATCTTGGTGGATGATGAAGGAAATGAGATTGTACTTCCGAAGGAAAAACAAATTCCATCTGACTTTTTCCGTAAAGGAGATAATGTTCGTGGAATTATTGAAAGCGTTGAATTAAAAGGAAATAAACCTCAAATTATCATGTCAAGAACTTCTGAAAAGTTCTTGGAGAAATTATTTGAACAAGAAATTCCGGAAGTATTCGACGGTTTGATTACAGTTAAGAATGTAGTTCGTATTCCTGGTGAAAAAGCAAAAGTAGCGGTAGATTCTTATGATGACAGAATCGATCCTGTTGGAGCTTGTGTTGGTATGAAAGGATCTCGTATTCACGGAATTGTTCGTGAATTAGGAAACGAAAATATTGACGTAATCAACTATACAAACAATATTCAATTGTTTATTACAAGAGCATTAAGCCCTGCAAAAGTTTCTTCTATCAAAATTGATGAAGAAAACAAAAGAGCTGAAGTTTTCTTGAAATTAGAAGAAGTTTCTAAAGCTATCGGTAGAGGTGGTCATAATATAAAATTAGCGGGTCAGTTGACAGGTTACGAATTAGATGTTATTCGTGAAGGAGACGTTGCAGGTGCAACAGCAGATGAAGATGATGTTGAATTAACAGAATTTTCAGATGAAATCGAAGGCTGGGTAATTGAAGAATTTGCTAAAATAGGTTTAGATACTGCAAAAAGTATTTTGAAACAAGAAGTAGAAGATTTAGTAAGAAGAACAGATCTTGAAGAGGAAACTATTCTTGATGTTATGAAAATACTAAAAGAAGAGTTTGATAGCTAGTTATCTGCTCTAACAACACAACGAAAAAGGTAATAATAAAAAGGTTATATGTCTGAAGAGAGAGTAATAAGAATAAACAAGGTTTTAAGGGAATTAAATATTTCGTTAGAAAGAGCTGTTGATTATCTAAAAGATAAGGGAATTGCTATTGACGCAAATCCGAATGCAAAAATTTCTGATAGCGAATTTAATATCCTACAAAGCCAATTTGCGGGCGATAAGGGGAATAAGGAAGCTTCTAAAGAGGTAGGAGAAGAGAAGAGAAAAGAGAAAGAAGCATTACGTGTAGAGCGTGAGAAAGAAATTGAAGACAAACGCAGACAAGACGAAGAGCGTCAAAAACAACAAGAGATCATTAAAGCGAGAGCTGTTGTGACAGGACCTGTTCAAGTGGGTAAAATTGATTTGAATCCAAAAAAACCTGAGAAACCTGCAATTGTTTCTGCTCCTTCAGAGGAACCAGTGAAAGCTGAAGAACCTAAAGTTGTTGTTGCTACTCCATCTCAAGAGGAAAAACCTGTTCAGAAAGAAAAAGAAATAGTACAGCCTGAGCCGGTAGTAGTGGCTCCTCCTGTAGTTTCTGAGAACAAAGCTGAAAAACCTATTATTACAGAGAAAAAAGAAGTGAAAGAAGTGAAAGTGGAAGCTCCGAAAGTAGCTCAGGAACCGATTATATCAACGGATCCTTCAACTGCAGAAGAGACAATCACTACTCAATATCAAAAGTTATCAGGAACGACACTTACAGGTCAGACAATTGATTTATCTCAATTTAACAAACCTAAGAAGAAGAAAGAAGATCCGAAAATAACACCTAATAAACCGGGAGCTCCGGGTGCAGGAAATAACGCTAACAAAAATAAGCGTAAAAGAATTGCACCTAAGCCAGGTACACCGGGAGCACCAAAACCTGCAACAGGTAATGCACCGGGAACACCAAATCCTAATAAAATTACACCAAATACCGGTGGAGGAGGTTTTAATGCTAACAGAAGTGCTAGACCTGGTTTCGTAAAAGGAAACCGTCCTGCAATTGTAGCTAAAGTAGAGCCTACTGAAGAGGAAGTAAAAAACCAAATTAGAGAGACTCTTGAAAAACTTCAAGGGAAAGGTGGAAAATCGAAAGCTGCTAAATACAGAAGAGATAAAAGAGAAACGCACCGTCAGAAATCTGATGATGAGCAAAGAGCTATCGACGAAGGAAGTAAAACGATTAAAGTTACAGAATTCGTTACAGTAGGTGAAATTGCAATCATGATGGATGTGCCGATTACCAAAGTAATTGGAACTTGTATGTCACTTGGAATCATGGTTACCATGAACCAACGTTTGGATGCTGAAACATTAACTATTGTGGCTGATGAATTCGGTTACGAAGTTGAGTTTATCACAGTTGATATCGAAGAAGCTATAGAAGTTGTTGAAGATAAAGAAGAAGATTTAGTTACAAGAGCGCCGATTGTTACAGTAATGGGTCACGTCGATCACGGTAAAACCTCTTTACTGGATTATATCCGTAAAGAAAATGTTATCGCTGGTGAGTCGGGAGGTATTACACAGCACATTGGAGCTTATGGAGTAACTCTTGATAATGGTCAGAAAATCGCATTCTTAGATACACCGGGTCACGAGGCGTTTACCGCGATGCGTGCACGTGGAGCTCAAGTTACCGATATCGCGATTATCGTAGTAGCGGCAGATGATGATATCATGCCACAAACAAAAGAAGCAATTTCTCACGCACAAGCTGCGGGAGTACCAATTATATTTGCAATCAATAAAATTGATAAACCAAATGCGAACGTTGAGAAGATCAAGGAACGTTTGGCTAGTATGAATTTACTTGTTGAAGACTGGGGTGGAAAAATTCAATCACATGATATTTCTGCAAAAGTAGGAACAGGAGTAAAAGAACTATTAGAAAAAGTTTTATTAGAAGCAGAAATTTTAGATTTAAAATCTAATCCTAACAAAGCAGCGCAGGGAACTGTAGTAGAAGCTTTCTTAGATAAAGGAAAAGGATATGTTTCTACCATTTTAGTTCAACACGGAACTTTAAAAGTAGGAGATTATATGTTGGCCGGTAAACACCACGGTAAGATTAAAGCAATGCATGATGAAAGAGGGCATATTGTTTTACAAGCAGGTCCTTCAACTCCGGTTTCTGTTTTAGGTTTAGATGGTGCAGCTACTGCCGGTGATAAATTCAACGTTTTTGAAGACGAAAAAGAAGCAAAACAAATTGCCTCTAAACGTTCTCAATTAATGCGTGAACAATCGGTACGTACACAACGTCATATTACTCTTGATGAGATTGGTCGTCGTATTGCTCTTGGTCAGTTTAAAGAATTAAACGTAATCCTTAAAGGAGACGTTGATGGATCTGTTGAAGCATTATCAGATTCGTTCTCTAAACTTTCTACAGAAGAAATTCAAATTAACATTATCCATAAAGGTGTTGGAGCAATTACAGAAACTGACGTTATGTTGGCTTCTGCTTCTGATGCGATCATTATTGGATTTAACGTTCGTCCTGCTGGAAATGCGAGACAACTTGCAGATAAAGAAGAAATCGATATCCGTTACTACTCTATTATCTACGCTGCTATCGATGACTTGAAAGATGCGATGGAAGGAATGTTAGCTCCTGAGATGAAAGAAGAGATTCTAGGAACTGCAGAAATCCGTGAGATTTTCAAAATTTCTAAAGTTGGTTCTATTGCAGGATGTATGGTGATGGACGGTAAGATCATGAGAACTTCTAAAATCAGAGTTATCAGAGAAGGTGTAGTAGTGCATACAGGTGAACTTGTAGCATTGAAACGTTTCAAAGATGATGTAAGAGAAGTTTCTAAAGGTTACGATTGTGGTATCCAGATTAAAGGATACAATGATATCGAAGAAAGAGATGTTATTGAAGCTTACCATGAGGTAGCAATCAAAAAGAAATTGAAATAAAATTCAATACTTATAGTTTAAGGTCCCAACTTTTGTTGGGACTTTTTTTTGGTGTTAACCGAAGTGAAATCCGATTTTTGAAGATGGTTTTTAGTTAAAATAATACTTGCCTTATGTCAGATTTTAGTGTTATTTTTAACTAAAATTATTTAACTATGAAACCATTACTATATTCAGTACTACTTTCTTTGTGTCTTTCCAGCTTATGCTTTTCGCAGGAAGCTGTGGAAAAAAAAGCTCCACCGGCAGGAAATGCTTTAGTTGGGGATTATTATGGAGCTAATGTTTCTAAAGTGTCTGAGGGCAAAGCTATCTCGGTTGAGAAACTCGAAAGCGGATTAAAGAATACGAAAAAGGTTGAAAATGTTGCTGTGAAAGGGTTGGTGACTGATGTCTGCGAAAAAAGAGGATGTTGGTTGACCATTAAAACAGAAGACGGCTCTCCCTTTTTTGTAAAAATGAAAGAGTATGCTTTTTTTGTACCAACCAGTCTGAAAGGAAAAAATGTTGTTTTAGAAGGTGTTGCTGAGAAGAAAATCACCTCGGTGGAAGAACTGAAACATTATGCAAAAGATGCTAAAAAAGCACAATCGGAAATAGATGCTATTACGGCTCCAAAAGAGGAAATTCGTTTTTTGGCAGATGGAATTAGGGTAGTGAACTAATTTCGTTTTTTGGTTTAAAAGCATCCTTTATATTTTAAAGTCTCAATGAAAATTGAGACTTTTTTTTTTGTTTAATGGTATATGATGATTGTGTTGATTTTGCCGATTTTGTGATACATATAATTTTTTGTCCCTCGTTTATATATTGATTATCAGAAAATGCTTATTGTGTAGTAATGTGAAAATTGATCGGATATTATTAGAGCAAATTGATTTAACGAATATAACTGCCAAATTAAATATTGCCAATGCAACTACGAATCTGGAAGGTGAGGTGCTGAGTGGTTTTAAAATTGATGAAGGGACTGTTTCCGGAGTCTATGATCTGGAGCAGGCTGGTGCAACGGATCCTGTACGGTTAAGGGAGGTTATTATACATGGTCGTAGCAGACCTGTTCTGTCTCCTGGAAATGATCCATACCCAAGGATGAATTATCAATATGTAAGATCGCAGAATAATTGTTCAACAATTGAGATTGCTTATTATGCTTGTATTGCGAAAAAAATTGCGAAAAAGATTGATGATGAAATTAACACAGATAAATTACCATCCTGTTTGGGAAAGATTCTTAATGATTTAAAAAGACTGCCAGTCCGGATAATAGATAACTAAATTTACGGATGATTTCTCTTTAGTTTACAATTCGACTATGGAGCAAGGATTGACAAGTCTTGATGTTTCTGGACATACATTAGCTGATTCCTATAACGAAACGAGAGGTATTAGAGCAGTGTTTGATGTTACCTTATTTCTAATGCTACGGAGTTGTCTTGGGTAAAAACAATGTTACAGGAGTTAATTCATGCCCATTTGGCAATATTTTGTAGACGAAATTTAACTTATCCAATAATGATAGAAATACGGGGTAAAAGTCATTCTTTGAACCAAGGAAACATGCTGAAATTACTAAAGCTGTAAGTTTAGTAGATGCTGCTGTATAAATTTTATGGTCTTGGTGAAGGATATGAATTAGAGAATCAGTTTTGCCAAGATATGGCTTGGGATGGTCTTGAAGAAAAGGCAGTCTTTTTTGGCATTGCCTGAAGTAGAAAGAAAAAGAATTTCCTATGCCGTTAACATCGGGTTATAGGGTACAGATATGAAAGGAAAGTCAAAAGCCAAAAGGCTAAAAAGGCTGGTTGTTGATTGTTTTTTATTATGAAGAAATGTAAAACTATTTTTAGGTTGCTTATTTTGGTCCTGGTTGGATGTTCTTCTTCAAAAAAGAAACTATGTCGACCAATAACAAAGGTGCTTATACGGTGGCTAAAGGTCTATTCGAAAGTAAAGCAGAAACCGTTGATACTTTGCTGAAAGAAGGAAAAAGTGTTACAATCCGTGGACATATTTTTGATCTAAGAACAGGTAAATCACTAAGCAATGCGCAGATGACAGATGGTTGTTTTGAATTTTACATAACAGATGTAAGGGGAATACTCTTACAATGCCCGAAATCCGCCAAAGAATTCTTTTAATATGGAAGGAGTTGTTTTTTCTTATTTGCCAGTAGGGACAGATTACATTGATATGTATAATTAAAAAGGAAGTTATGATAGATTTTTATTTAATTATGGATTTAAGGCCTCTGTTTGATTGTGTTCCAAAAGGAGTTATGTATGATCGAATGCAAGACGAGCTTAATAATTTGAAATAAAAGAGACTATTCTGCAGTCTATAAGATTCGTTTTTGATTATAAAGAAAAAACCACTTAAAAAGTGGTTTTTGTTTTTTCTGTTTAGCTGTTACTATCTTCCCGGTTTGATTAAAAAGACACTTTTGTATCGTTTTTTGATCTCTGCCAAATTGCGTTCGGCTTCAATTTTTGTTTTGAAATTCCCAACGATTACCTTGTAGTTTGGCGTGTTGAAAATTATCGTTCCGTCAATAGTGTTGTATTCCTTCTTGAAATCTGTAAGTGTTTTTTTAGCCTCATCACTTTTACCACTAAAAATTTGAATTCTATAGGTGTCGTTTGTACTTATTGATGTGTTAATTTTGCGTTTGTCATTCAGTAATTGCTCAAATTTCGGGTCCTGATTTAAGGTTAAATTTTGGTCTTGAGCATTAATGTTATAAGCTAAAGTGATCATTGTTAGTGTTAGGTAGACTCTTTTGGAGGGAGTTAAAATTCTCATAATGTGATAGTTTTTATGCAAAAATAGTATTTAATGTTTGTGTGGAAAATTTTAATTTTATTTAGAATTGATATAAATTGGTATTTAAGGGTATTTTAAGGTTTTGAGAATAGTTCATAAGTCGTATTTTTGTGCAAGTTTTAAAAGAAGGTGTTCGGTTTTTGCTGTTTTTGTTACAGAAAAAATCATACCAAAAAATTAGTAGATAATTTTATACTATATGAAAAAGGTGGGTAACCATAATTCGATCTCAAGAAAATTAATGCTTAGCTTATCGCTAACGCTGATTTTCTCCCTAACTTCATTTGCTCAAGATGCTGCTGCTCCTGCAGCGCCTGAAGCTGCTGCTCCGGTTGCAACTGCAGGTGGTGATCCAGTAAAAGGGAAAGAACTTTTTAATGCAAATTGCGCTGCATGTCACAAATTAGATGCCAAATCAACAGGTCCCGCTTTGAGGGGAGTTGCCGATAAGCATGATAAAGCTTGGATTTACAAGTGGGTGCACAACAGTTCTGACATGATTAAGTCAGGTGATGCTGTAGCAGTAAAACTTTTTGAAGAAAACAACAAGTCTGTAATGACTTCTTTTCCTCAATTATCAGAAGGTGATATTGATAATATTTTAGCGTATACTTCTGAAGTGAAAGCAGAACCGGTTAAAGTTGCTGGTGAATTGCCATCAGGTCCTCAAGATGGTGGAAGCGGAATTTCAAATAATATTATTTTAGGTGCTCTTGCTCTTGTGATGGCTATCTTGGTTGTGATGTTGTTCATGGTGAACAAAGTATTAACTAAAGTGGCAAGTAATAATGGTATTGTAGTAGCTCCAAAAGAGGCAAGAACTCCAATCTGGAAAGCATTTGCTAGAAACCAATTCTTGGTTTTGGTAACTTCTATATTTTTGCTATTGGCAAGTGGTTATTTTGTATACGGTTACCTGATGCAGGTAGGTGTTGATCAGAATTATGAGCCAATTCAACCAATACATTATTCTCATAAAATTCACGCAGGTGATAATGAGATCAATTGTAAATATTGTCACTCTGCTGCTCGTGTGAGTAAAACAGCTGGTATTCCTTCTTTGAATGTTTGTATGAACTGTCATAAAAACATTTCTGAAGTTGCTGAAACTACTGCTACTCCTGAGTACAGCAAGGCTTTCTACGATGCTCAAATTCAAAAATTATATGATGCAGTTGGATGGGATAAAGCGAAACAAGCTTATACCGGAAAAACACAACCAGTAAAATGGGTTCGTATTCATAATTTACCTGATTTTGTGTATTTCAATCACTCACAGCACGTTTCTGTTGCAGGTGTTGAGTGTCAAACTTGTCATGGACCAGTACAAGAATTTGAAATCATGAAGCAATACTCTAAATTAACAATGGGATGGTGCGTTGATTGCCATAGAAAAACTGATGTTAAGATGGAAGGAAATGCTTACTATGATAAAATTCATGCTGAACTTTCTAAAAAATACGGTGTAGAGAAATTGACTGCAGCGCAAATGGGAGGTTTAGAATGCGGTAAATGCCACTATTAATCGAATTATTAAGATTTTAATATTTATATACAATGTCATCAAACAAAAAATACTGGAAAAGTGTTGAGGAACTAGAAAATAGTTCTATTGTTGAGGCGCTTAGAAATAACGAATTTGTTGAAGAAATTCCAACAGATGAATTCTTAGGTAATGCTGATGCATTAGCTTCATCTGGAACTTCACGTCGTGACTTTTTAAAGTACGTAGGGTTTAGTACTGCAGCCGTAACGCTAGCAGCTTGCGAAGGCCCTGTTCACAAGTCTATACCTTATGTGTTACAACCAGAACAAATCATTCCTGGTGTTGCAGATTATTATGCAACTACTGTTTTTGATGGTTTTGATTTTGCTAACCTTTTAGTAAAAACTCGTGAAGGTCGTCCAATTAAAATTGAAAACAATACTATTTCCGGAGCTAAGTTTTCAGCCAATGCAAGAATTCACGCGTCTATCTTGTCATTATATGACAGTATGCGTTTGAAAGAACCTAAATTGGATGGAAAAAATAGTAGCTGGTCTGCTGTTGATTTAAGAATCAAATCAGGGATTGCTGCTGCGAAAGCTAAAGGAGGTCAAGTGGTATTGTTGACAAATACTTTGGCGAGTCCGTCTACTGAAAAATTAATTGCTGATTTTATTGCTAAAAATCCAAATGCTAAGCATGTGGTTTATGATGCAGTTTCTTCATCAGATGCTTTAGATGCATTCGAAACAGTTTACGGTGAAAGAGCTTTAGTTGATTATGATTTCTCAAAAGCTTCTTTAATTGTTGCTGTTGGAGCTGATTTCTTAGGAGATTGGCAAGGTGGTGGATACGATTCAGGATATGCAAAAGGACGTATTCCTCAAAACGGAAAAATGTCTCGTCACTTCCAGTTCGAATCTAACATGACATTGTCCGGAGCTGCTGCTGATAAGCGTATTTCGATGACAGTTGAAAATCAGAAACAAGCTTTAGTTCAAATATATAATGTTATTGCAGGTGCTTCTATTGGAGTTACTTTGGATCCTACAGTGAAAGCTGAAGTAGTGAAAGCTGCTCAGCAATTAAAAGCTGCCGGATCAAAAGGAGTCTTGGTATCTGGAATTGAAGATAAAAATGCTCAGTTATTAGTTTTAGCTATCAACCAAGTGTTGGCTAGTGAGGCTTTTAGTACTGCTGGAACAAGACAAATTAGAAAAGGTTCTAATGCAGTTGTTGCTCAGTTGATCAAAGATATGAATGCAGGTAGTGTTCATACTTTAATTATGAGTGGTGTTAACCCGGTTTACACATTAGCTGATTCTGCTGCTTTTGTTTCGGGATTGAAAAAAGTAGATACGTCAGTTGCTTTTTCTTTAAAAGAAGACGAAACAGCTTCTATTGTTAAGATTGCTGCTCCTGTTGCTCACTACTTAGAAGCATGGGGTGATGTTATGATAACAAAAGGAACGTATAGTTTGACTCAGCCAACTATCCGTCCTATATTTAATACAAAACAATTTCAAGACGTTTTATTATCGTTAAACGGAATTTCCGGAACTTTCTATGATTACATCAAAGCTAATTCAGCTGGTGTTGTTGTAGGTTCTTCTTGGAACAAAGTTTTACATGATGGTGTTTTTGTAATGGGATCATCTGCTTTAGCTGCTGGTTCATTCGATTATAATGCAGCTGCAACCGCAGTTTCTAAATCAAAAGCAGCCGGTGACTTCGAATTAGTATTGTACACTAAAACGGGTATGGGTGACGGACAACAAGCAAACAATCCTTGGTTGCAAGAGTTTCCGGATCCAATCACAAGAGTTTCTTGGGATAACTATGTTACCGTTTCGAATGCAGATGCTAAGAAATTAGGTTTAACAAATGAAATCGTTGCCAATGGTGGTTTGAATGGTAGTTATGCTACAATTACAACAGCTGATGGTGTTAAGTTGGAAAATGTTCCTGTAATTGTTCAACCAGGACAAGCAGTTGGTACAGTTGGTATGGCTGTAGGTTACGGACGTAAAGCAGCTTTAAAAGAAGAAATGCAAGTAGGTTTAAACGCTTACGCTTTATATAAAAACTTTAATAGTGTTCAGACTATCTCTATTGCTAAGGCAAATGGAGAGCATGAGTTTGCTTGTGTTCAAGGTCAGAAAACATTAATGGGTAGAGGAGATATTATTAAGGAAACTACTCTTAAGGTATTTAATACTGAAGATGCAGAACATTGGAATCCACAACCAATGGTATCTTTAGATCACGAAGAAGTTGAAGCTACAACAGTTGATTTATGGGAGTCATTTGATCGTTCTACAGGACATCACTTTAATCTTTCTATCGACTTAAATGCTTGTACAGGATGTGGAGCATGTGTTATTGCTTGTCATGCTGAAAACAACGTACCGGTTGTAGGTAAAGCAGAGGTAAGAAGAAGTCGTGATATGCACTGGTTGCGTATTGACAGATACTATTCTTCTGAAAGTACTTTTGAAGGAGATAACGAAAGAAAAGAAAATATAGCTGGTTTATCTAGTTCATTGTCTACATTTAACGAAATGGAAAAACCAGGGGATAACCCGCAAGTGGCTTTCCAACCGGTAATGTGTCAACACTGTAACCACGCACCATGTGAAACTGTTTGTCCTGTTGCTGCGACTTCTCACGGTCGTCAAGGTCAAAACCATATGGCTTACAACAGATGTGTTGGTACTCGTTACTGCGCAAACAACTGTCCTTATAAAGTACGTCGTTTCAACTGGTTCTTGTACAACAAAAACAGTGAATTCGATTACCACATGAATGATGACTTAGGTCGTATGGTATTAAACCCAGACGTAAACGTTCGTTCTCGTGGAGTAATGGAAAAATGTTCTTTCTGTATTCAAAGTACACAAGCGGTTATTCTTCAAGCTAAACGTGAAGGAAGAGTAGTAGCGAAAGATGAATTCAATAATACTTGTGCATGTTCAGCTGCTTGTTCTTCTGGAGCAATGGTTTTTGGAGATGTTAATGATAAAGAAAGTGAAGTTGCTAAACTTGCTGAAAGTGAAAGAATGTATCACTTATTAGAGCATGTTGGTACAAAACCAAACGTTTTCTATCATGTTAAAGTTAGAAACGTTTAGTAAAAAATAATTATTAATTAGAAACAATATAAAGGATTATGTCGTCTCATTACGAAGCACCCATTAGAAAACCTTTAGTTATAGGTGATAAATCTTATCACGATGTAACAGTAGATGTAGCTGCACCTGTTGAAGGTAAAGCAAATAAACATTGGTGGATTGTATTTACAATCGCATTAACGGCCTTCCTTTGGGGATTAGGTTGTATTATTTACACTGTATCTACCGGTATCGGAACATGGGGATTAAATAAAACAGTTGGTTGGGCCTGGGATATCACTAACTTCGTTTGGTGGGTTGGTATTGGTCACGCAGGAACATTGATTTCTGCCGTATTATTACTTTTCCGTCAGCGTTGGAGAATGGCGATTAACCGTTCTGCAGAAGCTATGACTATCTTCTCAGTAGTTCAGGCAGGTTTATTTCCAATTATTCACATGGGTCGTCCATGGTTAGCATACTGGGTTTTACCTATTCCAAATCAATTTGGATCATTATGGGTAAACTTTAACTCACCGCTACTTTGGGACGTATTTGCAATCTCAACGTACCTTTCGGTATCATTAGTATTCTGGTGGACTGGATTGTTACCTGACTTTGCAATGCTACGTGATAGAGCAATAACACCTTTCCATAAAAGAGTATATTCTATCCTAAGTTTTGGATGGAGTGGTAGAGCAAAAGACTGGCAACGTTTTGAAGAAGTATCTTTGGTACTTGCAGGATTAGCTACGCCACTTGTACTTTCTGTACACACTATTGTATCTATGGACTTTGCTACTTCTGTAATTCCAGGATGGCATACTACAATTTTCCCTCCATACTTCGTTGCTGGAGCGGTATTCTCAGGATTTGCAATGGTAAACACCTTGTTGATCATTATGAGAAAAGTTTCAAACTTGGAAGCTTATATTACACTTCAACATATCGAATTAATGAATATTGTAATCATGATTACAGGTTCTATCGTTGGTGTTGCTTACATCACTGAGTTATTTGTAGCTTGGTATTCAGGTGTAGAATATGAGCAATATGCGTTCTTAAACAGAGCTACCGGACCTTACTGGTGGGCATATTGGTCAATGATGACTTGTAACGTTTTCTCTCCGCAATTTATGTGGTTCAAAAAACTAAGAACAAGTATCATGTTTTCATTTATTATTTCGATTGTTGTAAACATCGGAATGTGGTTTGAAAGATTCGTAATTATTGTTACTTCTTTACATAGAGATTACCTTCCATCTTCTTGGACAATGTTCTCACCAACATTTGTTGATATTGGAATTTTCATCGGAACAATTGGTTTCTTCTTCGTATTGTTTTTATTATACTCTAGAACATTCCCTGTAATTGCTCAGGCAGAGGTGAAAACAATTTTGAAAGGAACAGGAGATAATTATATTAGAGAAAGAGCAGCAAATAAAGATTCACATCATGAGTAATAAAGTAATATACGCCATTTATAATGACGATGATATTTTGATGGATGCAGTAAAGAAAACCAGAGCTGCACATCATCATATTGAAGAAGTTTTTACTCCATTCCCAGTTCACGGATTGGATAAAGCTATGGGATTAGCACCAACTAGATTAGCAATTTGTGCTTTCTTATACGGTTGTGTTGGTATCTCTGTTGCAACAACAATGATGAGTTATATTATGATTCATGACTGGCCACAAGATATTGGTGGAAAACCAAGTTTCAGTTTCATTCAAAATATGCCGGCTTTTGTGCCTATTATGTTTGAGATGACTGTATTTTTTGCTGCCCACTTAATGGTTATTACTTTTTATATGAGAAGTAGATTATGGCCATTTAAAGAAGCTGAAAATCCTGATGTAAGAACAACAGATGACCATTTTTTAATGGAAGTTGCTGTAAACGATAACGAAGCAGAACTAGTTTCTTTTTTCGAAGGTACAGGAGCAGTTGAAGTTAAAGTAATTGAAAAGAATTAATTGTAGCTATGAAAAGGATATATAAAATAACACTTTTAGTTGGTATAACTATTTTAGTTTCATCATGCCACAATAATTCGGCACCAAACTATCAGTATTTCCCTAATATGTATGAGTCTGTAGCTTACGAGCCATATACAGAGGCAAAAATATTTAAAGGTGGAAAAGAAGGACAGCTTCCTGTAGAAGGAACTATCAATAGAGGTTTTGAACCTTACGAGTATGAGAATTCAACGGCTGGTTATGAATTAGCGAAAGCAAATTTAAAATCACCTTTGACTGAAGCAGAAAGAAGTTCTGAAAAAGGAAAAGAGCTTTTCGAAATTTACTGTATCAGTTGTCACGGTGCAACTGGAAACGGTAAAGGTAAATTGGTTGAAAGAGAAAAATTTCTTGGAGTACCTAGCTATAAAGACAGAGTTATCACAGAAGGAAGTATCTTTCACGTAGAGACTTATGGTTTAAATGCAATGGGTTCACATGCAAATCAATTAAGTGCCCACGAACGTTGGTTAGTTGCTGACTATGTTCTGAAACTAAAAAGCCAATTATAATTGTTGAACAAACTGATCGTAATAGATATGTATACATTTTCAAGTAAATTAAAAACTTTTTCTATCATCCTAATGGCCGTTGGTTTATTAGGGATTGGGTATGGTTTTTTAAGTGCGCCTAAAGATATTCAAGAAGTTGAAAAAATACTAGCTGCAGATGCACATGGTTCTCATGGTGCTGCACATGCAGAAGCTCCGGCAGCTTCTCATGAGGCTGCAGGTCACGAAGCTACAGCAGCTTCACATGATTCACACGAAGGTGCAGCACACGCAGAAACTCCGGCAGCTTCTCCTGATGTTGCAGGTCATGAAGCTACAGAAGCAGCACATGATGCGCACGCAGATACTGCACACGCAGAAGCTCCAGTAGCTTCTCCTGAAGTTGCAAAAGCTTCACATGATTCACACGAAGGTGGGGAGCATGCTAAAGTTGATGGTGCCGGTGAGCATGAAAAACATTTAAAACACGTATTGCACCAATTGCAAAACAAACCTTGGTCAGCATTATATGTTGCGGCTATTTTCTTCTTGTTGCTTTCTATGGGAGTTTTAGCATTTTATGCTATCCAACAAGTAGCACAAGCAGGATGGTCTCCGGTTTTGTTCAGAGTTATGCAAGGAATAACAGCTTACTTACCTGTAGGTTCTGTAATTTTCTTTATAATCTTGGTTTTATGCGGACTTCACTTTAATCATATTTTCGTATGGTTAGGAGAAGGCGTAACAGATCCAAAGCACGAGAATTATGATGCTATTATAGCAGGTAAAGCAGGTTACTTAAACTTTCCTTTCTGGATTGTTAGAGCAGGTATCTTTTTATTAGGATGGAACTTATACCGTTACTATTCTAGAAAAAACTGTTTAGCTCAAGACGAAGCTAATGATGATTTGTACTATAAAAAGAATTTCAACTATTCTGCGGGATTTTTAGTTTTCTTTATCGTATCTGAGTCTATCATGTCTTGGGATTGGATTATGTCATTTGACCCACACTGGTTCAGTACTTTGTTTGGTTGGTATGTATTCGCTTCTTTCTTTGTAAGTGGTATTACTACAATCGCTTTAGTTACTATATACTTAAAATCTAAAGGATACTTAGAATTCGTAAATACAAGTCACATTCACGATTTAGCTAAATTTATGTTTGGTATCAGTGTATTCTGGACCTACTTATGGTTCTCTCAATTCATGTTGATCTGGTACGCTAATATTCCTGAAGAGGTAACGTATTTCGTAACAAGAATCCAATTATACAACCTTCCTTTCTTTGGAGCTGTTGTTATGAACTTTGTTTTCCCATTGTTAATATTAATTAATACTGATTTCAAACGTCTAAGCTGGGTTATCGTAATGGCTGGTGTTGTAATCTTATTAGGTCACTACCTTGATTTCTTTAATATGATTATGCCTGGTACTGTTGGAGATAAATGGTTTATTGGAGTTTCTGAAATTGCATCTATTCTTTTCTTCTTAGGTTTGTTTATTTTTGCTGTATTTACTGCATTAACTAAATCTCCTTTGTTAGCAAAAAGAAATCCTTTCATAGAAGAAAGTAAACATTTTCATTATTAATATTTAAAGAGATAAACAGATGACAAGTTTGTTGGTAATTATAGTTTTAGTTTTATTAGCAGTTGCATTATGGCAATTGACCAGAATATTTGATCTTACTCAAGTAGGAGCTTCTTCTGACGATTCTCAGGTTGCATCTGATAATGATAATAATATTCAAGGATATATTATGTTTGGCTTTTTAGCTTTCATCTATATATTTACGATATACGGTTTACTAAAATGGGGTAATTTAGCACTTCATACACCTGCTTCTGAGCACGGTATTTTAGTAGATAGTTTAATGAACATTACTTGGGTTTTAATTTTTATAGTTCAAGCTATTACACAAGGTTTATTATACTGGTTTTCTTTTAAAAACAGAGGACATAAAGATAGAAAAGCATTGTTTTTTGCTGACAGTAACAAATTAGAGGCAATGTGGAGTATTATTCCATCTGTAGTTTTAGCTTGTTTAATCCTTTACGGATTGTATGCTTGGAACAACATTATGTTTGTTGATAAAGATGAAGATGTTATTGAAATTGAATTATATGCTCAACAGTTTAAATGGACAGCAAGATATGCCGGAAACGATAATACTTTAGGAAAAGCAAACGTTCGTTTGATTGAAGGTATTAATACTTTAGGTGTTGATATGTCAGATAAAAATTCTGAAGATGATATTATTGTAAGTGAATTGCATATTCCAAAAGGTAAAAAAGTACATTTCAAAATGCGTTCACAAGACGTATTGCACTCCGCTTACATGCCTCACTTTAGAGCGCAGATGAACTGTGTACCGGGAATGGTTACTGAATTTGCATTCGTTCCTACTTATACTACTGCTGAATACAGAGAGTTGCCATTTATGGTTGAAAAAGTAGCACACATCAACAAACTTAGAGCTGAAAAAAGCCTTGAGTTAGTTGCTAAAGGTGGTACCGCTCTAGATCCTTATACATTTGATTATTTATTATTGTGTAATAAAATTTGTGGAGCTTCACACTACAACATGCAAATGAAAGTGGTAGTTGATACTCCTGAAGATTATAAAAAATGGTTAAGCGAAAAAACAACTTTATCTCAGGATATTAAAGCGGCTGCCGCTGCTGAAAAACCTGCGGAAGGTGCTAAAGCAAACACTACAGATAGTACAGCGAAAGATACAGTAAAAGCAGTTATTGATACTGTAAAAGCTGTTATTGCTAAAGTGGCTACGAAATAATATTTATTAAGAAAATTTAAAGTATACATATATGTCAGCAGAAGCACACGATCACGGACACGAACACGATCACGAGCACGAACACGAACATCACCATAAGGACACTTTCATTACCAAATATATATTTAGTATTGATCACAAAATGATTGCCAAACAATACTTGATTACAGGTATTATTATGGGGATTATCGGTATTGCAATGTCATTGCTTTTCAGAATGCAATTGGCTTGGCCGGAAGAGTCTTTTAAAATATTTAATGTTTTATTAGGAGATAAATTTGCACCGGACGGTGTAATGGCAAATGATATTTATCTGGCTTTAGTTACAATTCACGGTACCATCATGGTATTCTTTGTACTGACGGCCGGTTTGAGTGGAACGTTTAGTAACTTACTTATTCCACTTCAAATTGGAGCAAGAGATATGGCTTCCGGATTTATGAACATGATTTCATACTGGTTGTTTTTCTTATCTGCTGTAATTATGTTGTCTTCTCTATTTGTTGAGGCTGGACCAGCTTCTGCAGGTTGGACAATTTACCCACCTTTAAGTGCTTTACCACAAGCGATCCCGGGATCAGGTACAGGTATGACTTTATGGTTAGTTTCAATGGCGATTTTCATTGCATCTTCTTTAATGGGATCTTTGAACTACATTGTAACGGTTATCAACTTAAGAACTAAAGGAATGTCTATGACAAGACTTCCTCTTACAATCTGGACATTTTTCGTAACAGCTATTATTGGTGTTATTTCATTCCCGGTATTGTTATCTGCAGCATTATTATTGATTTTTGATAGAAGTTTCGGAACTTCATTCTTCTTATCTGATATCTATATCGCAGGAGAGGTTTTACATTACCAAGGAGGTTCTCCGGTTTTGTTTGAGCACTTATTCTGGTTCTTAGGACACCCTGAGGTATATATTGTAATTTTACCTGCAATGGGACTTGTTTCTGAAATTATGGCTACGAACTCTCGTAAACCAATCTTCGGATACAGAGCGATGATTATGTCAGTTCTTGCAATTGCCTTTTTATCTACAATTGTTTGGGGTCACCACATGTTTATTTCAGGTATGAATCCTTTCTTAGGATCTGTATTTACTTTTACTACTTTATTGATTGCAATTCCTTCTGCTGTAAAAGCGTTTAACTGGATTACAACTTTATGGAAAGGTAACTTACAATTCAACCCTGCAATGTTATTCTCTATCGGAATGGTTTCTACTTTCATCACTGGAGGTTTAACTGGAATTATTTTAGGAGATAGTACTTTAGATATTAACGTTCACGATACATACTTTGTAATTGCTCACTTTCACTTAGTAATGGGTATCTCTGCACTTTACGGGATGTTTGCTGGTATTTACCACTGGTTCCCTAAAATGTACGGAAGAATGTTAAACAAAAACTTAGGTTATATTCACTTTTGGATTACAGCAGTTTGTGCTTACGGAGTATTCTTCCCAATGCACTTTATTGGATTAGCTGGTTTACCAAGACGTTATTATACCAATACAAACTTCCCATTATTTGACGATTTGCAAAATGTGAATGTATTGATTACAACATTTGCTCTTGTTGGAGGAGTATTCCAATTAGTATTCTTATACAACTTCTTTAGCAGTATTTTCTACGGTAAGAAAGCAGTTCAAAATCCATGGAAATCTACAACATTAGAGTGGACTACTCCTGTAGAACACATCCACGGTAACTGGCCAGGAGAAATTCCTCATGTATACCGTTGGCCATATGACTACAGTAACCCGAATCACGATGTAGATTTTGTTCCTCAAAATGTACCAATGAAAGAAGGTGAAGAAGTTTTACACCACTAAAAATATTTTGAAGAGACTGTCTGAAAAGACAGTCTCTTTTGTTTTATGCAAGTTTTATTAGCGAGCATGATATAAGATTTATTGTTTTTTAATCGCAATGAGCGCAAAGGAAAAACGCAAGGTCCGCAAAGTTTAGTTATAGCTTTGCGGACTTTGCGTTTTTTATTAGGATAAAAAGCCGGATCAGTTGCAAAAGTTAGGAATTGGGCAAAAAAAACGTAAAAAATAAAAGCACTCTGTCTTATATTGATCATATAGCTTTTCAATATAAAAAATCCGTTTTTGTCAGCGTTTTTGCTATTGCAAATCCGCATAATCCGCGTCCAGTTTTACATAATAGTTGTCTACAGCTGTTGCAATTTAATTTAAGACACGGATGGAACAGATTCGTTATCACGAAGACACAGATTAAAACGGATTTAAAATTCTTCCAAATAAAATTTAAAATGGCATTTAGCGAAGTTTTTATTTCCCCACGGCTTTCGGATTTGATCTTTTTTCGGCAAGTAGTTTTAAGTAAATCTAAAATGAACTTAAATCACTTACATGGTTTAAGTATACTTTTTATTTAATCCCCAACTTTGTGCACTTGATCCAAAATTCCTTTTAGTAGTTTAACATTTTTTCAAATCCAAAGTAAAGACAAGGAATACAAAGCCAACTCTAAAATGGACTTACATAACTTATATGGTTAAAAAATTCAAAGAGAAAGCATGTTTTCAGACTTGATTTGCAAGTATTGTTTTTTAGTGTGTCATTTTTTTTGAAAAAACTACTTTTTCGATGTAACAAATACTATAGCACTGCATCAAAAGGAAAACCTTTAAAAAACTAAACATTATGAAAACTACATCAATCTTACTTATCGTATGCATGCTTCTTATTTCTAAAACTGTTTTTTCTCAAACTGCCTTTAAGGTAGAAGTAAAAGGAAAAGGAGCCCCTGTTTTATTATTCCCTGGTTTTGGTTGTACAGGAGAAGTTTGGAAGGAGACGGTAGCTGAACTTTCTAAAACCAACGAATGTCACATTTTTACTTTTGCGGGATTTGGGACTGTTCCTCCAATAGAAACCCCTTGGCTCTCTACGATAAAAAACGAAGTTGTATCTTATGTAAAAGCCAAAAAACTAAAAAAAGCCACCTTAATAGGTCATAGTTTGGGAGGGACTTTAAGTTTGTGGTTAGCAGCAGAAGAAATGAATCTGTTTAAAGAAGTAATTATTGTGGATGCTTTACCTGCAAGTGCGGCATTGATGATTCCGAATTACAAAGGAGATGTGATTCCTTATGACAATCCACAGAGCAAAATGATGTTGGCTATGGATCAAAATGCGTTTAAAGCAATGAATGCGCAGTCGACTCCATACATGTGTCTAAACAAAGAAAAGCAAAAAACAATCAACGAATGGATGAATGTTGCCGATAGAAAAACTTTTGTATACGGTTACATTGATATGCTTAATTTAGATTTGAGAAAAGAAATTGCCAAAATAAAAATTCCGGTTGTAATTTTAGCTGCCACAAATCCGGATCTTAGTACAGTTCAAAAAACGTATACAGCGCAGTATGAAAATCTGCCGTCTGTTAAAATTTATTATGCAGAAAAGGCCGCTCATTTTGTGATGTACGATCAGCCGGACTGGTATATGGAAAAAATTAAATCAGAAATAAAATAAGGTGGTCAAAAAAGAGCAATTTAACGATATATACAACAAGCATTACGCTAAAGTATTTCGACTGTGCAAAGGTTATTTTTGCGGAGAGGTCGCATTGGCTTCTGATGCCACTCAGGAAATTTTCATTAAAGTTTGGGAGAATTTAGACGCATTTCGAAATGAATCCAGTATTAGTACATGGATTTATAGGATAGCGGTAAACACCTGTCTTCTTTACTTGCGAAAATCAGCTACGAAGAAAGAAATTCGAGCCGATATTTTACCTCAGGTTGTTTCAGAAAGCTATTCGAATGAAAAAGAAGAGCAACTTCAACAAATGTATCAATGCATACAAAAGCTTGAAGAAACAAACAAAATGATTATCCTGATGACCTTAGACGGAATCGATTATCCGGAGATAGCAGCAGTAATCGGGATCACCGAAGAAACACTTCGAGTTAGAATTCATCGAATTAAAAAAAGTTTAACTCAATGCGTACAACAATGAAAACATTTGAAGACTTACAAAATATTTGGGACCAGCAAACAGCACCCGAAGTAGTACCAACAGCCTCCGAGATTATTAAAAAAGGGGAGGCACACACAAAAAAAATTAAACACAATCATCTTTGGACGAGAATTATTCTAAGTCTGACTTCAATCGTATTAATCGCTTATTATGTTTGGGTTGGGGCATATAAGCAGACCTTATTCAGTTTAGGATTGGGGATTATGATTTCTATGCTTCTAATTCGTATAATCCTGGAGTGGATTAGTGCGAGAAAATTAGAAAACTTAAAAGCAGATGTGACCTTATTAGAGTACAGTAAACAAGCACATCAGTTTTATGATTGGAGAAAAAAAATTCATTATATCTTCACACCTATAGTTTATCTGAGTTATATGGCGGGTTTTGCTTTTCTTTTGCCCATTTTTAAAGAGAGTTTTTCCAAGGGATTTTATCTTTATATCGTGTTCAGTGGATTCGGGTTTTTATTTTTCTTTGGATTAGTAATGATCAGAATAATTAGAAGAGAAATGAAACTTTTACATTTCTTGAAAAATATGTCTTAGAAAAATACAGACACGACTTTTCAAAAGGCATAATTGAAGATCCGAAGATTAATAGATTTAAAAATTCAGAAGTCAATTTTTTAAGGACTGAGAAAATAACAACATCCAAATCCCACTGTGATCACAATCATTGTCGGGATTTGGATTTTTATTTGGAATTTAACTGTTTTACAAACTGATTACTTTGTTTATCTTTGTAAGATGAATGAAAACCTAGATCCTACCACAAAAGGATACAACCCGGAAGAGCTAGATCTTGAAAAAAGATTGCGTCCCCTGTCATTTGATGATTTTGCCGGACAAGACCAAGTTTTAGAAAACTTAAAGGTTTTTGTTGCGGCAGCCAATCAACGTGGCGAGGCTTTAGATCACGCCCTGTTTCATGGTCCTCCCGGACTTGGTAAAACAACATTGGCTAATATTTTGGCTAATGAACTTCAGGTTGGAATAAAAATTACCTCGGGTCCCGTTTTAGATAAACCCGGAGACTTGGCTGGTTTGCTGACTAATCTTGATGAAAGAGATGTTTTGTTCATTGATGAAATCCATCGTCTGAGCCCAATTGTCGAAGAATATTTGTATTCGGCAATGGAGGATTTTAAAATTGATATTATGATTGAATCTGGTCCAAATGCCAGAACCGTTCAGATCAATTTGAATCCTTTTACTTTAATTGGAGCCACAACGCGATCCGGATTACTGACAGCACCGATGCGTGCGCGTTTCGGAATCTCCTCTCGTTTACAATATTATACTACCGAACTTTTAACGACTATTGTCGAGCGAAGTGCTTCTATATTAAAAATGCCGATTTCACTTGAAGCTGCTATCGAAATTGCCGGACGCAGCAGAGGTACACCTCGTATTGCAAATGCGTTACTGCGCCGAGTTCGTGATTTTGCACAAATAAAAGGAAATGGAACTATTGACATAGAGATTGCGCGTTATGCCTTGAAAGCATTACATGTCGATGCGCATGGTCTTGATGAAATGGATAATAAAATTTTACTGACTATCATTAATAAATTTAAAGGAGGTCCGGTTGGTTTGTCTACTTTGGCAACAGCAGTATCCGAAAGTAGCGAAACGATCGAAGAGGTATACGAACCTTTCCTGATTCAGGAAGGTTTTATTATGCGTACGCCACGTGGACGCGAAGTCACAGATAAAGCGTATAAACATCTAGGTAAAATCAATACAAATATTCAGGGCGGATTATTTTAATTCTTTTGAAAATGTCTGAGCGTACAAAATACAGTTACCCGGAGAAACTTTCCATTCTCCGGTTCTTTTTAGATGCTGAAGGGGTTCGTAAGAATCCTATTCCGTTTCATAAAAGATACTTTGATAAGTTTGGTGATTCCTTTTCCATTCAAATTGGTCGTTCACAACATATCATTTTATCAAGAGATAATGAAGTTGCCCAATATATATTACAGAAAAATCAGAAGAATTACCATAAGTCAAGGTTTCAGTCTGTTTATCTTTCGAAGTATTTAGGGAAAGGACTTTTGACGGTTGATGGGGATTTTTGGTTAAAACAAAGAAGACTTATTCAACCTGCTTTTCACAAACAAAAAATGAATCAGCTTGTCGAGACCATGAGACAGACCATTGTTTCGGAGATGGACGGTCTGGCTGAAGAACAAAAAGTGGATCTTTTTCCGATAATGAGTGAGCTGGCATTTAATGTAGTGGCCAAATCATTATTCCAATTTTCAATTGCGGAAGAGAAATTAGATCGGATAAAATTTATTATTGAAGAAGTTCAAAACTTCCTCATCAAAGAAATTAGGCTTCCTCATAAAGCCTGGTGGTTTTCGGTTAGCGGTCAGGTAAAAAAACACCTGGAATTAGCAGAAGAGAATAATACAATTATTCAGGAAATCATCGAAGAAAGAGTGGCTTCTAAAAGCGAAATTAACGATTTGCTTAATATGCTTCTAGAAACACGTTATGAAGATAGCGGTGAAGGAATGTCAACTCAGCAATTGATAGATGAGATAAAGATTCTTTTTACGGCAGGACACGAAACGACAGCCAATGCTTTGACTTTTACATTACATCTTTTGGGTAATAACCCTGATGTACAGCAGAAAGTTTTGGAGGAGATTCTCAAAATCGAAGCTGAAACAGAAGATGTTGTCGAACAGCTTCAGAAAATGACCTATACAAATGCCGTTTTAAACGAATCGATGCGACTGTATCCGCCAGCCTGGATTACAGACAGACAAAATGTTGAAGACGATACTTTAGGAGGGTATAATATAAAAAAAGGAACCTTAATTGGAGTTTCTTTTTATGAGTTACATCGCAATGTGAAGTACTGGGAAAATCCCGATGACTTTAATCCCGAGCGATTTTTGGGAGAGCAGAAAAAGCAATCAATGTCTTATTTTTACCCTTTTGGTGCCGGACCCAGAATGTGTATTGGAGCCGGGTTTGCGATCTACGAAATGTGTTTGGCAATTGCTCATATCGTTAAAAAATACAAGATTACTTCCGTGGAAACTACGGTTCAGTTTAATCCTTTAATTACCTTAAAACCGGTGGGTGTAGAAGTTGTTTTTTCAAAGAGATAATGATTAATTCTAAAGAGACATATTCAAAATTTATCAAGGAAGAAGCAAAAAGACTTGGTTTCTTATCTTGTGGAATCTCTAAAGCTGGTTTTTTGGAGCAGGAAGCCCCGCGTCTGGAAAATTGGTTGAAGAAAAACCATAACGGTCAGATGGCCTATATGGAAAACTATTTTGATAAACGTTTAGATCCGACCTTATTGGTTGATGATGCCAAAAGTGTTGTCTCTCTTTTGCTAAATTATTATCCGGAAGAAGTTCAAAATCAAGAAAGTTTTAAAATTTCAAAATACGCTTACGGGCAAGATTATCATACAGTCATAAAAGAAAAGCTAAAAGAGTTTCTTTTTTCGATTCAGGAACATATTGGCGAAGTTTCGGGTCGCGCGTTTGTTGACTCAGCACCTGTTTTAGACAAAGCGTGGGCTGCCAAAAGCGGTTTGGGCTGGATTGGTAAAAACAGTAATCTGCTCACTCAAAAAGTAGGATCCTTTTATTTTATCGCCGAACTTATTTTAGATCTTGATTTGGAATATGATCACGCCACAACAGATCATTGCGGTTCCTGCACCGCCTGCATCGATGCTTGTCCAACACAAGCAATAGTGGCTCCTTATGTGGTGGATGGGAGTAAGTGTATTTCATACTACACGATTGAACTCAAAGAAAATATCCCAATGGAAATGAAGGGTAAATTTGATGAATGGGCATTTGGCTGTGATACCTGCCAGGATGTTTGCCCCTGGAATCGGTTCTCCAAACCGCATTCTGAACCCCTGTTTAATCCTAATCCCGAAGTGCTTTCTTTCTCCAAAAAAGACTGGATTGAAATTACCGAAGAAACATTTCGAGCAGTCTTTAAAAATTCACCTATCAAGAGGACGAAATTTGATGGACTTAAACGTAATATTAAATTTCTAGAATAAAATTTTTAAAAAATTCCAATTTTTTAAATTCCAAATTCCAACTTCTGGGTAGAAACTGTGACTGAAAACTGTGACTGTCTTGTTTTATGGTTTCAGATTTAGACTGCTAACTGTGATTGAAAACTGCGACTGTAAACTGTTACTGAAAACTACGACCGTAAATACATTCCATGATAACAGTACCCGCCCTTAGAGTGTCATCTCGACGAAGGAGAGATCACACTAGCAAATCACACACAGTTGTCGAATATTAGGATTGATTTTTCTTTTGTTGAATTGATACAAACAAAGGAAGAGCTGTTGACGAATATAGGATGTGATCTCTCCTTCGTCGAGATGACACCAACAGGGGGGATTGTTGTCGAATATAGGATGTGATCTCTCCTTCGTCGAGATGACACAAACAGAGGGAAGTCAGTTGTCTGTGGCTAGGAAAAAAAATAGCGCCCCTTGCTTTTTTTGCGATTAAAAAATTAAATGCAAGGTTCACAAAGGTTTTTATTACTTTGAAAACGGTTATTTTTTTGACGCAAAGAGCGCAAAATTTTTCTTTTTCACGCAGATTTAGCAGATTGAACAGATTTTTTATAAGAGGTAAACAGATCAGCCTAATCTGCTAAATCTGCGTGAAAAAAAAGTAGGTACAAAATTTAAAAGGATTTACTATACCATAATTTAACTTCGCGCCCCTTGCGTAAAACCTTGTGAACTTTGTGGTTAAATTCGCAACAAAAGTCTTTAATCCCCAAAAACCTGTCTTTTCTGCAAAAAAACTTTAGAAATAGTCCGCTTCTTTATTGGAAAAATCTAAAATCTAAAAATTAGATGTATTATGTTTAAAATGAGTTGGTTGGATTGTGAAAAATAACAATATTTGTTATTTCTGTTCCTTTTTTTTTAACTTTATAGAACTAAAATTTTTCAGATATGACTGTAGATCAAATACTAAACGCAAAAGGGAAAAATGTTTATTCCGTGCTTTCAACGACGACTGTTTATGAAGCACTGAAAGTAATGGGAGAAAAAAACATAGGGGCAATTCTGGTTATAGACGGATCCGATTTAAAAGGAATATTATCCGAAAGAGATTATGCCCGAAAAATTGTTTTGAAAGACAAATCTTCAAAAGAGACCTTTGTGCATGAAATTATGGAAACGAATGTTTTTTCGGTACAACTTTCTAATAAAATTGAAGATTGTATGGAGCTTATGAGCACAAAGCGTATCAGACATTTACCGGTTTTGGAAAACGGAATTGTAGTCGGAATCATTTCTATCAGTGATGTTGTTAAGGCAATTATAGAAATTCAGAAAGATACTATTAATCACTTAAATTCGTATATTTCGCAGTAAGTGAAATTCAAAAAATAAACTTTAAAAAATAGTCCAAATCTTGCTGGACTATTTTTTTTTGGATTACGAAAACGTTATTTTAACAAAAGAAAGCAACAAAAACATGCCATTTTAAGTGAAGACTTATATCTTTGTAAGCTAGAATAAAAGCTAAAAACAATGAATAAAGACAGTAAAAGAGAAGAGGCGTTATTATATCATTCGAAGCCGACTCCCGGAAAAATTCAAGTAGTTCCAACAAAAAAATATGCAACTCAAAGAGATCTATCTTTGGCATACTCACCAGGTGTTGCTGAGCCATGTTTAGAAATTGCAAAAAATGTTGACGACGTATACAAATACACAGCAAAAGGAAATTTAGTTGCTGTAATTTCAAACGGTACAGCCGTTTTAGGACTTGGGGACATTGGTCCGGAAGCTTCTAAACCAGTTATGGAAGGAAAAGGTTTGTTGTTTAAAATATTCTCTGACATTGACGTTTTTGATATTGAAATCGGAACAAAAGATGTGGAAGAATTTATTCAGACCGTAAAAAATATTGCTCCAACTTTCGGAGGAATTAATCTGGAAGATATCAAAGCACCAGAGTCTTTTGAAATCGAAAGAAGATTGGTAGAAGAATTGGATATTCCTGTAATGCACGATGATCAGCACGGTACGGCAATTATTTCGTCTGCTGCATTAATCAATGCACTTGAATTGGCAGGAAAAAAAGCAGAAGATGTAAAAATGGTAGTTTCCGGTGCAGGTTCGGCTGCATTGGCATGTGCTGATTTATATGTTTTGTTAGGAGTAAAAGTAGAGAATATCTTAATGTTTAATAGTAAAGGGCTTTTAACAAAAGACAACCCTTCTCTATCAAGCTTACAACTAAAATATGCTGTTGATATCGCTCCAATCGATTTAGCAGAAGCTTTAAAAGGAGCAGATATTTTCTTAGGATTATCTTCAGGTGATATCATGTCAGCAGAAATGTTGTTGACTATGGCCGATAATCCTATCGTTTTTGCCATGGCAAATCCAAATCCTGAGATTAGTTATACTTTAGCGGTTGAGACGCGTAAAGATGTTATTATGGCTACAGGGCGTTCGGATTTTCCTAATCAGGTAAACAACGTTTTAGGTTTTCCTTATATTTTTAGAGGAGCTTTAGATGTTAGAGCGACTAAAATTAATGAGGCTATGAAAATGGCAGCTGTTAAAGCATTGGCTTTATTAGCAAAAGAACCAGTTCCGGAGCAAGTAAATGTGGCATACGGAGCAACAAAATTAGGTTTCGGTACGGAATATATCATCCCAAAACCATTTGACCCTAGATTAATTACAGTAGTAGCGCCGGCGGTTGCAAAAGCAGCAATGGAATCTGGTGTTGCAAAAAATCCTATTACAGACTGGGCAGCTTATGAAGAGGTGCTTTTGGAAAGAATGGGGAATGATAATAAAATGGTACGTTTGATTACAAACCGTGCTAAATTAAACCCAAAAAGAATTGTTTTTGCAGAGGCAGATCAGTTAAATGTTTTGAAAGCAGCTCAAATTGTTTATGAAGATGGTATTGGTTTCCCTATTTTGTTAGGAAACAAAGAATCAATCTTAGAACTTAAAGAAGAATTAGGTTTTGATGCTGAACTTGAGATCATTGACCCTAAAACTCCAGAAGAAGAAGCAAGAAGAAACAGATTTGCTAATTCGTATTGGACAACAAGAGAAAGAAGAGGTATTTCATTACTTGATGCTCAGAAATTCATGCGCGAGAGAAACTACTTTGCTGCCATGATGGTGAATGAAGGTGAAGCTGATGCTTTGGTTACCGGATATTCAAGAAGTTACCCAAGTGTGGTAAAACCGATGTTACAATTGGTAGAAAAAGCACAAGGAGCTTCATTAGTAGCAACAGCAAACATGATGTTGACTTCTCGTGGACCAATGTTTTTATCAGATACAGCAATCAATATCAATCCTTCAGCACAAGATATGGTAAATATCGCTGTGATGACTGCTAAAACGGCAAGGATGTTTGGAGTTGAGCCTGTTATTGCAATGGTTTCTTTTTCAAATTTTGGTTCTTCTACAAGCGAAAGTGCTTCAAAAGTAAGAGAAGCAGTAGCTTATTTGCATAAGAACTACCCTGATATGATCGTTGATGGAGAAATTCAGGCAGATTTTGCTTTGAATCCGGAAATGCTTAAAGAAAAATTCCCGTTCTCTAAATTGGCAGGAAAAAAAGTAAATACTTTAATTTTTCCAAACTTAGAATCAGCGAATATTACTTATAAAATGTTAAAAGAATTGTATAAAGTAAATTCAATCGGTCCGATTATGATGGGTCTGGGTAAACCGGTTCACATTTTCCAATTAGGAGCAAGTGTTGAAGAAATGGTTAATATGGCTGCAATTGCGGTTATTGATGCTCAGGAAAAAGAAAGTAAAAAAAATAAATTAGCTAAGTAGTATATATAGTTAGGAACTGTTAATGTTGTCTTATTTTTATTATATTTGACAATAACAAATTATACTATGATAGCACATTTGCAAGGGAAATTAGTAGAAAAAAACCCCACAGAAGTCGTAATTGACTGTGGTGGAGTGGGTTATCATGTTAATATATCCCTACACACATTTTCTTTGCTTCCCAATGCTGATTTTATAAAATTGTATACGCATCTTCAAATCAAAGAAGATGCGCATACTTTATTTGGTTTTGTAGAAAAATCAGAACGAGAAATATTCAGAATGTTATTGTCCGTTTCGGGGATAGGAGCTAATATTGCCAGAACAATGTTATCTTCAATAGAGCCAAAACAAATTATAAACGCCATTGCCTCTGGGGATGTTGGAGTGATACAATCTATAAAAGGGATTGGAAACAAAACGGCACAGAGAGTTATACTTGATTTAAAAGAAAAAGTGTTAAAATTGTACGATTTGGACGAAGTTTCAGTGGTTCAGAACAATACAAACCGTGATGAAGCGTTATCTGCTTTGGAGGTTTTAGGTTTTGTTCGTAAAACTTCAGAAAAAGTAGTCGAAAAAATCGTAAAAGAAGATCCGGAGGCGACTGTCGAAACGATCATTAAAAAAGCATTAAAAAGCTTATAAACTCAATTTATATAAACGAATTGTATGCGTAAAATTTGTATTTTTTTACTGGTTTTATTTTGCGGTAATGTTTTGCGGGCGCAAGTAAATCCAGCAGTTCAAGATACAACTAAAACTCAATTTTCTGTCGGGAAATTAGAGTTGGAAAACCCACCCAGTATACTTTCGGCTTATAAATATGATCCCATTACAGACCGATACATTTATACCAAATCGGTAGATGGGTTCTCTATTAATTATCCAATTGTCTTAACGCCAAAAGAGTACGAAGCTTTAGTTTTGAAAGAATCCAGAAGAGATTATTTCAGAAAAAAATCGGATGCGATTGACGGTAAAAAATCAGGAAGTGAAGCCGCCAAAAAGGATTTGCTACCCCGATATTATATTAATTCAAGTCTTTTTGAAAGCATTTTTGGAAGTAATACAATTGATGTAAAGCCCACAGGATCAGTTGAAATGGATCTTGGGATTCGTTACACTAAACAAGACAATCCTTCTTTTTCTCCAAGAAACCGATCCAATCTAACCTTTGACTTTGATCAGAGGATTAGTATGAGTTTAATGGGTAAAGTGGGAACGAGATTAGAGGTAAATGCTAATTACGACACCCAATCTACATTTGCTTTTCAAAATTTATTCAAACTGGCTTATACGCCTTCAGAGGATGATATTGTTCAGAAAATTGAAGTTGGTAATGTTAGCATGCCACTGAATAGTACTTTAATCAGAGGGGCCCAAAGTTTGTTTGGAGTAAAAGCACAACTGCAATTTGGGAAGACAACTATTACCGGAGTTTTCTCAGAACAAAAGTCACAAACCAAGAGTATAGTTGCAGAAGGTGGCGGTACGGTTCAGAATTTTGATTTGTATGCTTTAGATTATGATAATGACAGACACTTCTTTTTATCTCAATACTTTAGAAATAAATACGATGCCTCTTTAAAGAAGTATCCCTTTATTGACAGTCGTGCTCAGATCACAAGACTTGAAGTTTGGGTAACCAATAAACAAAACAGAGTAAGTACAACCAATAATAACTTGCGTAATGTTATCGCACTTCAGGATTTAGGAGAAGCACAAATTCAGGGAATTCCGGATAATGAAGTGGTAGTGATAGGGAGTACAGTAAACTTTTTTGTGGCTGGAATCGGTACGCCAAGTGACAATAAAAATAACAAATACGATCCAGCGACTATCGGTACCGGTGGTTTTTTGAATCAGAACGTTAGGGAAATTGTAACGGCAAGAAAAGGTTTTAATGTAGATGTAAGCGAAGGAACCGATTACTCCGTATTAGAAAATGCCCGTAAATTAACCACGAATGAGTATACTTTTAATGCACAATTAGGATATATCTCTTTGCAACAGCGTTTGGCCAATGACGAAATTTTGGCCGTAGCTTTTGAATATACGGTTGGAGATAAGATATACCGTGTCGGGGAATTTGGTAGTGATGGTGTTGATGGTACTTTAGTGACAGGAAATAATACTCCGAATCAAACCATTATTACGCAGAGTTTGATTTTGAAAATGCTGAAAAGCAGTTTGACCAACGTTAAAAATCCGGTTTGGAATTTGATGATGAAAAACGTTTATCAGATTCCTCAGGCTTATCAGATCAAACAAGATGATTTCAGGTTAAATATACTTTATACAGATCCGTCTCCTATAAATTATATTAGTCCGGTTACGGGAACTCATTTCCCGGATGATGATCCTGTTAATCCAAATCCGGCGAATTATTATGTGACAAAAACGCCTTTATTAAATGTCTTTAATATTGATCAGTTAAATTATAATAATGACCCTCAGAAGGGTGGAGATGGTTTTTTTGATTATATACCGGGGATTACTGTTGATGCACAAAACGGACGAATTATTTTTACAACCAAAGAGCCTTTTGGAGAACTGATGTTTCAAAAACTAAAAGGTGCAGCGGGAGAAGATTATAATAGTCCCGATACTTACAACTTAAATCAAAAGAAATACGTGTTTAGAAACATGTATAGAAATACCCAATCCGGAGCTTTGCAGGATGCCGATAAAAATAAATTCTTATTAAGAGGTAAATACAAATCTACAGGAAATAACGGTATTCCGATCGGAGCTTTTAATGTGCCGCAAGGTTCTGTTGTCGTAACAGCCGGCGGTAGAGTTTTGGTTGAAGGTATTGATTACAGTGTCGATTATCAATTAGGAAGAGTTCAGATTTTAGACCCTTCACTTCAGGCGTCCAACACACCGATTCAGGTTTCGTTAGAAAATAATTCTATTTTCGGACAACAAACCAGAAGATTTATGGGGGTGAATGTGGAGCATAAAATTTCAGACAAATTTGTTGTTGGTGGTACTTTTTTAAAAATGACAGAAAGACCCTTTACACAAAAATCAAGTTATGGTCAGGAATCTGTAAATAACACGATTTTTGGGTTTAACGGGAATTATGCAACAGAAGTTCCTTTCTTTACGAGGTTGGTAAATAAACTGCCAAATATCGATACCGATGTTCCTTCTAATCTTTCCATTCGTGGTGAAGTTGCTTTTTTAAGACCTGATGCTCCAAAAGCCAGTGATTTTGAAGGAGAAGCTACGATATATATAGATGATTTTGAGGGTTCGCAATCTACCATTGATATGCGCTCCGCTTATGCGTGGAGTTTAGCGTCAACACCATTTGTAAAATCAGATTTGATTGCGGATGATAAGTTTAAGGCTAGTTCAAGTACTTTAGAGTACGGGTCTAAAAGAGCAAAATTATCCTGGTATACCATTGATCCTGTTTTTTATTCGTCGAAACCATCCGGTATTTCAAACGATGATCTGTCGTTAAATACAACAAGGAGAATTTATAGCAGAGAGTTGTATCCAAATACCGATATAGCCCAGGGGCAAATACAGGTTATTAATACACTGGATTTAAGTTATTATCCGTCTGAAAGAGGTCCGTATAATAACAATCAGAACTTTAATACCGCTCCCGCTTCTTCCAATTTTGGAGGTATAATGCGTGCTATAAATTCAACCAATTTTGAACAGGGAAATGTCGAGTACATCCAATTTTGGGTACTCGATCCTTATATAGGAACGGGGCAGTCGCCCGCCAATAATACGGGAAAAATTTATTTTAACTTAGGGGAAGTTTCCGAAGATGTATTAAAAGACGGAAGAAAACAATATGAAAACGGGTTAGGACCGGATCAGTTAATGGTAAAACCACGTGCGCTTTGGGGAGAAGTTCCTGCATCACAATCTTTAATTTATGCCTTCGATACCAATGAAGGGAATCGTAGAAATCAGGACGTTGGTTTAGATGGTTTACCGGATTCCAGAGAGAGTGAGGTTTATTCTAATTATGCTTCTGAACCGGATCCGGCTGCAGATAATTATACCTACTATCTAAACAGAGAAGGAGGAGTTAAAGATCGTTATAGAAATTATAATGGTGTTGAAGGGAATTCACCTGTTAGTATCAATGACCCAAATCGTGGATCTACAACATTGCCTGACGTCGAAGATATCAATCGTGACAATACCATGAATACGATTAATGCTTATTATGAATATAGTATTGATATTAAGCCCGGAATGCAGGTAGGACAAAACTACGTTACTGATATTCGTGAGGTGAGCAATGCTGATCTGCCTAATGGAAGTACGACTAACGCAAGATGGATTCAGTTTAAAATTCCGGTATCTCAGCCTGAAAATACGATTGGAAATATTACCGATTTCAGATCGATTCGATTCATGCGTATGTTTATGACTGGTTTTAGTAATGAAATGACGGTGCGTTTTGGAGCCTTAGATTTGGTAAGAGGAGAATGGAGAAGATACACAGGAACATTAGATGCCAATGACACAAATGCAGAGGACGATAATACTGATTTTGATGTTTTAGCAGTCAACGTACAGGAGAATGCCACAAAATGCCCTGTTAATTATGTAATTCCTCCAGGAGTACGAAGAGAACAGTTGTATAATAATAATACGGTTATCAATCAAAATGAGCAGTCGCTGGCTTTACGTGTTTCAGGTGGTGGATTGCAATTCAGGGATTCAAGAGCTGTTTTTAAAAATGTAAGTGTTGACATGCGTCAATACAAAAAACTGAAAATGTTTTTGCATGCTGAAGCATTGCCTAATGGAGAGCTGGAAGATGGTGAAATGATCGGATTTCTTCGTTTTGGTAACGACTTTACGCAGAACTATTATCAAGTTGAAATTCCTTTAAAAGTGACAAGACCAGCTGGTTCTTGTGCAGTAACCCCCGAAGATGTCTGGTTTGATGAAAATAGTATTGATTTGGCGCTGGAGTTGTTGACCCGTATGAAAATTAAAGCAATGCCACTCGATATTAATTCGGATAAGAGAGATATTAATGGTGTTTATTATCCCGATGATGATGCCACTGTGGCAGATGGTGATGGAGATAGTAAACTGCGATTAGGTATAAAAGGAAATCCAAATTTTGGTTTGGTTCGAAATTTAATGGTCGGAGTAAAAAGTGCTGCGGATCATAAAGATATAAAAGGAGAAGTCTGGTTTAATGAACTCCGTATGGCTGATCTGGAGAATAAAGGAGGGATGGCAGCGGTATTAAGCATCGATACCAATATGGCTGATTTTGCTACCGTTTCGGCTACCGGACGTAAAAGTACGATTGGTTTTGGATCTCTTGAACAAGGAGCAAATGAAAGAGACAGGGAAGACATACAGCAGTACAACATTGTAACTAATTTAAATTTAGGAAAGTTATTACCTCCTAAATGGGGAATCAATTTGCCTTTTAATTATGCGATCGGAGAAGAGGTAATTACGCCCGAATATGATCCTTTTAATCAGGATATAAAATTAGATCAGTTGTTAAGAGAAACGACGAATCAGGCTGAAAAAGAAAATATCAGAACCCGTGCTGTTGATTATACAAAACGAAGAAGTATTAACTTTATTGGTGTTAGAAAAGACAGGGCTCCGGAGCAGAAACCACATGTGTATGATGTCGAAAATTTTACATTTTCACAATCCTACAATCAGGTCGAACGTCATGATTATGAAATTGAAGAGTTTCAGGACGAGCAATCGAGTACTGCGGTAAATTATGCCTATACTTTTCAACCCAAAGAAGTGGTCCCTTTTAAGAAGACCAAGTTCATGAAAAAAAGCGACTATTGGAAGATGTTAAGTGATATTAATTTCAATTACTTGCCCTCTAATGTTACTTTTAATACGAATATTTTAAGACAAAGTAATCGTCAGCAATTTAGAGAAGTGGAATTAGATGCGGGAGGAATTGGACTTAGACCACTTTACAGAAGAAATTTCGCCTTCAATTACCAATACGGTTTTGGGTATAATTTGACAAAATCACTGAAACTGAATTATACAGCAGCCTCTAATAATATTGTTAGAAATTTTCTAAATGATGATAATTCGCCAAAAGAAGATTTTACAATATGGGATGATTATTTGGACATCGGAACACCAAATCAGCACATGCAACAGTTAGTGTTGAATTATGAGATTCCGATCAACAAAATTCCGGCTTTAAGTTTTATAAAAGCAAGTTATTCCTATACGGCAGATTACAGCTGGCAACGTTCTTCAACGGCCTTTTCTGAGTATGAAGCACCAGATGGATCGGTTTATGATTTAGGAAATACTATTCAGAATGCCAACTCCAATACGTTGACAACAACCTTTAATATGGGGATGTTGTATAAATATGTTGGTCTGACGCCGGGCGGTAGAAAACCGGCAAAACCTAAAGCAACAGCACCGCCAAAACCGGGAGAGAAAATTGTAAATACACCAAAACAGGTTTCGAGTAGCAGTCCTTTTTATGATGGACTTATCGGTGTGCTGACTAGCGTAAAAAACATTCAGGTTAATTATACTAAAAATAGCGGAACAGTTTTACCCGGGTATACGCCAAGCGTTGGTTTCTTCGGAACTTCAAGACCAACATTAGGATTTGTTTTTGGTAGTCAGGATGATGTGCGTTATGAAGCAGCAAAAAGTGGATGGCTTACTACCTATCAGGATTTCAATCAGAGTTTTACACAAGTAACCAATACGCTTTTAAAAGTAACGGCTAACGTGGATTTGTTCCCTGATTTAAAGATTGATTTGGCGATGGACAGGGCTTATTCTCAGAACAGCTCAGAGCAATATAGTGTAAGTGAAAACGGAATGTATAATCCTTTATCACGCTACAGTTATGGTATGTTCTCGATTTCAACGGTATTGATTGGAACTTCTTTTTCAACAAGTGATGCTACTCAATCAGCCGCTTTTGATGATTTTAGAAGCAATCGTCTGGTAATTGCGAACAGATTGGCAGAGGGTTATTATGGAGCCGGGAATGAAATACCTCGTTATAATGTTAGTGACGTTCCGGGGCCACCGTTAGATCCAACAGCCGATGATCCATTTAAAAAGAAAAGAGATATATATGCTTCAAATCAAGGATATCCTATAGGATTTGGGAAAAGTAATCAGGCTGTATTGTTACCATCATTCTTAGCGGCTTATTCCGGCAAAGATGCTTCGGGAGTATCTACCGATATTTTTAGAAGTTTTCCAATTCCAAACTGGAGTGTTAAGTATAATGGATTAATGCGCTATAAGTACTTTAAAGATAAATTTAAACGTTTTTCGCTACAGCACAATTACCGTGCTTCTTATACTATTAATCAATTTAGATCTAATTTTGATTTCTACAACCCTCCGCCACAATCAAATGGACTGGATGTAAATTACAATTTCTACAATAAGACCGTGATGTCAAATGTCAATTTGGTAGAGCAGTTTAGTCCGCTTATTCGTGTGGATTTTGAATTGAAAAGTTCGTTGAGAGTGCTTACGGAAATCAAAAAAGACAGAGCGTTGTCCATGAGTTTTGATAATAATTTATTGACCGAGGTAAAAGGAATGGAATATATAATTGGTTTAGGATACCGTTTCAAAGATGTTATTTTCTCTTCCAGACTTGCCGATACTCCGACGGGAATTATTAAAAGTGACATTAATATAAAAGCGGATTTCTCTTTGCGTAAAAACGAAACTTTGGTACGTTATTTAGATTATGATAACAATCAGTTGGCCGCAGGACAAAATATATGGTCGGTAAAAGTAACGGCAGATTATTCGTTCAGTAAAAACTTAACCGCTATATTTTATTACGACCACTCGTTTTCTAAAGCGGTGATTTCAACATCATTCCCATTAACTAATATTCGATCCGGATTTACACTACGATACAATTTCGGAAATTAATTTTGAATTTCTAAAGTAGATTTCATTAGAAGATTATTACATTTGTGGCTGAAATATTCAAATATCAATTTTCAAACATAACTATTATGAGCATACCAACAAATTTAAAGTACACAAAGGATCACGAATGGATTAGCATCGAAGGAGATGTAGCAACTGTAGGAATTACTCATTTCGCTCAAAAAGAGTTAGGTGATATCGTGTACGTTGAAGTAGAAACTTTAGATCAAACCTTAGATAAAGACGAGGTTTTTGGAACTGTTGAAGCTGTAAAAACGGTTTCTGATTTGTTCTTACCATTAACTGGAGAAATCATTGCTTTTAATGATAGTTTAGAAAGTGCACCTGAAACGGTAAATTCTGACCCTTACGGAGCAGGATGGATGATCAAAATAAAAATTGCTGATGCATCAGAAATTGATTCATTGTTAAGTGACGAAGCTTATAAAGAATTAATTGGTGCCTAAACAAATATTGCTTTGCTGGGCCATTATTTGTTCCGGAATTATTAGTTATTTCTGTTTAACGGATTCCAGTAATATTCCTGCGGTAAGTTTTCCAAGCATTGATAAAGTAGTGCATTTTTGTTTTCATTTCGGATTTACGATTTCCTGGATTTTGTTTTTTAAAAAAGAATTAAAAGGAAAAAGTACAGATGATTTTAAAGCCTATCTGATTTCGTTTATCTTCTCCGTTTTCTTCGGAATTACAATCGAGATTTTGCAAGGTGTTCTTACGACTACCCGAGCGGCAGATGTAGCAGATGTTTTAGCAAATACAATTGGAAGTACAACGGCAATATTTACAGCAATAGCTTTAAAGAAGCAAATCGATAAAATATAAGAATATAAGAATATAAAGACCCACTTCGGTGGGTTTTTTATTGCCTAAAAATGAAGAACGGTAAGAGTGTTTTTTTTCTGAATTTTAAACGTATTTTTGTCCCCGATTATAATTCTTAATATCATGAACGTTAAGTACTATTTGGATTCTACTTACTTAAAAACTGCTTCGCAAGCGGGACTTTCTGAGGCAGCAAATCTTGCTGTGGTCAAAAAGACGATTGCCGAAGCAATTGAGGAAGGGTTTAAGCTTGTTATGATTCGTCCTGAAAACGTAAGTTTGGCTAGAGAAATGATTCTAAAAGCCAATTCGACTTTGCTTGTTGGTACTGTTATCGATTTTCCGGAAGGTAAATCAGATTTAGAAACAAAAATTAAAGAAGCAAACGCAGCAATAGCAAACGGAGCCGACGATTTGGATTTTGTCTGTAATTACGAGGCTTTCAAAAATGGTGACAGTGCACTGATAAAGGAAGAGGTTTTAATCGGTACACAAGTGGGACTGGCGCACAATAAGACCGTAAAATGGATTATTGAAGTGGCTGCTTTGACGGATAAGGAGATTATTCAGCTTTCGGCTTTGATAAAAAATGTGGTCATATCAAATTTTAAAGAAGAAAATTATACTACAGTTTTTGTGAAATCATCCACCGGTTTTTTTAAAACCAAAAATGATTTGCCAAACGGAGCTACGGTCCCAACTATAATTATGATGTTAGAAAATGCATCCCCTTTATCGGTAAAAGCTGCCGGTGGAGTGCGATCGTATGATGAAGCAATAGAAATGATTCGTTTAGGAGTTAAACGCATCGGAACTTCGGCGGCAAAAGCAATTGCCAATGGAGAAAATACCTCAAATCAATATTAAATGAAAACCCAATTCTACGTGAACAAGATTTTTTTAACCTTCGTTTTTACATTATCCGCCTTGTTTGCTTTTTCGCAGGAAAATACGAATTCTTCCATCACTCCCGGTTTTGCATCAGAGCAATTTCCTGTTTTTTCTAATTGTGAAAACCTGCAATCTAAAAAACTGGAAAATTGTTTTTATAAAGAAGTGCAGGATTTTGTCTTTCATAATTTTGAAGTTCCTCAAGATTTAAAACAAGCAGAGTATAAAGGAGAAGTAAGAGTTCTTTTTGAAGTGGATGAAAAAGGGGCGTTTAAAGTGATTTATGTAAATGCATTGAATGAGGCATTGTCGCAAGAAGCAAAGCGTGTTTTTGGGAAGTTTCCTATTGTGAAACCCTCTACTTATAATGGAAAACCGACCTATTCAAAATACACCATTGTGATTGGAATACCGTTAAAAAGTGCGGATCAGATTGCAGCAGAAGCTTTGGCAGCGGCTGAGATTTTAAGACCGGTAGAAAAACCAATGACAGAACTGGACAGTATTGTGTATAAAAAATACAACAATCCGGAGTTTGAGAGTCATTTAAACATTCCGTTTTCTCACAGTTATTATGCGCAGTTTGACGGAGCAATGAATCAGGTTGGAAGTAATAATCACACCGCTTCTAAGCCTTATACCTATAATGAGGTTAAAAAATACTATAACTTAAAAGCGGTTAACGAATCGCTTCAGAAAAAAACAACGACCTGGTTAGGAAGAAAATTCTGGAACGAGAATTTAGTGCAAATTCAAGGCGAAGACTATTGGTTGGCATTAAACCCTATTCTTGATTTACAAGTAGGTAAGGCATCAGATATTGATCCTTCGACTTATGTCAATACTCGTGCTTTGAATTTTAGAGGAGGTTTAGGGAAGCAGATTAATTTTACTACTACAATTTTTGAAAGCCAAGGTCGATTTGCAGGTTATTTTAATGATTATGCAGAGTCTATAAAGCCATCCGGAGGAAATCCGGCGATTATTCCCGGAGTTGGAATTGCAAAACGATTTAAAACAGATGCGTACGATTTCCCTTTAGCGGAAGCCAATATTACATTTGCTCCAAGTAAGTTTTTTGATTTGCAATTGGGTTATGGCAGAAACTTTATCGGAGACGGCTATCGTTCGCTGTTGGAAAGCGACGGGCCAAGTCCGTATCCGTACTTTAAAATCAATACTACTTTCTGGAAGATAAAATACACCAATACCTACATGTGGCTAAAAGACGTTCGTCCCGATGTTACGGTTGAAAAAACCTATGCAACAAAATTTATGGCGAATCATTATTTAAGCTGGAACGTTTCAAATAAGCTGAATTTAGGTTTCTTCGAATCGGTGGTCTGGACCGATAGTAACAACAGAGGATTTGATGTCAATTTTATTAATCCGATTATTTTTTACCGTACAGTCGAGTTTACATCATCATCAAAAAGTGGTAATGCGCTTTTGGGAATGTCTGCAAAATACAAATGGAACAATGAACTTAATTTATATGCGCAGCTTTTAATCGATGAATTTTCATTCGGAGATATAAAAGGGGGTGATAACAGCTGGAAAAACAAAATAGGGTACCAAATAGGAGCCAAGTATTTTAATGCCTTCAAAGTAAAGGATTTGTTGTTGCAGGTCGAATACAATCATGTGCGTCCGTATGTGTATTCACATAGTGCTGTTATTACCAATTACGGTCATAACAATCAGAGTATGGGGCACCAATGGGGAGGGAATTTTGAGGAATTAGTAGCAATCGCACGTTATCACAAAGGACGTTATTTTGCCGATGCAAAATTTACAACTGGGAAACGTGGTTTGGATTTTAATACCACGGCAGACAGTTTTAATTACGGTGGTGATATTTATAAAAGTTACGACGAAAAACGTCCGTATGACACCGGTGTAAAAGTAGGGCAGGGTAATAAAACCAGTATTTTTATTGCCGATATACAAGGAGGATATTTGATTAATCCGATGACAAATTTGAAATTCTTCGGAAGTTTTATCTACAGGAATTTTGATCCGACACAAGAAACGGCAACTACATTTAAACAAAGTACTACCTGGTTTACGATCGGATTGCGTTCTGATATCTTTAATTGGTATTTTGATTACTAGGATATTTAATAAGATTTTTCGAAAAGATTGTGTTAAAAATCTGCAAGACCTTATTTTGTAAAGGTTTTATTGAAAAAAATATAATTTTATAGGTTCTGATTCTATAATCAATTTGTACATTTGCACCACTCAAAAAAAACATTCAAAACAATTATCGTATTGAACGCTACTAAAAACACATTTTCATTTAAATCATTGTTTCTCGATTTTAAAGAGATCACTAAAGCTGGTTTAGCAATTAGTGTTTTGTTTTCTTCTATTGCGGGGTATTTGTTAGGTGTTAATGACGAACATCCTTTTAAATGGAGTGTTCTGATCGTTTTGATGATAGGAGGATATTGTATGGTTGGAGCTTCAAATGCTTTCAATCAGGTAATCGAAAAAGATATCGACTCCTTAATGGATCGAACCAAAAATCGTCCCGTTCCTTCAGGGCGTATGTCTCCAAAAATGGCTTTGTTTGTAGCTAGTTTATTAACCATTGTTGGAATTGCGTTGTTGTATAGCATCAATGCAAAATCGGCTATGTTTGCGGCTATTTCTATATTTTTATACACCAGTATCTACACGCCTTTAAAAACAGTGACACCGTTGTCTGTTTTTGTTGGTGCTTTTCCGGGAGCAATTCCTTTTATGTTAGGATGGGTTGCAGCCAGCGGAGAATTTGGTATAGAAGCCGGAACCTTGTTTTTGATTCAGTTTTTCTGGCAATTCCCTCATTTTTGGGCAATTGGATGGTTTTTGTATGAAGATTATGAAAAAGCAGGAATCTTTATGCTTCCAACAGGAAGAAAAGACAAAGGAACGGCGATGCAAATTATGTTGTACACCGTTTGGTTGATTATAGCTTCTCTATTGCCATGTTTAGGGTATACCGGACAATTGTTTATCTCGCCGGTTGCTGCAATTTTGGTTTTCTTATTAGGATTATGGATGTTGTTTTATGCGGTACGATTGTACAAATTGCGAACTGCAAAGGCAGCAAGAACACTAATGTTGGTTAGTGTTTCGTATATTTCGTTATTGCAAATTATATATATAGTAGATAAATTTTTAAGATAGTTATGGAAATGACAATGAAAATAAGTGAAGAACAAGAAAGAAAATCAAAGTCGGCTAAGCTGATTTTGTTGTTCGCAATGGCAAGTATGACCATGATGTTTGGCGGTCTTACAAGTGCATTTGTAGTGAGCAGATCGAGACCGGATTGGTTGAAGAATTTTGAATTTCCAACAGCATTTTACTTTAGTACTGCTGTAATTATAGGATGTAGTGTTACTTTTTACTTGGCTAAAAAAGCCATTCAAAAGGACAATAGAAGCGCAACTACGGCTTTTCTTTTGGCTACATTAGCGTTGGGTGTTTTGTTTGTGGTTTTGCAATTTGTAGGATTTGGACAGATTGTAGAAAGCGGCTATTATTTTACAGGACAGGGTAGTTCTATTACTACAACTTTTCTTTATGTAGTTACCGTTACACACTTATTACACTTGGCTGGAGGGTTGATTTCACTTTTAATTATAATTTATAATCATTTTAAACAAAAATACAATTCGACTCAAACTCTTGGTATAGAACTAGGTGCGATGTATTGGCACTTTTTGGATTTATTATGGGTATTATTATTTTTATTTTTATATTTCTTTAAATAAGAAAAAAACGTAAATTTGGGAACTTTTTAACGAATATCTTTTATGAAAGCGACAGTTACTACTGCAAATAACGACGAAAAAACTTGGGGAGGCGGTCATGAGATCCAGCCATTAGGAGCAAGTTATGGTAAAATGATGATGTGGTTTTTCATCGTGTCAGATGCCTTGACATTCTCTGGATTCCTTGCTGCTTATGGTTTTTCAAGATTTAAATTTATTGAAACCTGGCCTTTGGCTGATGAAGTGTTTACTCACTTTCCATTTATGCACGGCGTTTCGGCTCCGATGTACTATGTAGCCTTAATGACTTTTATTTTGATTTTCTCATCTGTAACTATGGTGTTAGCGGTTGATGCAGGTCATCAATTGAAAAAAACAAAAGTTGCAATCTACATGTTCTTAACTATTATTGGAGGTTTTATTTTCGTTGGCTCACAAGCCTGGGAATGGAAAAACTTCATTAAAGGAGAATATGGTGCTGTTGAAACAGCAGGAGGAAGTTTGTTGCAGTTCGTTGATAAAGATGGTAAAAGAGTAGCTTTAGCTGACTTTGCTGTTAAATTACCGGAGCAAAGAGAAGCTTTGACCAGAAGTAAAACTTCTTGGTTCATGGAAGATACTGAAACAGTAGCTTCTTATTCTGTTGCTGAAGTTCAGGCTGGTTTTAAAGCACACCCTGAATTGTTGGTGAGAACAGAAAAATTGACAGAGAAAAAGAAAAAAACTGTTTTAGACAGAGCTGAATCTGAAGCTCGTTTAAGTACTGCGAAATATGTAGTAGAAGGTGCAAACCTGACTAGAAATGAATACGGAAGTAAATTGTTTGCTGATTTCTTTTTCTTCATTACAGGATTCCACGGATTCCACGTATTCTCTGGAGTTATCATCAATATCATTATCTTCTTTAATGTATTGTTAGGAACTTACGAGAAAAGAAAAAGCTACGAGATGGTAGAGAAAGTTGGTTTATACTGGCACTTTGTCGATTTAGTTTGGGTATTTGTATTTACAGTTTTCTACTTAGTTTAATTTTAGATTTTAATTATTATGTCACACGAGCACGTATCAAATACAAAAAGAATCTGGTCTGTTTTTCTATTATTGTCTATGGTAACTACTGTAGAGGTAATCTTAGGGATCTACAAACCTGGAGTTTTAGAATTTAATCATTTTGTAGGATTGAATTTATTGAACTGGATATTTTATATCTTAACTATATACAAGGCATACTACATTGTATGGGCATTTATGCACATGGAAGGTGAAACAAGTAGTCTTAGATGGTCTGTCGTATCACCGGTTATTTTCCTGGTTTTATATTTATTATTTATTTTACTTACAGAAGGACATTATATTTATGGTGTTTTTAAAGATTCTACTATTAAATGGAATTTTTAACATGATATTAATTCGAAAAGAGGCTCCGTTTAACGGAGCTTTTTTTATTTTTGTACCTCAATAACTTCTACTGAAATAATGAAAAAAAATATAGTTCTCTTTGTGCTTTTTGTTTTGCCAATTGTCGCCTATTTATTTTTTGCCTCGGGAGTAAACAGTTTTACTACACTTCCCGTAATAACGCCAAAAATCAAGGATTTTGGAGATTGGAAATCTTTAGACGGTAAAAAAGTTTCGCTCGATAAAAAGATAACCGTTTTAGGTTTTTCTGGCGATGATATTTTAGCCAATCGTGGTAATTACTTTAACCTAAACGAGAAAATATACAAACGCTACTACGGTTTTGAAGACCTTCAGTTTGTGGTGCTTTGTCCAACCGGTACCGAAGTGGAAGCACAGAAAGTATTAGATGCTCTGAAACCTTTTACAGATGTGTCAGGATGGAAGTTTGTTTTTGCATCACCTGACGAAATCAAAGCCTTTTACAAGCAACTCAATTTAAAAGGGAAACTGGATGATACCTTAGGGACTTCTAATGTCTACATCATTGATAAAGAAAGAAATTTGAGAGGCAGAAAAGATAAGAAAGACTACAAAGAAGGATACGATACTTTTCATCCGTCTGAATTGAGTAACGAAATGTTAGATGATTTTAAAATTATCTTATATGAATATCGTGCCGCTCTTAAAAAGAATCACAATGCCACTAAACAACTTTAAATTTCAATCATAATGTTTAAAAATAAATCATATATCGGAATTTCGTTTATTGTTTTAATCTTTGGAATTTACGCTGTACCAAAAATTGTGGACAGGGTAACAAAAGGAGAAATTGTTAAAGGGAATCGCTTGGATAATGTTGGTTTGAAAGATTCAAAATCGGCAGCAAAATTGCTTACGATAGGACCGGCGCCTAAGTTTGAATTGACCAATCAGGAGGATAAAAAAATCTCAAACGAATCGTACAAAGGAAAAGTATATGTTTTGGAGTTTTTCTTCACCACCTGTCCTTCTATCTGCCCAAAGATGAATTTGAGTATGTTGGAAATTGAGAAAACATTCTTCGGGAATCCTAATTTCGGAATCGTTTCTATTACAATTGACCCAGGTCATGATACGCCACAGGTTTTGAAAGATCATGCTAAATTACTTGGAGTAAAATCGTCTAATTGGAATTTCCTGACGGGTGATAAAGCAACAATTATGGATTTGTCCAATAAAGGCTTTAATCTGTATGCAGGTGAAAATGTAAAAGTAAATGGCGGTTTTGAACATTCCGGTTTGTTTGCCTTAATTGACAAAGACGGAAACATTCGTTGTCGTAAAGACGAATTCGGAAATCCGATTTTGTATTATGACGGATTAGACAAAAAGGGAGTTAGAGACATTCAGGAAGATATTAAAATATTATTAGAAGAATAAAATGGAAGACAATTCATTAGAAAAAAAGTACAGCAAGTTAATTATTGCAGTTTCAATCATAATTCCGCTTGTAGTAGCTATTTTGTTTGGAGTTAAATTAAAAGATTTAGGATACGATGTAGAGCCCTTGTCATTTTTGCCTCCAATTTATGCTACAACAAACGGTATTACAGCGATTGTTTTAGTTTTGGCGGTAATCGCTATTAAAAACGGAAATCAAAAGCTACACAAAGGGTTAATGACGTTTGCTATTGCATTGTCGGTTGCCTTTTTAGTAATGTATGTAGCTTATCACATGACTTCTGATTCTACTAAATTCGGTGGTGAAGGAGTAATACGTTATGTGTATTTCTTTATTTTGGTAACACACATTTTATTGTCTATTGCTATTATACCATTGGTTTTAATTACTTATGTGAGAGCCTTGGCAAAACGATTTGACAGGCATAAAAAAATTGCAAAAATTACGTTTCCGCTTTGGTTGTACGTTGCTGTGACGGGTGTAGTGGTTTATTTAATGATATCTCCTTATTATGTTTACTAAAAATAAAATTCAAAGTTCGAATTCCAAATTCCAAACGTTTGTTTTTGGAGTTTGTTTTTTCCTTTTGGCAATTTCAGCCAATGCGCAATGCGCCATGTGTCGTGCTGCTTTGTCGGGGGATTCAAATATAAAAAAAGCAGAGGCCGTAAATGATGGAATTGTTTATCTAATGGTAATTCCTTATCTGCTGGTCGTAATAATTGGCTTTCTGATTTACAAAATGTACAAGTCAAAAAAGAAAACAAAGCTGTCTGAATAGACGGCTTTTTTTTTGAGATCGTTTTTTTAAGGTTTAGAGGAACAAAGGTTCAAAATTGGGGACTTTACGTAAATCCTTTGGGCTTTGTGGTGAGAAAAACACAAAGAAAAAACGCAAAGCTCGCAATGATTTTTTTGCACGCAGATTTGGCAGATTAGGCTGATTTTATTTGTTTCTTGTGAAAAATCTGTGCAATCTGCTAAATCTGCGTGAAAAAAAAATAACTCTAAAATTAAAAAGGAATCGTAATACTATAATTAAACTTTGCGAACCTTGCGGTTAAAAAACAACTATTATACAGTCTCCTCTCAATCTATTTCAATCCATCAACCGAAACATTAACGGTACCGTTTATCTTTATAAAAGCAATAATAGCCTGGTTGGTCAATTGTATTTTATCAAATTGAATGTCTTCCATTTTTCCATTTACAAAAACACCGGGCATCGGAGAGTAGTTTTTAAGATAGGCAGCCATGCTTTTTTTACCCTCATCCAGATTAGGTTGAATAGAATAACGACAGCTTTCTTCCATTTTTCTTAGAATGTATCCTTGAGCCAGCCAGCTTGCGGTGCGCATTAGCTTGCTTTTGGTATCTAAAACATAATCCAGTTTGTCAAAATAAATTTCTTTGGTCTGCGGGTTGTATTGTGGGAATCCGTTTAGATAAATAGTTCCGTTAATAGATCCAAGGACATCCAGCGCAATGACCATTTTATCGTTTTTGTGCCAAATCGCTACATTTTTTACCGTAATTTTTTTGCTTCCTGATCCAAATTCCTGACCTGCAAAATTTTTGGTCATGATTTTAGAAGCATCGGTATACGTTGAAATAGCAGCAATATTGGCCGAAATTTGATTTGGAATTTTAGCGACAGGTTTTAAAACAATCTTATTGGCATTAAATTTTGATTCCGGTTGTTTGCCAACGATGGTTTCCATATTGCACTTCATTCCCATGTCCAGTAAAAACTGATCATTTTTAAGTTTTGCATTGGTAGCATACACTTCGATCGGAACAATGCGCAACCAGCTTTCGTAGGTGTCACTCATTTGAAAAGGAGTACAGATTTTTTCTAAAGCAGATAAAACATTAGGTTTAAAATCCATAGATTTTTCGATCGCGTCATCTATGCTTTTTTCAATTTTAGATTTAAAAATAGAGATTGCCGGATTAATTAAATAGGTAATTGGCAGGCTTTTTCCAAAAACCAGCATGGTAGGACTTTCGTTCCAATCCAGGGATTTGAACTCCGTTTTAGTGTTTAGTTTCCAATTGGTTAAAGCTACTTCGCTTGACAAGGTGATTACGCCATTGAGGTTAAATTCGCGGATGTCGTAAAGTTCAACGCCTAATTTCTTGGTTCCGATTCGGTATTTTACAGTTGCTTTTAGAGGCAGGATAGTTTTTATTTTTTTATCGGGATTTGCAGGATCATTTTGAATTTTAATGGGAGCCAGTTTCCAGATTTTCATTTCGATATCATCGTCTTCTATGTTGGTGTCCTCATAAATTAAACCATTCAAAATAGTATTCGTCTGGTTTTCTATATCCCGAAGTTTTACCGTAATGGGTAAGTTTATAAACGATGGATTGCTTTCATAAACCAAAGGGCTGGCGTCATCCGGCTCCGGTTTTAAAGTTTCTAATTTTTGAGTAGAAGAACATCCAACAAGTACATTAAGTACCGTGAACAGGGAAAGAGCAGAAAGAAACTTCATTAGTGCGATTTTTTAGTAATGCAAAATTAAGAAAACAATTATATTATCTTAAAAAAGTGTAACAATTGATATGAAATGGAGTCTTATTGAAATAGTAAGGCAGAATTATTAACGTTTTCTTACCACAACTGACTTAATAAAAATGTTATTATTGTTTTAAAATTTAACAATACCATGATTGAAATCAAAGATTTGCACAAGTCCTATAAGATGGGAAGTTCAGAGTTACATGTGTTAAAAGGAATTAATTTTAATATTGCAGAAGGCGAATTGGTTGCTATCATGGGATCCTCGGGTTCTGGAAAGTCGACACTTCTTAATATTTTAGGAATTTTAGATGAGGCAGATTCGGGCAGTTATATTTTAGATAAAACACCAATCAAAAAACTGAACGAAACGATAGCTTCAAAATATCGGAATAAATTTTTAGGATTTGTTTTTCAATCTTTTAATTTGATCAATTATAAAACGGCACTTGATAACGTTGCTATGCCCTTGTATTATCAGGGAGTAAAAAGAAAAGAGCGTTATGATATTGCAATGAAGTATCTGGAAAAAGTAGGTTTAGGGACGCACTCGCATCACTTGCCAAGTGAACTTTCCGGAGGTCAGAAACAACGTGTGGCTATTGCACGAGCGCTAGCCTCAAACCCAAAAGTGCTTTTGGCAGATGAGCCAACCGGTGCTTTAGATACCAAAACTTCGTATGAAGTAATGGAACTTATTCAGGGAATTAACGATGAGGGTAAAACGATCCTGATTGTAACCCATGAGCCCGACATTGCCGCAATGTGCAAAAGAAATGTGGTCCTGAAAGACGGATTAATTATCGACGATAAAATGGTAGAACAAGTTAGAGCTACATCTTATGTTTAATATTGAACGTTGGCACGAAATATTTGAAGCCATTTCCAAAAACAAGTTGAGAACCTTTCTTACCGGAATTTCTGTGGCTTCAGGAATTTTTATTCTGGTGATTTTACTTGGAGCAGGAAAAGGACTTCAGAATGGAATTGAAAAACAATTTGAACGCGACGCTGCGGGGATTATTGAAGTTTGGAGTAATACAACAACAAAAGAGTATAAGGGTTTAAATCCCGGAAGACAGATACAGTTTAGAAATAGTGATTACTCGCAATCCATTCAGAAATTTGAAGATAAATTAGATAAAAGAGCTTCAACCTTTAATTTTTGGGGAGCCGTTATTTCGTATGGAAAAGAATCGGGGGCTTATCAATATAGAGGGGTTGATCCGGATTATGGTGACATAGAAAATGTTACTGTTGTAGAAGGGCGATTTATAAATAGTAGAGATCTTGCTAAAAATGAAAAAGTTGCTGTTATTGGAATGAAGGTTAAAACGGATTTGTTTAAAGGAAAAGAAGCGCTTGGGGAGGAGATTTCAATAAGTAACATTAATTTTAAAGTAGTAGGGGTCTTTACAGATCCTGCCGGTGAAAGAGAGGAAACAAGAGCTTATCTGCCATTAACTACTGTGCAAAGAGCTTTTGGAGGAGGAGATAAAATTAGTAATTTGTTTTTTACTCTAAAAAAGACAGATGATTATGATCAAGCTTTGGCACAATCAAGAAAGTTTACAGAGGATTTAAAGCAATTATTAAAAAGTAAAAATATTATTGCACCTGATGATGATAGTGCAATAGGAGTGAATAATACAGTTGAAGATGCCAAACAAGTTTATGATTTAAATCTGTACATCAGATTGTTCTTTTGGTGGGTAGGTATCTGTACCATTGTTGCCGGAGTTGTGGGGGTGAGTAATATTATGTTGATCATTGTAAAAGAGCGAACAAAAGAAATAGGAATCAGAAAAGCATTGGGAGCGTCACCGTTTTCTATTATTTCGATGATCCTTCACGAGTCTATTTTTATTACTACAATAGCAGGTTTTGTTGGTTTACTGGCAAGTTTATTATTGTTGGAATTTGTTGGACCAATGGTTCAAAGTGAATATTTTCAAAATCCTCAAGTTGATTTTACGGTGGCCTTAACCACGTTGGTTTTACTGGTATTTGCAGGAGCAATGGCCGGCTTTTTTCCAGCATACAGAGCCGCCAAAATTAAACCTATTGTAGCACTTAGAGACGAATAATTATGTTTAAAAAAGATAATTGGGATGAAATTTTACAGGCCTTAACAGCCAATGTCTTTAGGACAGTGCTTACAGCATTTGGGGTGTTTTGGGGGATATTTATTCTTGTAATACTGCTAGCGGCAGGAAATGGTTTAGAAAACGGAGTTAAAAAAGGTTTTGACGGAATTGCGACCAACACTATGTTTATGTGGAGTCAGACGACCTCAAAAGCTTATAAAGGTTTGCCTAAAACCCGTCGTTACGATTTCAGAAACAGTGATGTTATGGCTTTAAAACAGGCATTTCCGGATTTGTTATATGTTTCACCAAGAAATCAGTTGGGTGATTTTAACGGAACCAATAATGTCGTTCGTGGCACCAAAACGTCCTCTTTTACGGTTTATGGCGATTACCCGGAGTTGATCAAGCAACAACCGATGGATATTATAAAAGGTCGTTTTGTAAATCAGCAGGATATTGCCGAAAGAAGAAAAGTCGCGGTTATTGGTAAAGGCGTGATCACGGAACTGTACGGAAAAGAAGAAGAATCGATCGGGAGTTATGTAAAAATAAACGGAATCAATTTTATGGTAATTGGTGTTTATAAATCCAAACAACAGGGAGGTAATGCAGAACAGGAACAGAAAAATATTTTTGTACCCTTTACGACTTTTCAACAAGCTTTTAATTTTGGGGATAAAGTGGGCTGGATGGCGCTTACGGCAAGAGACGAGGTGTCGATTACAGATTTAAAACCAAAAATTTTAGAATTAATCAGAGCACTGCATTCGGTAAATCCTACAGATGACAGGGCGGTGGGGAATTTTGACTTGTACGAACAATTTAAGAAGGTGCAAAGTTTGTTTGACATTCTAAAAATCATTGCTTATTTTGTGGGAACCTTAGTTTTAATATCAGGAGTAATTGGGATCTCTAATATTATGCTTATCGTAGTAAAAGAACGTACAAAAGAAATTGGAATCCGAAGAGCCTTAGGAGCAACACCGGCAGCCATTCGGGGGCAAATTTTATCAGAGTCTATCTTTTTAACTATTATCTCGGGGATGTTAGGAATAGCAGTAGCAACCGGAATTATAGCGATTCTGAATCTGGTTTTAGATTCTATGCCACCCGACAGTAATACCATGTTTGCCAGTCCAAGTGTAGATTTAGGAGTAGTGTTTGTAGCATTATTAATATTAGTTGGATCGGGTTTGCTAGCAGGATTTATTCCGGCGCAGACCGCAATCAATGTAAAGCCTGTAGATGCTTTACGAGCAGAATAAATTATCAATCAAAAAAATAATCGATTAAACCAAAAACAAAATGAAAAAAGGAGTAACGGTAACTATTTTAATTTTTATTGCTGTAGTTTTCTTTGGCGCACTATATTATTTGTACGCTAAAAATCAGGAGTCACCTATCGTCTTCAAAACGGAGAAAGCAGAAATTAAAACGATTGTAAAAAATACCATAGCGACAGGTAATATTCAACCGAATGAAGAGGTGTTAATCAAACCAAATATTTCGGGTATTATCGAAGAAGTGTATATCAAAGCAGGAGAAAAAATCAAGGCTGGTGATATGATTGCGAAAATTAGAGTAGTAGCCAATGTGTCTAATGTAAGCAGTACACAAAATCAGGTGCAAACGGCTAAAATTGCATTAGACAATCAGGAGAAAATCTTTAAAAGACAAAAAACATTATTCGATAAAGATGTTATTTCGGCAAACGATTTTGATGCTGCACAATTGGCTTACACACAAGCCAAACAAACTTATCTGGCAGCCAAACAAAGTTTAGATATTGTAAAAACAGGAACAACAACTTCTTTGGGAAATTATGCTAATACGCTAATTCGTTCTACGGTAAACGGAATGGTTCTGGCTGTTCCCGTGAAAGTGGGGAATCAGGTTATTGAAAGTAATAACTTTAATGAAGGAACTACAATTGCAAGTGTTGCCGATGTTGGAAGAATGATCTTTATTGGAAAAATTGACGAATCTGAGGTAGGAAAAATAAAAGAAAATTTGGCGATTGAAATTACAGTCGGAGCGATTGAAAACAAAAAATTTGAGGCTGTTTTAACGGATATAGCGCCAAAAGGAGTAGTGGAGAATGGAGCAATTCAATTTGAAATTAAAGCATCATTGCCTAATAAAGAAAAAACTTTTATCAGAGCCGGTTTGAGTGCAAATGCGTCTATCATTTTAGAAAAAGCAGAGAAAGTACTTGCCATTAAAGAATCATTAGTTCAATTTGACAAAAAAACACAAAAACCTTATGTAGAGATTGAGACAACGCCTCAAAAGTTTAAAAGAAAAGATTTAGTTTTGGGGGTAAGTGATGGGATTTATGTTCAAATTAAGAGTGGTATTAAGAGTACGGACAATATTAAAATCTGGAATCAGGGCCTGATAACAGAGGGGGAGAAGAAATAATTTAAAAATTTGTAGGTTTTTTGCTTTTAAAATAAGTTAAATTTGTGTAGTATTGATGCTATACTATCATTCAAAATATATGAAAATAAATAAATACAACACTCTTGTTTTTACAATGCTTCTTGGATTTGGATTATCAGGTCAGGCGCAAACAAAAAAATGGACTTTAGAAGAATGCGTGAGATACGCAATGGAAAATAATATCACAATTAAAAATACAGAATTAGATATTAAAAATGCAGCTATTGATAAAAGAGGGGCGATCGGTAACTTTCTGCCTTCCGTTAGTGCCAATGCTTCACATTCCTGGAATATTGGTTTGAATCAGAATATCACAACCGGTTTGCTTGAAAATCAGACCACACAATATTCTTCTGTTGGTGCTTCAGTAGGAGTAGATATTTACAAAGGTTTACAGAATCAAAATACACTTCGAAAAGCGAATCTTTCTATTGTTGCTTCAAAGTATCAATTAGTAAAAATGCAGGAAGATATTGGATTGAATGTTGCCAATGCTTTTCTGCAGATTCTTTTTAATAAAGAAAATCTAAAGGTAAAAACAGAGCAACTGTCTATAGATGAAAAAAGACTTACCCGCTCTGAAGAAATGGTAAATGCGGGAACAATTCCTCGTGGTGATTTGTTTGACTTAATGGCTACAGTTGCTACAGATAAGCAAAATATTATTATTGCCGAAAATAGTTTATTGATTTCTAAATTAAGTTTAGCACAACTTTTACAGCTTAAGGAATTTACAGAATTTGATGTTATTGATGATACCAATGCGAAAGATGAAAATAATATCATGGCACAAAGTCCAACTGATATTTATAATAAAGCAAAAGAAATCAGAACAGAATTAAAATTAGCACAGACTAATCTTGAAATTGCTGAAAAAAATGTTGCAATTGCAAGAGGTGCTTACCAACCTACATTAAGTGCTTTTTATAACTTTAATACAAGAGCAAGTTATTCGCAAATTCCTGTAGGTGCAACTCCTAATTTAGATAATCCTACAAGTCAGATTGGTTATGTTCAGGGAACAAATCAAAGTGTTTTAAAGGATAACTATACTCCGGTTTTAGGAAACGCAGCTCCGATTGTGGATCAATTTAGTGATAATAAAGGACAGTCATTCGGGCTTCAGCTTTCTGTGCCGATTTTTAATGGCTTCTCCGTTAGAAATAATGTAGAACGTAATAAAGTAAGTTTAGAGAAATCTAAAATAGATTTAGAGCAAAAAAGTTTAGATTTGCAACGTAATGTTTATACTGCCTTTACAGATGCAAAAGGGGCTTTAAATGCGTATGAATCGTCTAATGTAACTTTAGAAGCAAGACAACAAGCTTATAATTATGCAAAAGAAAAATATGACGTAGGTTTAATGAATTCATTTGATTTTACACAGTCTCAAACCTTGTTGACCAATGCGCAATCAGATGTTATCAGGACTAAATATGATTACATGTTTAAGATTAAAATAATTGAGTTTTATTTCGGAATTCCAATTGTCCCAATTATCACAAAATAATTTAGTATGTCAAAAAAAACAATTTATTTCTTAGTCGGCGGTGCGATGGTTGTTATCGCAGTTTTGGTTTTTCTTTCAAAATCGGGTGTACTGGGAAATAAGGATAAAGGAAAAGAGGTAGAGATTTCAAAAGTAGTAGCTTCAACAGTTGTTGAAACGGTTTCTGCTACAGGTAAAATTCAACCCGAAATTGAAGTGAAAATAGCTTCAATGGTCTCGGGAGAAATTATTGCATTAAATGTAAAAGAAGGGCAAGTTGTTAAAAAAGGAGATTTGCTTGTTAAAATAAATCCGGATTTATATACTTCCGGATTAGATCGTTCCGTGGCTAATTTAGCGGGATCTAAAGCAGGTTTAACGCAATCTGATGCTAGTTTTAAAGAAGCTAAATCAAATTATGAGAGAAATAAAACCTTGTATGATAAAGGCGTAATTTCAAAATCAGATTGGGACAAAGCGGTCGCTTCTTTTGAAGTAGCGAAAGCCACCAAACAAAATGCTTATTATAACGTACAAAGTGCTTCGGCTTCTGTAACTGAGGCAAAGGATAATCTGGGACGTACTACTATTTATGCTCCGGCTGATGGAACCATTTCTGTATTAAATGTAGAATTGGGAGAACGTGTTTTAGGAACACAACAAATGGCAGGAACAGAGTTGTTAAGGGTAGCGAACCTCAATAATATGGAGGTTGAAGTAGATGTAAATGAAAATGATATCGTAAAGATAAAAATTGGTGATGAAGCCAATGTTGAAGTGGATGCTTATCTGAAAAAGAAATTCAGAGGAGTTGTGACGAGTATTTCTAACTCAGCAAGTACTGCTTTGACTTCAGATCAGGTTACTAATTTTAAAGTTAAAGTTCGCATTTTAAAAGAATCTTATCAGGATTTATTAGAAGGTAAACCATCCACCTATTCTCCTTTCAGACCAGGGATGACCGCTACGGTTGATATTAGTACACAGACGAGGAATAATGTTTTAGCAGTGCCAATTAGTGCTGTTGTGGTCAAATCAGATACCGCAGCTGTAAAGGATTTTACAGTAGAAGATCCTAATGAAGATAAAAAAGCAGCTCCAAAAAGCGATAAGAAATTTGAATGCGTTTTTGTGAAATCGGGAGATAAAGCCAAAATCAGAATCATCAAAACAGGTATTCAGGACGATACGAATATCGAAGTAATATCGGGACTGAAACCAGGGGATGTTGTCATTACGGGGCCTTATACTACGGTTTCTAAAGAATTAAATTCGGGAGATAAAGTGAAGCTTAAAAAAGCAGATACTTCTAAGAAATAATTCAGGTTAAATAATTCAACTTAAAAAAAAATACATTGTCTTTTATTCTCAATATTGAAACCGCTACCAAAAATTGTTCTGTAGCAATTGCAAAAAATGGTGAAACAATTTTATGTAAAGAAATCGCAGAAGAAGGATATTCCCATGCCGAAAAATTACATGTTTTCATCGAAGAAGTAATTGCCGAAGCGGGCATTTCTGTTCAAGATTTAACTGCAGTAGCGGTAAGTCAAGGACCGGGTTCTTATACCGGTTTACGAATTGGGGTTTCGGCTGCAAAAGGCTTGTGTTACGCATTAAACGTTCCATTGATTGCGGTTGATACCTTATTGACTTTGGCTTCTCAGGCTCAGGTTACAGAGGGGAAAATTATCCCAATGCTTGACGCAAGAAGAATGGAAGTGTACAGCGAGATTTTTAATGCTAAATTAGAAGTAGAAAGAACAATTCAGGCAGAAGTTATAGACGAAAATTCTTTTGAAAATATCACTGAAACAGTCTATTTTGTTGGAGATTGTGCCGAAAAATGCAAAACAGTTTTGACAAGAGATAATTTTATCTTTTTAGAGAATATCAAATACCCTTCGGCAGCAGCAATGAGTAAAATCAGTTTTGATAAGTATCAAAAAAGCGACACCGTAGATGTCGCTTACTTTGAACCTTATTACTTAAAAGATTTTATGATAACTACGCCATCAAAAAAATAAGAAATACTTTTTATTTTTGAATGGTGTATGGTTGAATTGCAATTCCGGCTTCATCTAAAGCAGTTTTGCAATTTTCCAGAGTTTGAGAGAAAACAACACCATAATTTTCATTCTTTGCCCACGGACGTACCGAAAATTCGATAGCACTTGTTGTTAGGTTTTTAACGAAAACTTCAGGAGCAGGATTTTTAAGGACGTTAGGGTTTTTAGTTAAAACCTCTAAAAGCACTTCTTTCGCTTTTTTAATGTCTGAATCATAAGAAACAGCAAAAGTTAAATCAGCTCTTCTTTCTCCCTGCATGGAGTAGTTAATGATTGTTCCGTTAGACAATGAACCGTTAGGAACAAAAACCGTTTGGTTGTTGGCAGTTAACATCTTAGTAACGAAAATCTGAATTTCAACTACAGTTGCGATTACACCTTGTGCTTCAATAGTGTCTCCAACTTTAAAAGGTTTGAAAACAATAATCAACATTCCTCCTGCAAAATTAGAAAGAGAACCTTGTAAGGATAAACCAACTGCAAGTCCCATTGCTCCTAAAATGGCAACAAACGAAGAAGTTTCAATTCCAAGTTTTGAAATAAAAGTTACAAATAATAAAATTCGTAAAGCCCATAGTAGAATGTCAGCAAGAAATTTAGTTAAGGTAGGGTCTAGATTTCTCTTAACCATTATCTTTCTAATGATTCGGTTTATTAATCTTATGGCGTATAAGCCGATAAATAAAATTACAAATGCCGAAATGAATTTTGGCGAATAATCAAGTAATACGTCCACGAATTTGCTGGCGTAATTACTAATCTGATCTGAATTGATGTACATATTATAAGAATAAAAAAACCTTCTCAATAGAGAAGGTATATTAGTGGTGCAAATATAAAGATATTTATTTTTATAAGAAAAGATGTGGCTTTTTATTCCTTGTCTGTAGCCTCATCAGCAATCTCATCTTTGGCAATTACGGTTTTTTCATTAACATCGGCTACAGTATCTGAGATAGCGGTTTTGGTTTCTCCGGTTAGCTCACCTGCTTTTTCTTTTACAGAATCAATGACTTCACCTATAGAGTCAGAAGCTTTTTCAACGTATTCGCTCACTGTTTCTTTGGCCTGACTGGCATATTCTGCAGCAGTATTAAGTAGCGGTTCTGAAGCTTCTTTGGCTTTGGCCAGTGTTTCTTCAGCAAAAGTCTCTGCTTGGTCTATATAGGGTGCAGCAGCTTCTTTAGCTTGTTCAAAAGTACTTTCTGCCTGATTGGCCAAATCTGTAGCTGATTCTTTGGCGGTGCCAAATAAATTCTTGAAAAACGAAGATAATCCCATAGTTTCTGATTTTGATTGGTTTATATTACAATATTAATTATTTCTACAGAATTTATAGTATTATAATTGAAATAATTTACTGAAAATTAGAGAGATAGGGTAAAATAAAAAAAGCGCCTCGATGAAGGCGCTTCTGTTTTTATGCTTTTTTGTTTTATGCGTTTACAGCTTCTACTTTAATCGCTTCATCGTTTAACATGCTTTTTAGCATATTTTCGATACCGCTTTTTAATGTAAAAGTAGAGGAAGGACAACCACTGCAGGCTCCTTGTAAAATTACTTTTACCGTTTTGTCATTTTCATTATAAGAGTCAAACGCAATATTACCACCATCAGCTGCTACTGCAGGTTTTACGTATTCTTCCAGGATATTAATGATTTGCTGAGAAGTAACATCTAGTTTGTCAAAAGCTTCATCTTTAGTGATGTCGTTTTTAGTAGCCACTTCGATTAATGTTTCATCTAAAACGGTTCCTCCGTTTTCAATAAACTGTTTGATGAAAGTTCGTACTTCAAGTGTGATTTCCTGCCAGTCATTGATGTCATATTTAGTTACCGAAATATAATTTTCATCAATAAAAACTTCTTTAACATAAGGAAATTTAAACAATTCCTTTGCCAATGGAGAAGAAGCAGTCTGATCAATGTTTTTGTATTCAACAGCATTTCGGGTCAGCATTCTGCTAACTACGAATTTTAATGCCGCAGGATTTGGAGTTGTTTCGCCATAAACTGTAATAGGCTGTTTTTTAGCACTGCTTTCCTCAATTTTTATGATCACACCACCTTTGTCTACAAAGGACTCGATTTGTTCTGCAACAGCGTCTTTTACATCATCCCATTCTACAATACTGTATCTTTCAATAGCAATAAAATTCCCTGAGATATAAACTGTTTTTACAAACGGAAGATAGAACAATTGCTGCGCCAATGGCGAAGATTGTGCGTCATCGATATTTTTGAATTCAAAGTTTTGATTCTGAGTGATGAAATCTTCAAATTCGAACTTTAAGATCGTTGGATTTTGAGTTTCTTTTATAGTGATTTTTGTCATGAGCTTTATTTTTTTGCAAATTTAGTAAAGTTATTTTCTACTAATACCTATATTTGGTTTTTTAATAAAATAATTAAGACTCTTTTCAAATTAATCGTATAAAATGCGAAGAGTTGTAAGTATATCTAAGCAAAGTTGCCTTTATGGAATTTAGAATCAGAGTATTATTTGTTTTTTTGATTACCTCTCTTTATTCTTATTCACAAGAAGGAATCCCTGTATATTCAGATTACTTGTCTGATAATTATTATTTAATCCACCCTTCGATGGCTGGCGCGGCAAATTGTGCTAAAATAAGACTTACCGCCAGAAAACAATGGTTTGGCCAGGAAGATGCCCCATCCTTGCAAACATTAAGTTTTAATGGCAGGATAGGAGAGCGATCCGGAGCCGGGATTATTGTTTTTAATGATAAAAATGGATATCATTCTCAAAAAGGTTTTAAGCTTACCTACGCACATCATATCATGTTCTCCAGAGACGAAATCGATTTGAATCAGCTCTCTTTTGGAATTAGCGGAGGATTGATTCAGAATCAGTTGGATGAAACACAATTCGGAACAACTTTTGATCCGATTATTTTCGGTTCTGTGCAAAAAGATTCTTATTTTAATGTTGATGTAGGAGCTTCTTATAACTATCTGAATTTTTATGCTCACGCTACTGTTCAGGGATTATTGGAGACCAGAAGACAATTGTACAGTGATCTTGAAAGCGATAATCTGAGAAAGTTGTTGCTTAGTGTAGGGTATGTTTTTGGTAAGAAAGAGAGTGTAACCTGGGAACCTTCTGTTTTATTTCAATACTTTGATAAGACCAAAGAAAAATCAATTGATTTAAATTTAAAAGCTTACAAAAACATGGATTTTGGAAGTTTGTGGGCGGCATTGTCCTATAGAAGAAGTTTTGATGGAGCTGAATATAGCCCGGGAAGTGGAGTCGCTTCTCAGAAATTACAATATATTACACCTATAATAGGTATAAATTATAAAAATTTCATGTTTGCCTATACTTATTCTCAAGTCACCGGTAATGTGAAATTTGATACTGGTGGTTACCACCAGATTACTTTGGGAATCAATTTGTTTTGTAAAAAGGAGCGTTACGATTGTAATTGTCCTGCTATTAATTAAAAATCTTTTTTATGTTAATTAAATCTGTAAACGGAAAATCACCTGCAATTCCTGAGGATTGTTATGTAGCCGAAAATGCAACTATTGTCGGAGATGTTACTTTTGGAGACTCTTGCAGCGTTTGGTTCAATGCTGTTATTCGCGGTGATGTTCACTATATTAAAATCGGAAATAAAGTTAATATTCAGGACGGAGCTGTTATTCATTGCACTTATCAAAAGCATCCGACTATTATAGGTAATAATGTTTCAATAGGTCATAATGCAATTGTTCATGGCTGTACGGTTCATGACAATGTTTTAATCGGAATGGGCGCTATCGTTATGGATAATTGTGTGATCGAAAGTAATTCTATAGTAGCAGCCGGTGCTGTTTTAACGCAAAATACGGTAGTGACTTCAGGAAGCATTTATGCAGGCGTTCCGGCGAGAAAGGTAAAAGAGATCGATCAGTCTGATTTTGCCGGCGAAATCGAACGCATTTCGAACAATTATGTTATGTATTCCGGTTGGTTTAAAGACGAAGAATAATTTACAAAAGGATTTATTCTTAAAAATCCTTTTGTATAACCTCGTATTTGTTGTTTAAGATCGATTTTAAAACCGATGGATTTGAATTGACATAAAAGACAGGTTCACTTTTTTCTGCAGCTGTAAAGCCTACTTTTTCGCGTAATACATTTTGAGTCTGACGTGCTACAGCTTCCCCTGAATCTATGATCTGAATGTGTTCCGGCAGGATTTTTTTGATCTGTGGAATTAAGTACGGATAATGACTGCATCCTAAAACCAAATAATCAATATTGGCCTCGATCATAGGTTGCAGATAAGTTTCTAATAATTGCGTCATTTCTGGCGAATTAAGATTACCCTCTTCAATAAGCTGAACGAGTCCATGACCTACTTGTTCAATGATGGTCGTGTTCTGAAACATTTCGGCAGTTTTGTTAAACAATTCACTGTTGAGTGTGCCTTGAGTAGCGAGGATCCCAATAACCTGTGTTTTCGAATTCGTAGCGGCAGGTTTTATAGCGGGTTCAATTCCAATAAAAGGAATGTTGTAGCTTGCACGAAGTTCACGAATAGCATTTGTAGTAGCAGTATTGCAGGCAACCACAATTAGTTTGCAATTGTTTTCGATTAAAAAATCAACATTCTTTTTGCTTAGTGCTACAATTTCTTCCTTGGTTTTTTGACCGTAGGGCGCATTTTTACTGTCGGCTAAGTAAATGGTTCTTTCATTCGGAAGTAGTTCATGAATGGCACTCCAAATGGAAGTTCCTCCGATACCGGAATCAAAAACACCTATAGGATTATTATTCGTCATAAAGCAAAGTTACATATTTCTGCGTTTCTCTACAATCCGGATTTTAAATAAAAATAAGATTTAAGGAAGAATAAAAAGGTGTGATGGATGTAGTTGGTTAAAGCGAAACAGGATGCTGGAATTTAGGTATATTAAGTTTAAAAGCCCTTCGACTTCGCTCAGGGGGACATTAGAGGGGTATCAGTGTAATGTCTGGGAGTGCTTTGTTTGTCTATACATACTTTTACAATTTAATTTTGGCAATCTTGTCATCTCTCGTGCTTCGAAAATGACAGAATTGTGATAGCCCTGGGTCAGTAAACTGAAATCTGTAAAATGTATTGTGTCACTTGTTCATTTCGAGCGAAGTCGAGAAATCACACCAGCTGCTCCGTTTCTATTTTCCACAATTTTGTCATACTGAGGAACGAAGTATCTTCACAAGTAATTCCGTAAAGTGAAGCGCAACGGTATCGATTCAGCAAACGAAGATCCTTCGTTCCTCAGGATGACAAACTGTACGGAGTTTCTTGTGCGATTTCTCGACTTCGCTCGAAATGACATGCACAAGCCCAATTTTTACTTTTCCATAACTTTTAGGTTTGGAATTTGGAATTTCAAAAATTTGGAATTTAACCCTTGTGGTCATTGCTCTAAAATAAAAAACGGCTCCAACTTAAAAAGTAGAGCCGTTTTTTTATAATAAGAAAGTGTTTCTTAGAATCCTAAGTCTTTTTTAACGTCAGCTGTAACGTTTGGACCGTCAGCTAATAAAAGAGTAGAACCGTCTAATACGTATTGGAAACCTTTAGCTTTTCCAACTTTTTGAATAGAAGCTCTTACTTTTTCCATTAATGGTTTTACGATATCAGTTTCTTTTTGTTGTAGTTCTTTTTGTGCATTGTCTCTGTAATCAACAATTCTTTTTTGCATGTCTTGAACTTCTTTAGAACGCTCACCGTTTACAGCTTCTGTTACTGTTGCAGCTTCAGCCTCATACTTTTTGATTTTTACTTGATATTCGTCAACCATTTTTTTGTATTCAGCATCATATGTACCACTTAATTTTTGTAGTTGGTTTTGTGCGTCAAGCATTGCAGGCATTTTCGACATAATCTCGCTAACATCAACATGGGCTACCTTAGCTTGTGCGTTCATTGTGTTACTTGCTCCTAATATTAGCATAGCAGCGATTAGTAAAGTTTTGATTTGTTTCATCATTTTTAAAATATTAATTAATTATTGGTCGTATTTGTTTTCTGTGCTGCGGCTTCTTTTGCTTTTTTGGCCGCTTCTCTTTCTTCTAAAATTTTCTTCTTTCTTTCTTCTAATTCTTTTTTACGCTGCTCGTAAAGTTTTTGTCTTTCTTCGGCTTTATTTTCTGTTGCCGCTGGCTGAACTGTTGTTGTTTTTTGCTCTGTCGTGGCAGCAGGTTTATCAGTAGACGGACTTGTTTTAGTAGCGTCTGTTTTTGCTGGTTCAGAAACCGTGCCATTTTTTCTAGCCTCTCTTTCTTCTAATAATGCTTTTCTTCTGTCTTCGTATTCTTTCTTTTTAGCTTCCTGCTCTAGTTTTCGATCTAAAATTAATTTCTCTCTTGCTGCTTTTCGGTCATCCAGAACTTTTTGTCTGTCTTTCATGGCAGGATTCTCATCGATAGCGTTTTCAAGATTTTCTTTTTTCTCTTGTTCTTTCAATTGTTTTTTAGTCAATTGTTCGCGCTTATCGGTTCGGTTTAAGATACGGATAACCTGATCGCTAATATCAAACTTTTTATTGCTAAAAAGCATTGTTAAATCAGAAGACTTGTCAAAAACAAAATCATAATTTTTAGCTTCGGCAATATCCTGAACGGCTGTGAAAACCTGATCCTGAATTGGTTTTGCTAAAGCTGCCTTATGTCGGATTAAATTTCCGTCAGCTCCAAATTGCTTTTGCTGATAATCCAGCATTTCTGTTTCCAGAAATTTAATCTCTGTTTCTCTTTCATCGATAAGCTCTTTAGTCAGTAATGCTTTTTCAGCTTTAAGACTTTCTTTGAGATTATTGATGTCCGTTTTTTTGGTCTCAATTTCTTGTTTCCATTTTTGAGCTTTTAGCTCTAATTGTGCATTTGCTTCTTTGTAATCAGAGACATTTTCTAAGATATACTCCATATCTATGTAGCCAATCCTTGTCGATCTTGTCTGTGCCTGACTTGTATTTGCTACAATCAAGGCTAAAAATATAAATAAAAATTGTCTTCTCATAACATTACTTTATTTGAAAATTTTTAACCAAATATAATCTTCTTAAAATTGCTGACCAATAATAAAGTGTGGTTCCCAACCATTTGGTCTGTTATTAATTGCTCCCGGTGCAGCATCGAAACCATACCCGAAGTCAAAACCTAATAGTCCAAACGCCGGCATAAATACACGAACACCAAGACCTGCAGAACGATATAAATCGAACGGGTTGTAAGCTTTAAACGTTGGATAAGCAGCTCCAGCTTCTATAAATGTTAAAACATAAATTGAGGCCGATGGTTTTAAGGTTACTGGATAACGAAGCTCCATAGAGAACTTATTGTAAATCGTTGCTCCAATTTGCTGTCCATATCTAGGATCTTTAGGATCTTCAATAATCGGTGTCAACGTATTGTTTTTATATCCTCTTAATCCAATAGTCTCTCTACCGTCCATAGAGTAGTTGGCCATTCCATCTCCTCCCATGTAAAAACGTTCGAAAGGTACTACACCTCGTTCTTGATTATAAGCACCCAAGAAACCAAATTCTGTTAATGTTCTTAAAACTAATTTACCGTACACTTTAGTATACCAGTCTGCTTTAAATTTAATTTTATAATATTCTAACCAGTTGTATTTCTTCTGATCGACTTTTGCAATGTCAGTATCTGCATTTTGGTAATTTGTACCTACACTAGATAATCCAGTATTTCCATTTACTACTTCAGTCTTAACGTAATCACCAGTATTTAGAGGTTTACCATCTATTCCGTTTCCAGATGTTCCTGTATATTGTGTTTTGTATTCTTTTTGATTGCCCAGATCACCATAATCAATACCATTGAACATAGAGTAAGGTGGTGTAACTTTTGCAGAAATACTAAACTCCGAACCATAAGTAGGGAATATAGGATTGACCCCTTTATTACTTCTTGAAATTCCAATTGTATACGCAAGGTTTCTTGACGCTCCGTTACCAAAGGTAAACAATCCTGTGTTATAATTGTTCAGGTCATAGTGTTGGTAACTTACAGATTGTGACAATACGAAGTAGTCATCCGGCACTGTAAGTCTTTTAGCAAGACCAACTTGTAACGTTAAGATGTTAAAACTTTTGCTCTTATCTACATCTCTTGTCACAAAATTGTTTAAGAATTGTTTACTGTAAGAGATAGAAGAACTAAACTGTACTGGTTTTTTTCCACCGAACCATGGTTCTGAGAACGATAAACTATACGTTTGGAAATAAGTACTTCCTTGTAAACGAAGTGATACTTTTTGCCCGTCTCCCATTGGTAAAGGTTTGTAAGAGTCTTTCTTGAATAAATTTCTGGCTGAGAAATTATTAAAAGAAAGTCCTAAGGTTCCAATGAAACCACCTCCACCATAACCTCCTTGAAGTTCAACCTGGCTTGATCCTTTTTCAACAACATGGTATTCGATGTCTACTGTTCCGGCACCTGCGTCTACATTCTTGAATTTTGGATCTATCGCCTCAGGATCAAAAAATCCTAATTGTCCAATTTCACGAATTGTTCTTACTAATTGTTCTTTACTGTATTTTTCACCTGGTTTGGTTCTTAATTCACGGTAAATAACATGATCATTTGTTTTGTCGTTTCCAACAACTGTAATTTTATTAAAATAAGCGATTGGACCTTCTGTAATTCTGATCTCAAAATCGATTGTATCATTAGCCGTTTTTACCTCTACAGCATTAATGTTTGAAAACAAATATCCATTGTTTTGGTACAAATTGGTAATGTCTTCGGCATCCGGTTTTGTTTTGTCTGCGATCCTTTTTTCAAGTAAAACACCGTTATATGTTTCTCCTTTTTTGATCCCTAAGTAGCGATTCAAAAGGTGGTCAGGATAAACCGTATTTCCTAAAAATTTAATATTTCCGAAGTAATATTTATTTCCTTCTTCCATTTTAATTTTAATGGCAAGCATATTTTTCTCTTTGTTGTAAGCAACAGAGTCATAAATAATACGTGCATCACGGTATCCTTTTTCTTTATAGGTAGAAATAACTTTTTCTAAGTCGGTCTTGTATTTTTCAGGTATAAATTTTGAAGATTTAAGAATGCGGAAGACATTTTTTTGTTTAGTGTCTTTCATAGCGGCTCTCAGTTTAGTATCGCTAAGTTGGGTGTTCCCTTCAAAATCGATACTGCTGATTTTTACTTTGTCGCCTTTATCTACACGCACAACCATATTTACCTGATTTCCTGCAGTGGTATCGGGAGTAGTAGTAATGGTGACTTTGGTGGTGTAAAAACCGTCTTTTTTATACTTGTTTTCGATGTAATTTTTGGTAGTGGTGATAAGGTTTTCATTAACAATTTTGTTTTTAGTCAAATTGTTATCTTTAATTAAACCTTCTACTTTATTCTTTTTGATACCAACAAATTTGACCTCATTAAGCTTAGGAAGCTCAATAATATTCAGATCTAAATAGATACTGTCTTGTTCGATTTTATTTACATAAAACGAAATTTCGTCAAAAAGTCCCAGTTTGCCCAATTTTTTAATTGCGCCACTGATTTCTTCTCCGGGTACCGTTATTTCCTGTCCTTTTTGAAGGCCAGAGAAAGTAACCACTGTTTGTTCATTGAAGCTTATTTTACCAACGACAGAGACTTTAGCAAGAATGTACTTTTTTCCTTGATCAAAAGGAACTCTTTCTTGTGCTTTTATTTGTGAAAAACTACCCATTAGAATCAGGGTAAGGACTAGTTGTATTCTTTTTTGTAACACTAAAAAATTATTTAATTTGTTCACTGGTTTTTCCAAATCTACGTTCTCTTTTTTGATAACTAATAATAGCCTCATATAAATCTTGATCTTTAAAGTCTGGCCACAAGACATTAGTAAAATATAATTCTGCATAGGCGATTTGCCATAGCAAAAAATTACTTATTCTATGTTCTCCACTTGTTCGTATTAATAAATCTACGTCAGGTAAATTTTGCGTGTAAAGATGCTCATTTATAATTGAATCGTCAATAGCGTCTATTGAAATTATATTATTTTTAACTTTATCACTGATGATTCTAACGGTATTTACCAATTCTTCTCGTGATCCGTAACTTAAGGCCAGAGTAAGAGTAAGGCGGGTGTTGTTTTTTGTCTTGTCAATTACATCTAAAAGTTCTTTTTGAGCACTTTTTGGTAACTTATCAAGGTTTCCAATAGCATTAAGTTTAATGTTATTTTCCTGTAAAGTACCAAGCTCTTTTTTTAAAGAATTGATTAGAATTTTCATTAAAGCTTCCACTTCGAGTTTTGGACGATTCCAGTTTTCTGTTGAAAAAGCATATAAGGTTAAATACTTAATGCCAAGTGTAGCACAAGTAGTAATTGTTTTTTTTACAGACTTTGTTCCGTTTTCGTGACCAAATGCTCTTAAAAAGCCTTGTTGTTTTGCCCAACGCCCATTTCCGTCCATAATAATGGCCAGATGTTGTGGTAAGTTTGTTTGATCTATAGAGTCTAGTAAGTTCATTGTATTAATATGCGCAATAGCAAGGTTTTTGTCCAAAGGTATACGTTAAAGTAACACCTGAGAATACATACCAATCATTATTATTTAAATTTCCAAAACGTAAAGGAGCTAAATTTCCATTGCTGGGATTGCTTCCGTCAATATTATCAGTAAAGGTATAACGCACTCCGGCTTCTGCTGCTAAAATCAGATGAGGCGTTATATTCGATTTTATACCTAATATAATAGGTATTGCAAACGAATTTGAATTTTTGATTTTTCTTGTTTGTCCACCCGAGATATACAAATCATCATAGTTGAAGAAACTCAATCCCGAAAACAGATACGGTGTAACTTTAGGATGATAATCGTGAAGATTAAAATCAAAAAAGTTAAATTCCAGACCAGCCGACAGTTCTTTTATGTTGTTTTTAAATTTATAACCTCTGTTGCTTCTTCCGGTTTCTTTAGAATCAAGGTCATTTCCTATTACGGTAGACTGAGTGTAAGAGAAACGGTAGGAGTGGCGTGGGCTTCGGTTCCATTTATATAGTATACCAAAAGCCGGTTTTTCAGGAGCGATATAGGTGGTCTTTCCTACGTCTCCTACAAAGTTACTTCCACCCAGGAAAACACCAATCTCATTTATTTGAGCGCTTAGTGTTAAGAAGGGGAAAAAACAGAACAATAAATTAAAAATTTTCTTCATTTAATTCAGAATTGCGTGCAAATATAATAATTATCAATACGAATCAAAGTTTCTTTAGTAAAATGTGCTTTTTTTTCAATTTACGATATGATTTTTAGACATTTAATGATGATTCGCTACATGCAGAACGGGAAAAAGTACTGCAATAGTATACTTGTGAATCAGAAAAGAGATTAATTTCTTTTGTCTTCTCCCCAAAGCAATTTGTTTCTCAAGGTTTTCAAGAAAGTCTCACCTGGGATTTCGACCATTTTTATTTTAAAATTGGTCTTTTTTATGGTTAAAATGGATTCGTTTTTTACAGAAGCAACTCTGGAATCCAGTGAAACTAAATATTGATCGTCTCTGCCTGAAACACGAAGTTTTACCTCGGTATCATCCGGAATTACAAGAGGTCTTGCCGTTAAATTATGAGGGGCAATAGGGGTAATCACTAAACTTTTGACATCTGGCGTTAATAATGGTCCTCCGCAACTTAACGAATATCCTGTAGACCCTGTTGGTGTAGAAATGATTAAACCATCTGCCCAGTACGAGGTCAGGTACTCATTGTTCAAATGCGTTTCAACTGTAATCATCGAGGTGGTGTCCTTTCTGCTTATGGTAACCTCATTCATGGCAAAGTTTAATTCGGCTATAGCATCATTTTTTGGCTCACAAGTCAGACTTAATAAAGTTCTCTCAGAGATCGTGTAGTTTTTGTCGACTACAAACTGTAAAAAACTATCAATCTTTTCTTTTTGTACGGTGGCCAGAAAACCGAGTCTTCCTGCATTTATTCCTAAGATTGGAACGCCTGAATCCCGAACTAGAGTAGCTGCTCTCAAAATAGTCCCGTCACCGCCAATGCTGATCAACATTTCAAAGCTATCATCTAAAGAAGTAGTCGAAGAAAAGGTGTTGTACTCCGCATTAATAAGTTGCTTTTCATAAAGCATTTTTAGAAAATTTTCTTCAATTACCATTTCAACGTTGTTCGAATTGAAGAACAAGAAAATGTCTTTTATGATCGGTTCCGTACTGTTTTGATAATATTGTCCGTAAATCGCTACTTTCATTCTTTTTGTTTAGATAATGAGAAAATTTGATGATGTGTCAATGTCTTGGGGGACGATCTGATTGACTCATTTTCTGCTTGTTATATTTTAAATTAAATATTAAGATACTTGTCCAGATAGTCAGAACGTTCTTTTAAACTGTTGATATAGGTGTCTTCCTGATGTTCTGAAATAATTTCGTAATTGTATCTTCTGAAAGTCTGAATGATTTCATTCATGGCTCCCAATCCGATTTTTATAGTGATCTGAACATTTTCGAGATCGGCTTCAGAGATAAAACAACCCAGAATTTTACCGTTATTACTTTCTACAATCTGAGTGATCTGACTCATGGAGTAATCTATAAGTCCTTTTTGAACGATAATGATGCCACCTTGTTCTTTTAAAAATGGAGTTTCTTTAAAAAACTTCATTATATCTTCCATTTCATAATAGCCGATATAGGTGTTGTTTTCGTCCAGAACAGGAACGGTGTTGGTGTGATTTTTAGCAAAAACCTCTAAAAGATCCAACCAAATCATTGATTTTCGCGCAAAAAAACGTTCAAACGTATATTTATAGTCAATTGTTTTTTTGTCCGTATCAAAAGTTTCAACATCATCAGAGGAGATGCTCCCAATGTAAATACCATTCTCTAAAACCGGAAAATGGGAAAAACTTAGGTCAGCAAAAAAGTCCTGAACCGACGCTATCGTTTCCTGGCTGTCGATTGCTCGAAAATCGTTTGTGATATAGTTGGTAATTTCTGTCATAGATCAATTGTGGATATTTGATGCAAAATAATCAAAAAATAGCAAAAACTGCTACCTTTTACTTTGTATTTTTGTGGTAACAAATATAATGTTACTAGAATTAATTATCTATTTATATGACAAAATTAAGTGTAAATATCAATAAAATTGCAACGTTGCGAAATGCCCGTGGCGGAAATGTTCCTGATTTATTAAAAGTGGCGACAGATATCCAGAATTTTGGAGGACAAGGAATCACGATTCACCCACGTCCGGATGAGCGTCATATTCGCTATCAGGATGCACGTGATTTAAAAGCCATTGTACATACCGAATATAATATTGAAGGAAATCCACAGCATAATTTTATTGATTTGGTTTTAGAGTGTAAACCAACACAAGTTACCTTAGTTCCGGATGCAATTGGGGCCATTACTTCTTCTGCCGGTTGGGATACTATAAAAAATGAATCTTATTTAAGTGAGGTTATTCAGGAATTTCAGCGCAACGGAATCAGAACTTCGATTTTTGTTGACCCGGTTTTGGAAATAATTGAAGGTGCCAAAAAAACAGGAGCGGACCGAATTGAATTGTATACAGAAGCTTTTGCACATCAGTACGGTTTAGGAAATAAAAACGGAATTGATCCTTACATTGAAGCGGCAAAACTAGCCAACGAATTAGGTTTAGGGATTAATGCAGGTCATGACCTTAGTTTGGATAATATTCAGTTTTTCAAACAAAACATTCCGGGATTATTAGAGGTGTCTATTGGGCATGCTTTAATTTCAGAAGCGCTTTATCTTGGTTTGGATAATGTGGTGAATATGTATTTGCAAAAATTAAAATAAGACTTTATGCTTTATTCAAAAATAGAAGGCGAAGGGAAACCCTTCGTTATCATGCATGGTTTTTTAGGAATGTCAGATAATTGGAAAACGCTTGCTTCGCAATATGCAGAGTCAGGTTTTCAAGTTCATGTTTTGGATTTGCGAAATCATGGACGCAGTTTTCATTCCGATGAATTTACCTATGAAGCGATGGCAAAGGACGTGTTCGAATATTGCCATGCAAATCAATTAAGCAAAATTGATATTTTAGGACATTCGATGGGAGGGAAAGTAGCGATGCTTTTCGCGACGACTTATCCGGAATTAGTAGATAAATTAATTGTAGCTGATATTGGTCCGAGATTTTACAACCAGCACCATCAGGATATTTTGGCAGGGTTAAATGCAGTTGATTTTTCTGTAAAGCCAAGTAGAAATGAAGTAGAAACTATTTTGACACAATATGTTCCGGATTTTGGAACCCGTCAGTTTTTAATGAAAAATTTATATTGGCAGGAACCCGGACAACTGGCCTTTCGTTTTAATCTGGCTGTTTTTAATGGTAACTTAGATGCTATAGGAAAAGCGTTGGCAGACGGTTTGGTTTTTGATAAACCGACCTTGTTTATACGTGGAGGAAGTTCCGGTTATATTAAGGACGAAGATATGGAGGAAATACGTCAGCATTTTCCGGATGTAAAATTAGATACTATACCTAATGCGGGACATTGGCTTCATGCCGAAAATCCAAAATTGTTTTTTGAACTGACAACGGCATTTTTAAAAGAGTAAGTTTTGAGGATGACGACTACTGTTATTAAAGTTAAAGGATGAAAGTTTTAATTGTACTGGGGTCTCCAAATTCAGAACTTGGAAATTTAGGGCAAATAGCGCTGGACCGATTAGATTATTGTTTGGATATTTTTGAACCAAAGGATAACTATATTATTTGTACAGGAGGTTTTGGAGCGCATTTTAATACAGCGCCTTATCCGCATGCAGACTATGCGATGAACTATTTAACAGAGAATGGACTTAGTGCGGAAAACTTCTTAGAAGCGGCCTTGTCTGCCAATACGGTCGAAGATGCAGTATTAGCAAAAAAGATATTGATTAAACATCACTTAAATACGGTTGTTGTGATTACTTCTGACTATCATGTCGAAAGGGTGAAGCTTATTTTTGATGAAATTTTAGGATTTGATAACGTGGAATATGCCGGAGTAGTCCATGCTATTTCTGATACAGAAAAAGAGCGATTGGTGATCCATGAAAAAAAAGCAATCAATGGAATTTTAAGCAAAGGCTTATATTATTAAATTTTAGTACTTTTAAATAAATTTTAAACCATACAATTATGAACTTATTACTCAGACTTCTTGTTACCGCTGCCTTGGTTTTGGTGATCGCTCACTTTTTACCAGGTGTTCATGTTGCCAGTTTTACCACCGCTGTAATTGTTGCGGTAGTTTTAGGGTTGCTGAATCTTTTTATAAAACCAATATTGGTCATCCTGACTTTTCCTGTTACGATTGTGACGTTGGGCTTGTTTTTACTGGTGATTAACGCCATTATTATTCTACTGTGCACTAATATTGTCGGAGGTTTTAAAGTGGAGTCTTTCTGGACCGCATTATTCTTCAGTATTATATTGTCTATTCTTCAATCTATTACTTATAAAATTGTAGGAGACGATAAATAAACTAAAATCAAAGCCGAATAAAAAAGGGCTTCAAATACAATAGGTTAAAAACTTGGTTGGGTTGCAAAAATTTTATAATTTTGCAACCCAATTTTATTACGTAAATTAAAGAACACGATGGATATTAAAAGAGTAGCAATAGACGCTGTTAATGAAGTGATTGTGATGAACGTTGTTCACATGGACTACAAAGGGCAGGTGCAAAAAAGAATAAACGAAAAAATGCCTTTAGCAACTGTAAAAGGTTTTAGAAAAGGACAAGTACCTAAAGACCTTGTTGAAAAACAATACGGAAAAGGTATTAAACAAGAAGAAATTCAAAAAGTAGTTGATTTAGCTTTAGAGCGTTTTGTACAATCTGAAAGATTAAATCTATTAGGAACTCCTCTTGCTAAAGTAAACGAAAACTTCGATTGGGATGCTGAAGAGTTAACTTTCGAATACGAAATTGGTTTAGTGCCAAACTTCGAAATTAATTTAGAAGCTAAAAATGATATCGTAAAATATATCGTTACAGCTGATGCTAAATTAATCGACGGTCAGGTAGAGCGTATCCAAAAACAATTCGGAAAAGCAATTCCTCAAGAAGCTGTTGTTGCAGATTCTGACTTAACTGGAACTTTTTCTAACGAAGAAAACGGAATCAATAACACAACTACCATTTCTGTAGCTACTTTCAACAAAGCTGCCGGAGATAAATTTATCGGTAAAAAAGTAGGAGATGTTGTTGCAGTAAGCACAAAAGGTTTATTCGAAGATGATCACCAATTAATGGACTACCTAAAAGTAGGTCATGATAATGTTCACGGTTTAGATATCGAAGTAAACTTTACTATCGAAGCTATCAACGGAGCTGAATTGGCAGAATTAAACCAGGATTTATTTGATAAACTTTTTGGTGAAGGAAAAGTAGCTTCATTAGAAGACTTAAAAGCTAAAATCAAAGAAGATGCTGAAGCGCAATTTGCACAACAAGCAGATCAAAAATTATTGTTAGACGTTCAGGATTTCCTTATCGAAAGCACAAAGTTTGATTTACCGTCAGAATTCCTTAAAAAATGGTTGCAAACTGTTGGAGAGAAAAAACTTTCTGCAGAAGAAGCTGAAGTAGAATATGCGAGATCTGAAAAAGGATTGCGTTTTCAATTGATTGAAGGAAAAGCAATGGCTCAAAGTAATATCCAAATTACATTTGAAGATTTGAAAGCTTTTACAACAAACGCGATCAGACAACAAATGGCTCAATTTGGTCAAACAAACCCAACTGACGAAGAAGTACAAGGAATCGTGGCTAGAGTTTTATCTAACCAAGAGGAAGTAAAAAGACTTTCTGAGCAAGTTGTTGCAGAGAAATTGTTAGAGTTGTTTAAAGAGAAAGCAAATCCAACAACTAAAGAAGTAACTTACGAAGAATTTATTGCTGCATCATACGGAGAATAATTTCTGAAAAAATAAGTATATTTGAGCGTCAATTGATATTTTCTTTTGACGCTCTTTTTTTTGTTTCAGGTTTCAGGTTTCAGGTTTCAAGTTCGTGAACCTGAAACCTGAAACCTGAAACCTGAAACATTTTAAACGAAAAGACGACATATTGGCATTATTCATAAAAAGGTATGACCTTTGATAAATTAAAATAGACATCAAATAAACTTAAACTTAGAACAGATACATATGAACTACGGTAAAGAATTTAAAAAATTTGCTACAAAGCACCAAGGAGTAAATGCCATGTACTATGATAAAATCGTAGCGGCAATGAACCCAACCAATATGACTCCATATATTATCGAAGAACGTCAGTTGAATATTTCTCAATTAGATGTTTTCTCCCGATTAATGATGGACAGAATTATCTTTTTAGGAACAGGTATCGACGACCAGATCGCTAATATCGTTCAGGCACAATTACTTTTCCTGGAAAGTGCTGATGCATCAAAAGACATTCAGATTTATTTAAATTCTCCGGGAGGAAGCGTTTACGCAGGATTAGGGATTTACGACACCATGCAATACATCAAACCTGACGTAGCGACAATTTGTACCGGTATGGCAGCTTCTATGGGAGCCGTTTTACTATGTGCAGGAGCAGCAGGAAAACGTTCCGCTTTACCACATTCAAGAGTAATGATTCACCAACCATCAGGAGGAGCACAAGGAGTAGCTACCGATATGGAAATCAACTTACGTGAAATGTTGAAACTAAAAGATGAATTGTACAACATCATCTCACAACATTCAGGACAAACTTTTGATAAAGTACACAAAGACAGCGAGCGTGATTACTGGATGATCGCAGACGAAGCTAAGGAATACGGAATGATTGATGAGGTGTTGAGAAGAGGATAAAAATTGGTTTAAAGTTTCAGGTTTTAAGTTGCTATTGTTAACTTGGAACCTGAAACTTGAAACTTGAAACATAAGAAATGGCAAAAGTAGTATTAGAATGTTCGTTTTGTGGAAGAAAAAAGCCAGAAACCAATTTATTGATTGCAGGTATCAATGCACATATCTGTGATAAGTGTATTGAGCAGGCACACGGAATTGTATTAGAAGAATTAAAATCAAGCGGAAGTGCAAAACTAGTTGGGGACTTAATCTTAAAGAAACCAAAAGAAATTAGAGCTTTCTTGGATCAATATGTAATTGGTCAGGATCAGACTAAAAAAGTAATGTCGGTTGCGGTTTACAATCACTACAAACGTTTAATGCAACAGCAATTAGACGACGAAGTAGAGATCGAAAAAAGTAACATCATTATGGTGGGTCAGACCGGAACCGGAAAAACATTGGTGGCAAAAACGATTGCTAAGATGTTAGATGTTCCTTTGGCTATTGTTGATGCAACGGTACTTACAGAAGCAGGTTATGTAGGAGAAGATGTTGAAAGTATTTTGACACGTTTGCTACAAGCCGCTGATTATGATGTAACCAAAGCCGAAAGAGGAATCGTATTTATTGATGAAATTGATAAAATCGCCCGTAAGAGCGATAATCCATCTATAACACGTGACGTTTCAGGTGAAGGTGTACAACAAGCATTATTGAAATTGCTGGAAGGAACAGTTGTAAATGTACCACCAAAAGGAGGTCGTAAACATCCGGACCAGAAATTTGTAGAAGTAAATACCCAAAACATCCTGTTTATTGCAGGAGGAGCTTTTGATGGAGTAGAACGTATTATTTCAAAGCGTTTAAACCGTCAGGCAGTGGGATATTCAACTTCTAAAAATGTAGACAATATCGACAAAGACAATTTGTTGCAATATATTATTCCAAAAGACATTAAAGATTTCGGATTGATTCCGGAGATTATCGGTCGTTTACCGGTTTTAACGCACATGGATCCTTTGGACAGAGAAACGTTACGTGCAATCTTAACACAACCTAAAAATGCCTTAATCAAACAATATCAAAAGTTATTTTTGATGGATGAAGTTGAATTCAGTATCACGGATGAAGCTTTGGATTTTATTGTTGACAAAGCATTAGAATACAAATTAGGAGCACGTGGATTGCGTTCGTTATGTGAAGCAATCTTAACCGATGCGATGTACGAATTGCCAAGTTCAGACGATAAAACACTGACAATCGACAGAGAGTACGCCGAACATACACTAAGCAAAAATTTATTGAAGAGAATGGAAATTGCTTCGTAAAACAATACTATAAAACGCCTCATCTGAGGTGTTTTTTTTTGACTGAAAAGTGGTTTTTTAATTCTCGACACAATAAAAAAAAATGAGATTGATCTTTCAGTTGTTAAGCTAATGAGGGGCGGTTTAAACCATATAAGTGATGTAAGTTCATTTAATTCTATGCTTATATTTTCTTCAATGACTTGTATAGTTTAATTTTTTGCGACTTTGCGCCTTTGCGAGAGAAATAGTTCCAATGCTTGCAAGACCTTTGTCACAAGGAGAGTTTAAGTTAATCTAATTCAAAACTTATATTTTCTTCTATGACTTATATGGTTTAATTTTTTGCGACTTTGCAAGAAAAATAGTTCCAATGTTTCAAGACATTTTTCACAAAGAGAATTATAAGTTCACTTAAGTTAAAACTTATATTTTCTTCTATGACTTATATGGTTTAATTTTTTGCGTCTTTGCGAGAAAAATAGTTCCAATGTTTACAAGATATTTTTCACAAAGAGAATTATAAGTTCACTTAAGTTAAAGCTTATATTTTCTTCGATGACTTATATGGTTTAATTCTTTGCGACTTTACGAGAAAAATAGCCCCAAAGTTTACAAGACATTTGTCACAAGGAGAGTTATAAGTTAATCTAATTCAAAACTTATATTTTCTTACATCACTTATATGGTTTAAAATTTTTTGCGACTTTACCTTTTACTCCAAAAAGCGTAATTTATTGCACCCTAAACTTGTCGCGATATTCAATAGGTTTCATGCCGACCATTTTATAAAACACTTTTCTAAACGCTTTAGGATCATTATAACCTGTTTTCTCAATAATTTCAGAGATTGAAAGCTGCGTTTGCTCCAAGTATTTCTTTGAACTCTCTACTCTTATATTCTGTAAATATTCAATAGGCGGAATTCCTGTAACCAGTTTAAAACGACGTGTCATGTTTCGGGCGCTGGTGGGAATATCTTTGGTGATCTCTTCCAGTTTTTCTATGGTACTGTATTGATTCTCTATTTTTTGCTGTAACATGGCAACCAGACTGTCATTATGCAAATGATTGGGTCTAAATGTGCTGAAATAACTCTGTTTGTATCGGTTTAAATCAATCGAGAAAATCTTGGCAATCTGAACCGCAATCTCATTTCCGCAATATTTCTGAACCAATAGAATCAATAAATGAAAGGTTGAGGTAGAGCCTCCACTGGTATACAAACTCCCATCTGCCGTTAAAGTTTCCTCTGATTTTAGTTTGACTAATGGAAATGCTTTAGTAAAGGCACTACAGGCATCTACATGTGTGGTGGCCAGTTTTTCATTTAATAAACCTGAAGCGGCAAACAAAAACGCACCGGTACAAAAACTAGCCAATTCGGCTCCTTTTTTGTGTTGCTTTTGTAACCACGGAATAAAACTTTTGTTCTTCGCAATCACCTCACTCATATTGTCTGTAGTAAAAGCGGGAATCAAAATCAATTCCGGATGTTCTTCAGAAGTTTCTATTGGTTGTACTTCATATCCAAATAAGTGTTCCTGATTGATCTGTTCTGAAGATTGAAAGACCATAATCTCAAAAGGTTTTTCAATTCCGGTATGCAATTTATTAGTGGTTTCAAAAACTTCTAAAATCGCTGCAATGCTCAATAATTTATAGTCATGCGGTACAATTAGACCTATTTTTTTGCTCATGGTTTTTTGCTTTTTGAAAGTTAATCTCTACACAAAAGTATAAAAATTGTCTCATATGACCCTAAAAATGACTTTTATTGTATTCTTAAGGATTGTTTAAAATTCTAAATTTGTCTTAAATAATTAGTAATTTTATAAATATGAAAACAGAAATTTTCTTAAATCTTCCTGTAAAAGATTTAAAACGGTCCATGGATTTTTTTACGGAATTGGGTTTTACATTCAATCTAAACTTTACAGATGATAAAGCAGCTTGTTTGGAAATTGGTGAAAATATTTTTGCCATGCTTCTCTTAGAGGAGTTTTTCAAAACCTTTACTAATAAACAAATTTGTGACACCTCCAAGAGCACGGAATTTTTGACGGCTTTATCCGTTGACAGTCGTGAAAAAGTAGATGAGATAATAGCAGCAGTTGTAAAAGCTGGAGGAACAGAATATATGGAGGCAAAAGACTATGGTTGGATGTATCAAAAAGCCTTTTTAGATCCGGACGGACACCATTGGGAAATCTTCTTTATGGATGAAAGTCAGGCTCCTTCAAATTAAATTTTTAACTAACAATATAAACTTAAACAACTATGATTACAGTAAAGAATACAATCGACGCACCGATAAGTAAAGTTTGGGAATTTTGGACATTACCGGAACACATTACAAAATGGAACACACCTTCGCCGGACTGGCATACCCCTTATGCTGAAAATGATGTACAAGAGGGCGGAAAATTCAAATCGACTATGGCTGCAAAAGATGGCAGTATGAGTTTTGATTTTGAAGGAGAATATACTTTGGTTAAACAAAACGAAGCAATCAATTATGTAATAGCAGACGGACGTAAAGTGGAGATTAGCTTTAAGCAAACGCCAAACGGAGTAGAAGTGGTTGAAAGTTTTGACCCTGAGACAGAAAATTCGGAAGAAATGCAACGCGGAGGCTGGCAGGCTATTATGGATAGTTTTAAAAGTTATGTAGAAAGTGCAACCTAAAACGGACAAAGATGACAAAACAAATTTGGTTGAATCTGCCTGTTAAGAATGTAGCAAAAGCAAAAGCCTTTTTTTTGAAAGTAGGGTTTACTTTTAATGAGCAACAGGATACGCCCAGCTCGACTTGTATGTTGGTTGGAGAAAAGAATTTTGTAGTAATGCTTTTTGAAGATGCCTTGTTTGAGAGCTTTTCTCAGAACAAAATTACAGATACACAATCGAGTTCAGAAATCCTGATTTCGATTGATGCCGAAAGCAAAGAGGAAGTAGATGCATTAGCAGAAAAGGTAAAAGCAGCCGGAGGGATTGTTTTTGCTCCGCCGGCAGAAAACCAGGGTTGGATGTATGGTTTTGGTTTTGCCGATTTAGACGGTCATCGCTGGAATGTTTTATATATGGATTTTAGTAAACTACCACAACAAAATTAGATATGGAAAGATTAGAATTTGCAATTAGAATAAAGGCTTCACGAGAGAAAATATGGTCAGTTTTATGGGAGGAGGAAACCTATAAGAAATGGACTGAAGTTTTCTGCGAAGGTTCCTCTACAATAAGTAACTGGAACGAAGGAGATACAATACATTTTTTATCCCCCGGAGGTGAAGGAATGTATAGCATTATTGAAACAAAGATTCCTAACGAATATATGGCTTTTAAACATTTAGGTGAACTAAAAGATTTTAAGGAAATGCCCATTGATGAGGAAACAAAAAAATGGAGCGGTGCCATGGAAACGTATCGATTAACAGCTGACGGCGAATTTACTGATTTGGTGGCTCACGTTGATGTAGTCGAAAAATACCTGGATTACTTCAAAGAGACTTTTCCAAAAGGACTGGAAAAAGTAAAAGAATTAGCAGAATAAGAATAAATGATCAATGACAATAAATAATAACAACAAACAATAAAATATCATGGCAACAGTAAACCCTTATTTAATATTTAATGGAAATTGCGAAGAAGCATTCCTATTTTATAAATCAGTTTTTGGAGGAGAATTTCCATATATCGGAAAATTTAAAGATATGCCTGAAGGCGAAGAAGGATGTACAGGTGCATCAGAAAAAGATGCAGACAGAATCATGCACGTTTCTTTACCAATTGGAGATACTATTTTGATGGGAAGTGACAGCAGCGAACAATCCGGAGATGTAGTGGTTGGCGGAAATTTCTCCGTTTCAATTAATGTAGCAAGTACAGAAGAAGCAGATCGAATTTTTAACGGATTATCAGCTGGCGGAGCGGTTTATATGCCGATGGAAAAAACATTTTGGGGTGCTTATTTCGGAATGTTCAAAGACAAATTTGACATTAGCTGGATGGTAAATTTTGATGAAAATATGCCAAGTAAATAAAGACTGATAAGCAATTATTTTATCTTTAAAAGACCAAAAAATGATTCCTCAAAATGGAGTCATTTTTTGTTTGAAGTTACCAAAAGTATATTTATTTTAATAATTAGTGTTAAATGTTAAATTAATTAAAAAATAGCCATTGATTTGTGTTTTTTAGGTCTAAAAAAACAATGATTATTCTTTTTTATCAACAATAGATTGCCGATTTTTGTCGCTTCGTAATCAATAAAGAAAACATGGCAGCAGAAGGCAAAGAGATTATTTTATTAAAAGTTTCCGGTCATGATAAGCCGGGAGTTACAGCTGGTTTAACAGCGGTATTGGCAACTTATGATGCTGTTATTTTAGATATAGGTCAGGCCGATATTCATGATACACTTTCATTAGGAATTTTATTCGAAATTGAATCCGGCTCAAGTTCCGGACCTGTTTTAAAAGATTTGTTGTTTAAAGCTTACGAACTGGAAATCAAAGTAAAATTTACTCCGATTTCTATTGAAGATTACGAAACCTGGGTAAAATCGCAATCAAGACAACGTTATATCATTAATATTTTAGGAGAGCAATTGGCCGCTTCACAATTGGCCGCAGTGACTAAAATATTGTCTGATCAAAATCTGAATATTGATTCCATTATAAGACTAACGGGCAGAACTTCTATTATTGAAATAGAAGAAAATCCTCGTTCTTGCATACAATTAGCGGTAACCGGAGAAATTGTAGATAAAATTGTCATGACGGCCAGTTTTATGCAGATTTCAAGAACTTTAGATGTTGATATTTCTTTCCAGGAAGACAATATTTACAGAAGAAACAGACGTCTGGTTTGTTTTGATATGGATTCGACATTGATTCAGACCGAAGTAATTGATGAGTTAGCCGAATTAAACGGAGTAGGCGAGCAGGTAAGAGCAATTACAGAACAGGCCATGAACGGTGAAATTGATTTTAACGATAGCTTCAAGCAACGCATGGCTTTATTGGAAGGGCTGAGCGAAGATGTATTACGATCCGTTGCAGAAAAATTACCCATAACAAAAGGAGCCCATCGTCTGATGAAAGCCTTAAAATACTACGGATATAAAACAGCAATCCTTTCCGGAGGATTCACCTATTTTGGAGAATACCTGCAAAAAGAGTTAGGAATTGATTACGTTCATGCCAATCAGTTAGAGATTATAAACGGTAAGCTAACAGGTAAATATTTAGGAGATATTATTGACGGGCAGAAAAAAGCAGAGCATTTAAAAGCTATCGCCGATAAAGAAGGAATTCATATTAACCAAACAATAGCTGTGGGTGACGGTGCTAATGACTTACCGATGCTAAACTTAGCCGGTTTGGGAATCGCTTTTCACGCCAAACAAAAAGTAAAAGAAAATGCCGCGACCTCAATTTCAAGCTTAGGACTTGACGGTGTTTTGTATCTGTTAGGGTATCACGACAGGTATATTGATATGATGTAGGCTTCGATTTCGTTCAGCCTGACAATGGGAGTTATTGAGCCTGACAGTTGGATTCATTAAGTTTGCGAATAGAACAGCAGGTTTTAATTTGTGAAAATTAGTGTAATTCGCGGCAAAAAAAAACTAAATCATATAACAAGTACATTGATATGATTTAACATTAAGGTGTCACCCTGAGCGAAGTCGAAGGCTTATAAGGGATAAAGGGGCTTCGACTTCGCTCAGCCTGACAGTTGGATTTTTTCAGTCCAACAGTTATGATTTTTTAAGTCTGCGAATAGAACACCAGGTTTTAATTTGTGATAATTAGAGCAATTCGTGGCAAAAAAAAACTATAGCACCTTCAATCATTCCAGATCCCCAAAGTTTTACCCCAGATTTGGAATTTGGAATTTCAAAAGATTGAAATTTCAAAAAAAACTATAGTACCTTCAATCATTCCAGACCCCCAAAGCTCTACCCCAGATTTGGAATTTCAAAAAAGACTATAGCACCTTCAATCATTCCAGATCCCCAAAGTTCTACCCCAGATTTGGAATTTGGAATTTAAAAAATTTGGAATTTCAAAAAAATCACGACATTTCCTTCAATTGTTCCAGATAATCTCTCTGATTCGAAAGTCTCGGAATTTTATGTTGACCACCCAATTTGTCTCTTTCTTTTAGCCAGTCGTAAAACAAATTTTCTCTGGCAACATTAATTACCAAAGGATTTAAGGTCATGTTGTTGTAGCGTTTGGCTTCGTAATCCGAGTTTAAAGTCTGCAAGGTTTCATCCAGCACTTTTTGGAAAAGTCCTACATCTGCCGGTTTTTTCTTGAATTCGATCATCCATTCGTGTGCTCCTTTTTCTTTGTCCTTCATGAAAATAGGGGCAACCGTATAATCGATTACTTCTGTTTGAGTAAGTTGACAGGCTTTGGCAATGGCCTGATCGGTATTTTCGACCATTAATTCTTCACCAAATACATTGATGTGATGTTTGGTTCTTCCGGTAACTCTGATTCTATAAGGGTTTAAAGAAGTAAAACGAACCGTATCACCAATTAAATAGCGCCATAGACCCGAATTTGTGGTAATAACAATAGCGTAGTTTTTATTTAATTCAACGTCAGCCAGGCGAATTACTTTCTGGTTTAGAGTTCCGAAAGTATCCATTGGGATAAATTCATAGAAAATTCCATAATCCAGCATCAATAATAAATCACTCGAATTATTTAAATCCTGAATCGCAAAAAAGCCTTCTGAGGCATTGTATATTTCGTAATATTGGAAATCCTTGCTAGGTAGGATTTTCTTGTATTGTTCTTTGTAAGGAGAAAAGCTCACACCGCCGTGAAAATAAACTTCAAGGTTGGGCCATAGCTCCAATAAACTTCCTTTTCCTGTATCTTCTAAAACTTTATTCATCAGAACCAACATCCACGACGGAACTCCGGCAAAGCTGGTTACATTTTCATTTTTGGTTTCATTGATGATGGCTGCAATTTTAGCCTCCCATTCGGTCATTAATGATGTTTTGTTACTTGGAGTACTACTAAATTCGGCCCAGATTGGCATGTTTTCGATCAGAATGGCCGAAAGATCTCCAAAAAAAGTATTGTTGTTCTCGTAAATCTGAGAGCTTCCACCCAGACGAAGACTTTTCCCCAAAAACAATTCTGAATCTTCATTGTTGTTCAGGTACAGACAAAGTAAATCCTTACTTCCTTTATAGTGACAATCTTCTAAAGCTTCATTACTTACGGGGATAAATTTACTTTTGGCATTAGTAGTTCCGCTTGACTTAGCAAACCATTTGATTGGTGTTTCCCAAAAAACACCCTGTTCTCCCTGACGCGTACGTTCAATTAGAGGTTGCAATTCCTCGTAAGTAGCAATAGGCACCCGCTCAGCAAAAGTCTGATACGAGTTTATGGACGAAAATTCATATTGTTTTCCTATAATCGTGTTTTCAGAAGCAGTCAATAAGTTATGTAACAATTCTTCCTGAACTTCATTCGGGTATTTTAGAAAGAGCTCTATTTGATGAATTCTTTGCTTAAGAACCCAAGATGCAAACGAGTTGATTATTGATAAGGGCATGGATAATTTTAGATTTTAGATTTTAAATTTCCGATTTGAGTTTTAGTATCAAAAAGCAGAAGATTTAAAATTTGAATATCGATATACAAATACTAACTTTGTCGTCATACCAAAAATAGTGTATTTTTTACAAAATACAATTTATTTGAGTTAAGAATCTAATTCAAAATTTGAATTTAAAAGGCAGAATTCACCGCCCTTAAAAGTAAATCTAAAGTCTAAAATCAGCAATCTAAAATCCAATGACATATCAAGGCGTACTTACAAAAATGCAAACAGAAATCGGAAACCCTATTCAATATTATTTGGTTTTTGATGATAGTTTTCTCAATATGAATCAATTATTGAATAAAGAAATTGAAGTCAGTTTTGTGGGATATCAATGTCTGAATTGTGGTAAAAAGAAAAAGATCTACAGGCAGGGATTTTGTTATGAATGCTTTTATTCAAGTGCGGCTGTTGGAGATTGGATTATGAGGCCTGAATTGAGTACAGCGCATTTAGGAATCGCAGATCGTGATTTGGAATACGAGCAAAAAGTGCAATTGCAGCCTCATATTGTATACCTGGCGGTAGCGAGTGATATAAAGGTTGGGGTAACGCGTAAAACGCAAGTACCAACCCGTTGGATTGATCAGGGAGCGAGTCAGGCGATTGCAATTGTTGAGGTTCCGAATCGTTATTTGGCCGGAATTACCGAAGTTGCTTTAAAAAGCCATTATACAGACAAAACCAATTGGCGAAAAATGCTTCAGAACGAAACACAGACTTTTGACTTGATTAAAGAGAAAGAAAAAGTTGAAAGTTTAATTCCGGAAGAAGCGCGCGAGTATTTTTACAGTCAAAAGAATGATTTGTACGAATTACAGTATCCGGTTTTAAATTTCCCGGCAAAAGTAACGAGTCTAAATTTAGATAAAACACCTACATTTCGAGGAAAACTAACGGGAATAAAAGGGCAGTATCTGATCTTTGAAAACGGTACTGTTTTTAATGTTCGAAGCTCAGAAGGCTATGTTGTAACCATTGCAGTTTAGTTTTTTATTGTTTGGTTAACTAGTTTATTCTGTTGGTTTTACGTGCTGTTTTTTCTGCAAAAAGCATGAAAAAGTTGATACATTTGATTACAATTTTATAATAATTACTTATTAGAAGATTTTTATTTTAGAGAACAAAACAATTTAGATTTGAACAGTTTCAAATTATGGTTGTTTTTCTTGAGTAAAGAGCTGTTTTTTCTAATACGTAAATTATATAGTTATGAGTGTTTTAACTGCCATAAATGTTTTCAGAAGGCGCGTAATGCACAGTCTGACTAAGAATGTTGGGAAATCAAAAAGAGACTTAGATATTGTTTTAGTAGATAAAACAGAAATAAAACGAATTTTGATTTGCAGACCCAATGCACGACTGGGAAATCTTTTATTGATTACGCCACTGGTTCAGGAAGTCTCGGAAATGTTTCCAAATTGTAAAATCGATTTATTTGTAAAAGGACCGCTGGCGCCAATTATTTTTAAAAACTACGATACGGTCCATAAAACAATTCATTTACCCAAAAAGCCTTTTAAAAGTTTACTGAAGTACTGTAAAGTCTGGATTTCGATAAGAAGACAGCCCTACGATATGGCGATCAATGTAGATCAGAATTCTTCGTCGGGACGTTTGGCGATCATTTTTTCAAGAGCAAAATATAAATTCTACGGAGATTTAAGTGATCAGCAGCAACATCAGCATGTAAAAAGTGATTATGGACATATTGCGAAGTATCCCGTTTATAATTTCAGGAACTATCTAACAAAACTGGGATTAGCAAAAAGCAACAGCATAATTCTGCCTTTAGATCTGAAATTAACTCAGCCTGAACTCAAAAAAGGTAAAAAGACTTTAAAGAAAATAGTAGACGGTAGTTCGAAAAAAACAATTTGTTTGTTTACCTATGCTACCGGGACAAAATGTCTGTCACAAGACTGGTGGATGGATTTTTACCAAACGCTTAAACAGCAATACGCAGACTATACCATAATCGAAATCTTGCCAATCGAAAATGTATCACAGATTGGTTTTGAAGCGCCATCATTTTATAGTAAAGACATTAGAAAGATTGGAGCAGTAATAGCAAATGCAACGGTTTTTATAGGAGCCGATAGTGGTATGATGCATTTAGCAAGCTCGGTTCAGACCCCGACAGTAGGTTTGTTTTCGGTCTCAGATCTTAAAAAATATGAGCCTTATGACAACAGTAGTATTGGAGTTGATGTTACTACTTGTTCTCTAAAGGATTATTTTAAAATATTGAATGGAATTTTAAATAACGGAAAGCTAAAAGCTTATTCAAAAGCGGTTTAAGCATAAAAAAAGGTCAATCGCGAGATTGACCTTTTTTTGTTATTTAGTTTTTCTTCTTAAACAAACCGTTCAACAAGTCGCCTGCTTTTTTGGTGACTTCCTGAGTCTTTTTCTCTTTTTCAGTTGCCGCAGCTTTCGTTGTATCTTTAGATTTTGTGTTTTTATTAATCAAATCCGTAAGAGCTGATGTGCCTTTTTGGGTTAGTTTGTCTTTCTGTTGATTCACTAATTGAGTTGTCAAACTGGTCACGGCGCTTTTCATGTCGGTTGTTACCTTCGGATTAGAGAAATTACCGGTAATCATGGCATTCACAGGAATATTATCCAGTTTCGCAGCATCTGCAGGAGACATTTTAGCGATCAATGCGTTTGCTTCACTTCCTAAATATTTGGCCGGAACATCTAATTTTAGATTGTAATTCATAGTTTGGTCAAAACCGTGTGTTCCTCCAACTGTGATTTTGATATCCTGGTATTTAATGTCAAATGGTTTTACATTTACTTTTCCGTTTTCAAAAGTCAAAGCCATTTTCAAATCATTTAAATTCAATTTGCTTGCGTCAAGGAATTTGATGTTTGAAGTTAAGGAATTTAATACCGTAGAATTTTTAGCATTTAGCGTACTCGAAAGCAACTGCCCCAGTAAATCTCCCGAAATTGATTTTAAGTCCGGAGTTAATTCTTTGGCATCTAAATTTCCGTTTAGTTTAATCGTAGAATTTAATTTTCCGTTGATGATTCCTGCCAGAGGAGCAATTTTTTTCATCATGTCCAATTGCGTAAAAGTCTGAGCAATATCTACTTGATTAAAACCTAAATTCATGTCAAAAGTAGGTACTTTAGATTTGGTAGAAACCGCTCCGTTTAAGCCAATTGTTCCTCCAAAAATAGACGTTTTAAAGTTCTCTAAAGTTGCTTTTTCATCTTTAACAATCAATCTTCCCGAAACATCTTTTAGTTTTAAATTATCGTATAAAACGGTAGTTGCTTTTGCGTTTAGGGTACAATTTAAAAACGCGGGAATCTTCATCGCTTCGGTAGGTTTTGCTTGCGTTGTGGCTGTTGCCGGCTCGCCCGAAGTCATGAAATCATCAACAGCAAGTTGGTTAGAACTCATGTTGAAGTTTCCTCTAAGTTCTTGTTTTTTGAACATAAAACCATAGAAGTTTTCCAGAACTCCGTTGATGCTGATATCGCTTTTTCCTGTAGTAGCATCAAATTGCTTAAGGTTGATTTTACTTGGATTAAATTCGACCAAAGCCGTACTGATGTTCATTGATTTGTTGTTCTCATCCGTATACTTAAAACCGGATAAACGCATTGTTCCTGCATTTTTGATGTTTTGATACTGGCTTTTCTCTACAGAAGCCATATCAAAATTGGTAGTTACATCTGCTTTTAAAATACCGGCCAAAGGTTTGTCTAATTTGATTGGATAGGCTTTTGAAAGATTGGCTAAGTTGATTGTTCCTTTTAAAGCTGCATCTACAATCGGATTTACTGTTATGTTTTTAATATTGGCTTTTGCGCTAAAAACATCCTGGTCAATTCTAAAAGAAAGTTTGTCTAAATTAACATAAGTGTCATTTAAGATCCCTGTTTCATTGATGATTTTGGTGTCAATTACAATATTCTGAACCGATTTTGGCAAGTTCGGATATTGAAAAGAAGCATTGTTTGAAGCAATTGCAATATTGAATTTTGGTACCGTTGTCTCGGTTAATTCTCCTTTTGCAAAACCAGCTACAGTAAAGTCTCCCGTAGTTTTTACACCGTCTAAACCAGCGGCATAGGCAGAAGGAATTAATCCTAAGAAGTTCGTAAAGGAAGAAGTAGGTGTTTTAAATTTTAAATCATAAATCTGACCTGCTTCAACCATTTGAATGAATCCGTCAAATTCCAGTGGCAATTGGTTAATTAAAGCTTTGTTTTCTTTAAAAGTGTATTTGCTTTTCTCTAAGTCAATGCCAAGAACAGCATCTAAAGTCAGAGATACTTTATTCATGAAATTGGTTTTATCCATGTCTAAAGAAACTTTTGCAGTAGATTTGGTAGTCAAATCCAGTTTTGAGTTGGTGAAGTCACCAGTTCCTTCGTGATTTAAACTGTCAATTACCATTTTAATCTTAGAACCCTGATCAATGTATCGAAAAGTAAAATTCTCGATTTTGTAGTTTTGAATTTTTAAAGCAAGAGGTTTTCCGGCTTCTGTTTTTTCTGTTTTTTCTTTGTTTTTTAAAGCAATATCAAAGTTCCCGACTCCGTCTTTGTTAAAAATAATATTGATTAAACCATTTTCAGAACTAATTCCCTCGATGTTTAAAGGTTCCTCTTTTCCTTTGAAAAGTTCTTTAATGCTCATCTTTAGATTTAATTTACCTAACGATACCAAAGTATCTCCTTCAAAAGGGGCTTTGTTGATGATAACTAATTTATCAATTCCAACAGTGGCATTCGGAAAGTTTCGGAACAAACTTAAATCAGCATCTGCAAAACTTACTTTGGCGTCTACACTTTCGTTAATAGCTTCGGAGATTTTTGCTTTAATCTGATCTTTAAAAAAGTAGGGAATGGCGAATAAGGCGGCAATAAATACCACGAGGACAATGGCTGAGATTTTTAAAATTTTCTTCAACATAATTAATTGTAAGTTTGAGGTTTACGATTCTGATTTGAGATGTACTATACTTGCAAAAATAGACTTTTATACTTGAGTTTATTTGAAAATTTTCATAAAAAACAATAGCCTGCCGTCGATCGAATTTCGATTAAGGCAAGCTATCAAAAAAAAATAAATTAATTTTCTATGTTTTTAATACTTTATCAAGGGCTGATTTTGATCTTACTGGGATGCTGTAATTTTCGGCTAAAATAGATAAGATGACAGGTTAAAGATGTTAAGTAGAAATTAACTTTTGGTTAATTAAAATAAACAACCCGCCTGAGTTTGTCTCAGACGGGTTGTGTTGATTTTTATTCTTTTTGAACTTGTTTGCAAAAAATAGAATTAGTGCTGTTTAATATATAGAAACATAGATTCGAAAGTAATGCTCGGAAATGTTTCAGGAAAATCAGCTTTCTTTTTCGAATAGTCTATGTGATTTATTTTAAGTGAAACGTCTTTTTGAGACTATTGATTCTATGTGTTGAAAAAAAATAGACGCAACAAGTTTCTTTTATTGAATGTTTATTCCGTAAGGCAACATAGCCTGAACTCCTTTTTGTTTTTGGAATCTTTTTACCTGTTCTAAAATCCTGTAATTTTCCTCACCAATTTCTTCTTTTATGAAAGCTTCTTTTGATTTTGCAAAAGGCAGACCGGATAATAAATCATCAAATGATTTTTCGTACTCCGGATAATTCTGTGTGCTGTATGATTTTATTTTAGCAATTTTAGCAGCTTCCGCAATAGCGGCGTTTAGTCCGCCAATTTGATCAACCAGACCAATTTTTATAGCCTCACTACCGGACCACACTCTTCCCTGAGCGATTGCATCTACCTGAGCAAAAGTCATTTTTCTACCCTCAGCTACGCGTGTTACAAAAGTTTTATAGATGTTTTCTACACCTTCTAAGGTAAAGGCTTTAAAGTTTTCGTCTAATGGCACAAACGGACTGTAATTGGCTGAATTTTCGTGTGTTTTTACTTGTTCAGTATTAATCCCTAATTTAGTTGCTAAGGGCGTGAAATTGGGTAATACTCCAAAAACTCCAATTGAACCGGTTATTGTATTGCTCTCAGCAAAAATTTTATTTGCGTTACAAGCAATGTAATATCCGCCGGATGCCGCGTAATTACCCATAGATACTACAATAGGTTTTACTTTTTTGGTAATTTCAATTTCTCTCCAGATCAAATCAGAAGTCAAAGCACTTCCGCCCGGGCTGTCAATTCTAAGAACAATAGCTTTAACGTCTTTGTTTTTTCGGGCTTCCTGCAAAGAACGACGCATGGATCCTTCACCAATTACTGTAACATCACCTTCACCGCTTTGAATTTCGCCTTGAGCGTAAATAATAGCAATCTGATCACTAGAGGTATTCGCTAAAGCTGTTGTAATGTTATTTTGTGTGTAATCTAAGATCGAGATTTTGTTGTACTCTTCATCATCAGCAACTTTTAATGCTTTTTTGATGGCATTATGATAAACATCCTCATAAGCGACAATGTCAACTAAGTGCTGTGCTTTGGCCATTTCCGGTGTTCTTGCTAAGAGACCGTTTGCAATTTCATTTAGTTTGGCTACCGGTATATTTCTGCTTTTTGAGATGTCGTTCGAAATCGTTGACCAGATCGAATTTAAAAGAGCGGTTACTTGCTCTCTGTTAGCATCGCTCATTTTGTTTTCTAAAAAGGGTTCAACAGCACTTTTGTATTTTCCGTGGCGTATCACTTCCATATGAATACCGGATTTGTCTTGAAAATCTTTAAAAAACATGATTTCAGACGAAAGACCTTTAAAATCTAAATCTCCCGCAGGGTTTAGATAAACCGTATTGGCAACGGAGTTTAAATAATATTCTTTTTGAGAGTAAGTATTAGCATAAGCCCAAACAAATTTACCTGACTTTTTAAATTTTTCAAGCGCATTCCTTAAATCTTTACATTGCGCAAGTCCCAACGAAGATTGATCGTTTAAGATTGAAATACCTTTAATATTATCGTCAGCTTCAGCGGCTTCAATGGCGTTAATAACATCACTTAAACCAACATCTTTTTGGTCTGAAAAAACGGTAACCCAAGGGTCTTTGTATTTTCCGGCATAGTCATTTCTGATTTTTCTCAGATCTAATTCGATAACAGAATCAGCTTTGGCAGAAACGGTTTCGCTTCCTCCAAAAATAGCTCCAATTAGAAGTACTCCAAAAAAGAATAGCATAATGAATACAAAAATACCAATCACAGTGGCAATTACATTTCCTAGAAATTTCATAAATATGTTTTTTTAATAAGTAGCGATAAGAGGCAATATGTTACAAGTTTTAAAAACAAGTTCTGAATTAAATTGAGAACTCGTTTTACAAATATATTGTTAATTCTAAAATAGTTTTAGTTAATTTGCATTTATTATGAAATCACAGCATCAGGTCGTATTATCTATAGGAAGTAACGAAGGAAATCGTTTAGCAAACATCGAAGATTGTATTCGTTTGATACATCAGGAAGTAGGGACCATAATTCAGGTTTCAAAGCTATATGAAACACCTGCCTGGGGTTTTGAAAGTGATGCTTTTTATAATTGTGCTCTTATTTTGCACACCAATGCTTCTGCACAGAAAGTACTTAATCAGGTGCTGAAAGTAGAAAAACAATTGGGACGAATCAGGGGAAATCAGGAAGGATATCAAGCCCGTACGATTGACATTGATCTGATTGTTTTTGACGATGAAATTATTGAGTCGGAAAAACTTCAGATTCCGCACCCGTTAATGCAAAACAGAAAATTTGTATTGCTGCCCATGCAGGATTTGAAATTAGATTGGAAGCATCCTGTTTTTCAGAAAACCATATCCGAATTAATTGCAATTACACCGGACGATAGTGTTTGTACTGTTGTTCAGGATTTGAAAAACCCGTTGGGAGATATTCCGCTTGAGAAGTTTAATTATATTGCTTTTGAAGGCAATATCGGGGCAGGAAAAACGACTTTATCACATAAAATAGCGGAAGATTTCAATGCTAAAACCGTTTTAGAACGTTTTGCAGACAATCCTTTTTTACCTAAGTTTTATAAAGATCAAAATCGATATGCCTTTCCGTTAGAGATGTCTTTTCTGGCAGACCGATACCAGCAGCTATCAGATGATTTGGCTCAATTTGATTTGTTTAAAGATTTTGTGGTAGCCGATTATCATATTTTTAAATCGCTGATTTTTGCCAAAATCACACTTGCTGAAGATGAATATCGTTTGTACAGAAACTTATTTGATATCATCTACAAAGAAATGCAAAAGCCCGATCTGTATGTGTATTTGTATCAGAATACAGGCCGACTGCTGGAAAATATCAAACGACGCGGACGAAATTACGAGCAAAATATTTCGGCCGAATATTTAGATAAAATCAACACCGGTTACTTGGATTATATTAAATCACAAACAGATTTGAATGTTCTGATTATTGATGTCTCAGACCGCGATTTTGTAAAAAAACACGAAGACTACCTTTTTATTCTCGATGAAATTCGGAAGAAGATCTAAAATTAGATAATGTGTCAAGTTGATAATTATTCTGAACGTGGTAAACATGGCAATTATCCAATTAACACATTTTCAATTAACACATTATCAAATTGACACATTATCAAATTGACACATTTCCAAATTGGCACATTATCTAATTATCAAATTGCCACATTATCTATTTTGGCCAGCTAAGTTTTTGGAACAAATCCCAGACCACAATTCCGGCACTTACAGAAATGTTTAAAGAGTGTTTGGTTCCCAATTGCGGAATTTCGATACAGCCATCGCAAAGAGCAACAGCTTCCTGAGCAACTCCGTAAACTTCATTTCCGAAAACCAAGGCGTATTTTTGATCTTTCTTTACTTCAAAATCCTGAAGAAAAACAGAACTTTCTACTTGTTCGATGGCAAGTGTCAGTACGTTTTCTTTTTTTAAGTTTTCAATAACCTCCAGTACATTTTCATGATGTTCCCAGGCTACAGTTTCGGTAGCGCCAAGAGCGGTTTTGTGAATTTCTTTGTTGGGAGGAGTAGCGGTAATACCACACAGGATTATTTTTTCAATCAAAAAAGCATCAGCGGTTCTGAATACAGATCCTATATTGTGTAAACTGCGAATATCATCCAATACTAAAATCAGTGGTGTTTTTTTGGATTCTTTAAAATCTTCAATTGATTTTCGGTCTAGTTCACTATTTTCAAGTTTTCTCATTTGCATTGCATTCAGGTCATAAAAAAAGCCTCCAAAGATAAGGAAGCTTTTTCGATTATTTTAAATTGTTTTTCAGATTAGCTTTTAACCGGATCTGGTAAAACAGTACCTTTAATGGTAAGTACTTTTGTTGGTTGTCCTTCAGCATTAGAAGTAACCGTTACCGTTTTTGTAAAAGCACCAACTCTGTCAGTAGCGTATTTTACACCGATAGTACCTTTTGCACCCGGAGCGATTGGCTCTTTTGGTGAAGTTGGTACCGTACAACCACAAGATCCTTGTGTGTTAGTAATGATAAGTGGTTTACTTCCGTTGTTTACAAAAACAAACTCACGTTTTCCATCTGCATTGTGAGCGATAGTCCCGTAGTCAATTGTTTCCGTTTCGAAAGCCATTCCAGCTCCTTCAACTTTAGCTGCTTTTTTCTTAGTACTTTGAGCGTTAGAAGCTGTAATTCCAACTACAGTCAACATTGCGATTAAAATTATTTTTTTCATCTTTTTTAGGGTCTTATTTAATTAGTAACAAATCTAGATAAAATTCTTATATGTGCGCTTAAAAAAAGCTTAAAATATTTTAATTTTTGAAGCTCTTCGATATTTCTTTAAAATAGCATAAATTCGCTGTCATAAATTTTTTCATTTAAAATACAATAATTTGGCAGCGAAAGAGAAAGTGGTGAAGGAAACACCCTTAATGAAACAGTACAATGAAATCAAGAGAAAATATCCTGATGCCTGTTTGCTTTTCAGAGTAGGAGATTTCTACGAAACCTTTGGAGAAGACGCCATCAGAGCTTCTAAAATTCTGGGTATAACACTAACAAAAAGAGGTGCGGGTTCTGAAACCGAAACGGCTTTGGCAGGGTTTCCACACCATTCTATTAATACCTATTTGCCAAAATTAGTAAAGGCAGGACTTCGTGTAGCAATTTGCGATCAGTTGGAAGATCCTAAAATGACTAAAACAATCGTGAAACGTGGTGTTACCGAATTGGTGACTCCGGGTGTTTCTTTAAACGATGAGGTTTTACAGTCTAAAACAAATAACTTTTTGGCCTCTGTTTATTTTGCTAAAAACAGTATCGGAGTTTCTTTTCTGGATGTTTCTACTGGTGAATTTTTAGCAGCGCAGGGAAATGCAGAGTACATTGATAAATTATTGCAGAACTTTAGTCCAAGTGAGGTTTTAGTTCCAAAGAATAATAAAAATGATTTTAAGGAGGCTTTCGGAGAAACTTTTCATAGTTTTTATCTGGAAGACTGGATTTATAAAGAAGATTATGCTTTAGAGACCCTTACCAAGCATTTTCAAACCTCTTCACTAAAAGGTTTTGGTATCGAAGAGTTGAAAGAAGGGATTATTGCTTCGGGAGCGGTGTTGTATTATTTGTCGGAAACACAACACAACCGCGTACAGCATATCACAACAATTCAACGAATCGCAGAAGATGCTTATGTTTGGATGGATCGTTTTACCATTCGAAATTTAGAATTATACCACAGTTATAATCCAAATGCAGTTACGCTTCTGGATGTTATTGACAGAACCCTTTCGCCAATGGGAGGACGTTTGTTGAAACGTTGGTTGGCACTTCCTTTAAAAGATAGTACTAAAATAAAAGGCCGTCATGAAGTGGTTTCTTATTTGAAATTAAATCAGGAAGTCCTGCAAGACATTCAATATCAAATCAAACAGATTTCAGATTTGGAGCGTTTGATTTCAAAAATAGCAACAGGGAAAATTTCACCGCGCGAGATTGTGTATCTTAAAGAATCGCTGGATGCTATTATTCCAATCAAAACTTTGGCACTTGATAGTCCTCAGGAAGCGGTAAAAGTAATTGGAGACAGTCTGCATGCCTGTGATTTGTTAAGAGAAAAAATTAAAACTACTTTAAACCAGGATGCGCCTGTTGCCGTGGCAAAAGGAAATGTAATTGCAAAAGGCATCAGTGAAGAATTAGATGATTTAAGAGCGATTTCAACCTCCGGAAAAGAATATTTAGAAGGTATTGAAAAAAGAGAATCAGAGCGAACAGGAATTTCTTCGTTGAAGATTTCATTCAATAATGTTTTCGGATATTATATTGAAGTTCGAAATACACATAAAGATAAAGTGCCGGCAGAATGGATTCGTAAACAAACCTTGGTAAATGCAGAGCGTTATATTACCGAAGAATTAAAAGAGTACGAAACAAAAATCTTAGGTGCGGAAGAGAAAATTCATAAAATCGAAACGGATCTTTTTGAGAAGTTGGTTTCCTGGATTTCGACTTATATAAAGCCGGTTCAGATGAATGCTTATCTGGTGGCGCAATTAGATTGTTTGTGTTCGTTTACGCAACTTGCTATAGAGAATCAGTATGTATGTCCTGAAATTGATGAGACTTTTGAGTTGGAAATTAAGAACGGTAGACACCCGGTTATCGAGAAACAATTACCGGTTGGAACACCTTATATAGCCAATGATGTTTTCTTAGACAGAGAAACCCAACAATTGATTATGATTACCGGACCCAATATGTCTGGTAAGTCGGCTATTTTGAGACAAACGGCTTTAATTGTATTGCTGGCTCAAATGGGAAGTTTTGTTCCGGCAGACAGTGTGAGAATGGGGATCGTGGATAAAATTTTTACGAGAGTAGGAGCATCGGATAATATTTCGATGGGGGAATCGACTTTTATGGTAGAGATGAATGAGACGGCTTCTATTTTGAATAATATTTCAGATCGTAGTTTGGTGTTGCTTGATGAAATTGGTAGAGGAACCAGTACGTACGATGGTATTTCTATTGCGTGGGCTATTGCGGAGTTTTTGCATGAGCATCCGGCAAGACCAAAAACGTTATTTGCGACGCATTACCACGAGTTAAATGAAATGACGGAATCATTGCCGAGGATTCAGAATTATAATGTGGCAGTAAAAGAATTAAAAGATACCGTTCTTTTTGTTAGAAAGCTTGTAAAAGGCGGTAGCGCACATAGTTTTGGTATTCATGTAGCGAAAATGGCGGGAATGCCGCAAATTGTTATTTTGAAAGCACAGAAGTTATTGAAGAAATTAGAGAAGAATCATTCCAGTGATGCTTTAAACGGAATCAAATCCGGAGAAGAAGAAATGCAAATGAGTTTCTTTAATTTAGATGATCCTTTGTTAGAAGAGATAAAAGAAGAAATTATGGGGCTTGATATCAATGCGATTACACCGGTTGAAGCGTTAATGAAGCTTAATGAGATTAAAAGAATGTTAGTGAAAAAATAATTTCATATTTAAAGATTAGGTTATCAGAAAGTTATAAAATAAGTGAAAAATATTTTCAAAAAACGCTTGTATAACTCAATAAATGTCCTAAATTTGCAACCGCAATACAGAACAAGTCAAGTATTGCGGTTCTTATTAGAATGTGAAATGCGAAAATAGCTCAGTTGGTAGAGCGCGACCTTGCCAAGGTCGAGGTCGCGGGTTCGAGCCCCGTTTTTCGCTCAAAACCATATAATGCTCGGATGGTGAAATTGGTAGACACGCTGGACTTAAAATCCAGTGAACAGCAATGTTCGTGCGGGTTCAAGTCCCGCTCTGAGTACTAAAGCCTCTTCTTTTGAAGGGGCTTTTTTTATGGTCTAAACTCATGTCTTTTAAACGTGAGATGATAAAGTGATTTTTTGTATATCCGGTAATCTAAATTCGGTAATCAAAAATCAAAGTCAGCAATCAATAATCTAAAATCTAAAATCAACAATCAAAAAATGGGTGCCTTTGTAATTAGTAAGCGGTTTAACGACGAGTATAAATTTGTTTTTACTTCGAGAAAGGGAAAAGTGATATTTACGAGTTTGAGTTATGAATTGAAGTTTGAGTGCGAAGAAGATATTGAGAAATTTAAAGCAAATATGGATCAGGCTAAGTTTTTAAAATTTAAAGGCTCAGGAGGAAAGTATTTTTTTAAATTGATGTTAGGGGAGCTTCATTTTGCAACAAGTCGTAAATACACGACAGAATTGCTTTTACAAAAAGGAATCAAGGAGATTGTTACGTACGGCTCAAGATCTGAGATTTTGGACTTCTCATCAAGTGAATCGATTTTTGAAGACGAAGAGGAAGGGGAAGAAGTTTTGGATGAAGAGATGATGGAGAATTAAAATTCCAAATCTTAAATTCCAAATTCCAATTTTTGAAACTTTTTTTAAAGGCTTGTTTTTGTCATTTCGAAGAATGAGAAATCACACACGCTGAGCGCGCACTGTGTGGAATATTGGATGCGATTTCTCGTGCCTCGAAATGACAAGATTGTTGGAAAATAGGGCTTGTAGACCTGTATTGGAAATAGTTAATAATAGTGGTGTGGTGTTGGGTTGAATGAAGGGGTGTTTTTAAAGGTAGGTTCCTCTATAGTGATTTGAGAAATATATAATAACAAAAAAGGATTAAAGATCTAATACGGTCTTTAATCCTTTTTTGTTATAAGGTGTTCTTGTTCTGTTTTAAAATTCAAAGCGAAGCTTGGAATTCAAGATTTGGAATTTGGAATTTCAAAATTTTGGAATTTCCAAGAACCTTGGTTTTTGGGCATAAAAAAAAGCTATCTGTTAAAAGATAGCTTTTTAATTTTTTGAGTAATTTAGAATTACTTTTTAGCAGGAGCAGCAGCTTCTTCAACTTTTGCAGCAGCTGAATCAACTTTTGCAGCAGCAGAATCAACAGTTGCAGCAGCAGAATCAACTACAGCAGCAGCAGAATCAACAGCAACAGCAGTAGAATCTACAGCTTCAGTAGCTGCAGCGTCAGCTTTTTTACAAGATACAACAGTTAAAACAGCAACAACAGCTAAACTTAAAAATACTTTTTTCATCTTACTTTATTATAAAAGGTTAATTATTAATTCGTGGCAAAGATATAAATTTTTTAATATGTAAAATATTTTTTTATTTTTTTTTTAAAATATTTTCATCGCTCACGATTATCTTAATTATCAAAAAATATGCCAAAATAGTTAAATTGTGTTGTATTGTGGTATATTTTGCGTAAATTATCGATCGCTGCATATTCAATAAGAAAAAGGGTGCTTTTTATGGTCTTCATTGTGGTTTATTTTGCTTTTTGATGATTATTTAATAATCGCCAAATAGATTGATGCCCTTTTTTGAAAGTATTTTTTATGATTTACGACTCAAAATTTAGTTTTTGTTAATCGGAGTCGTTACGAAACGATTTCCATAACGCTGTTTGTAGCTCCTTTATTGTCCTGAATAAACGACTTACAGATTTGTGCTTTTTCTTTATAATAGGTTTCGTCCGAGATCAAACGATCCAGATTTTGTTTTAGCTCCTCTTTGTTGTTGATAACGGTGCAACCTCCAAGTGTTACCAGTTGTACAGCCTCCGCAAAATTAGCGTAGTTTGGACCAATCACAATTGGAATACCAAAAGTAGCCGGTTCTAGAATGTTATGAATACCCGGGTTTCCAAATCCGCCTCCTACGTAGGCAATCGTTCCATAACTATATATTTTGGTCAATAGGCCTATTGTGTCAATAATAAAGACATTGTAAGTAGATAGGTCGCTGTTTTCTTTTTCAGAATATAGGACAGTTGATTTCGTGATTTGAGCCGTGAGGTTCGCGATCTGATCTGCTTTTATATTATGTGGGGCAATAATGAATTTTACATTTTCAGGAGCCTGATTGATGTATTCGGCTAATAAGGCTTCGTCTTTTGGCCATGAACTTCCGATAACAATTGTGGTTTGATTGTTTTTGAAATTCTCAATAAAATCAAGGGTGTTGTCTCTTTCTAAAATAGCATTCACACGGTCAAAACGAGTGTCACCGGAAACAATCACATTGTGGAAGCCAAGAGCTTCTATCTTTTCTTTTGAACTTTGATTTTGTACAAAGAAGTAAGTAAATGTTTTTAAGGCTTTGCGATAAAATCCTCCATACCATTTAAAAAACATCTGACTGTCTCTGAAAATTCCGGAAACTAAATAAGTAGGTGTTTTGTTTTCTTTGAGTTCTTTCAGGTAATTAAGCCAGAATTCATATTTGATAAAAAATACCAGTTCGGGATGTGCTAGTTTTAAAAAACGTTTAGCGTTGCTTTTGGTGTCTAAAGGCAGGTATAGGGTAACATCTGCTACTGTGTTATTTTTACGCACTTCGTATCCGGAAGGGGAAAAGAAGGTAACAATGATTTTATGCGAAGGGTATTTTTCTTTGATTTTTTCAATAACAGGAAGGCCTTGTTCGTACTCTCCAAGTGAGGCAGCGTGAAACCAAATTGTTCTGTCTGTGGGTTTTATCTTTTCTTCCAATATCGTGAAGACGTTTTTTCTTCCCTCTGTAAAAAGCTTAATTTTCGGACTAAATAAGGAAACAATTTTCAGAAAAAACGTAGCAAGATAAACGACTAAATTGTATAGAAAAAGCATGTGTGTAATTTTGGTGCTAAAATACGTTTCTTTCCATTATTTTTCATTGTTTGAAGGTATTAAATAACTATTTTTGTTCTTCGTTTTGAAGATTGAATTCCAAAAACAAATCTTAAGTTTTAAAATAAAGAAAGATAAATGAAAAAAATTCAAATGGTTGACTTAAAGAGTCAATACGAGAAAATAAAAACTACAGTTGATGCTTCGATTCAAGAAGTTTTAGATACAAATACTTATATAAACGGACCATTAGTTCATCAGTTTCAAAAAAACCTGGAAGACTATTTAGGTGCAAAACATGTAATTCCTTGCGCAAACGGAACAGATGCCTTGCAAATTGCTATGATGGGATTAGATCTTAAGCCAGGTGATGAGGTTATTACAGCAGATTTTACCTTTGCTGCTACAGTTGAGGTGATTGCTTTGTTGCAATTGACTCCGGTTTTGGTTGATGTTGATATGAATAATATGAACATTGATATCGAAGCGCTTAAAAATGCAATTACTCCAAAAACAAAAGCAATTGTTCCGGTACATTTATTCGGACGTGCTGCTAATATGGATGCGATCATGGAAATTGCTGCTGAGCACAATTTGTATGTAATCGAAGACAATGCGCAAGCAATTGGAGCGGATTATATTTCTAAGTCAGGAGTAAAAAGCAAAGTTGGAGTAATTGGTCATGTGGCTGCTACTTCATTTTTCCCGTCTAAAAATTTAGGTTGTTACGGAGATGGTGGAGCGATTTTTACAAACGATGATAAATTGGCTCACATTATCCGCGGAATCGTAAATCACGGAATGTACGAGCGTTACCACCACGATGTTGTGGGTGTGAATTCACGTTTAGACAGTATCCAAGCCGCTGTTTTAAATGCGAAATTACCTTTATTGGACGAATATAATACAGCACGTCGTTTGGCTGCAACAAAATATAACGCTGCTTTTGCAGGGAATAAAAATATTATAACTCCGGAATTTGATGCGGATCAAAACGATCACGTTTTTCATCAGTATGTTTTAAGAGTTATTGATGCGGACCGTAATGGTTTAATGCAACATTTGTTGGACAAAGGGATTCCTTGTGCGATTTACTACCCAATTCCTTTGCATTCACAAAAAGCGTATGTTGATGTTCGTTATAAAGAAGAGCAGTTTCCTGTTACCAATCAATTAGTGCAGGAAGTAATCGCTTTACCGATGCATACGGAATTAGATGACGAACAGATTAAATTTATTACAGATAGTGTTATTGAATTTTTGAAATAGAGTAAACTTAATTATTAGCCATATAAAATAACCACAAAATGAAAGTATTAGTAACGGGAGGTTTAGGATTTATCGGATCACATACAGTAGTCGAATTGCAAAATGAAGGCTTTGAAGTTGTAATAATTGATGATCTTTCTAATTCTTCAGAAGATGTTTTAAAAGGAATTGAGAAAATTACGGGAAAACTTCCGCTGTTTGAAAAAATAGATTTACGGGAGAAGTCCAAAGTCCAGGATTTCTTTAAAAAACACAATGACGTTACTGGGGTTATTCATTTTGCGGCTTCAAAGGCAGTGGGCGAGAGTGTTGAAAATCCACTTTTGTACTACGAAAACAATATCAGCACTTTGGTGTATTTGTTACAACAATTGGAACAAAAACCGGAGGCCAGTTTTATTTTTAGTTCTTCTTGTACGGTTTACGGTCAAGCCGAAAAAATGCCGATTACAGAAGATGCTCCTGTCCAAACCGCAATGTCTCCTTATGGAAATACCAAGCAAATAGGAGAAGAAATCATAACAGATACGGCTAAAGTAACGAATATCAGTGCTATTCTGTTGCGCTATTTTAATCCGGTTGGAGCTCATGCTTCGACAGAGATTGGAGAGTTACCAATTGGAGTTCCTCAGAATTTAGTGCCTTTTATCACACAAACCGGTATCGGATTGCGTCAGGAGTTATCTGTTTTTGGAGATGATTATCCAACGACGGACGGAACGGCGGTTCGGGATTATATTCACGTGGTTGATTTGGCAAAAGCACACGTTATTGCTTTACAGCGTTTATTCAATAAAAAGAATCTGTCTAAAGTAGAGACTTTTAATTTAGGAACAGGAAAAGGAAGTTCTGTCCTTGAAGTGATTAATAGCTTTGAAAAAGTCAGTGATAAAAAATTACCTTATAAAATTATGCCACGCCGCGAGGGCGATATCACAGAGGCTTATGCAAATACAGACAAGGCAAATAATGTTTTGGGATGGAAAGCACAGTTAACGTTAGATGAAGCCATGGCAAGCGCCTGGAAATGGGAACAAAAAGTACGATCATAATGGTGTAAAAATGCACTGCAGTGCATCTACATTGAAAAATCCCAAATTATCGAAGTGTAATTTGGGATTTTTTTTATTTAAAAAAAAGGCATTTAATTACATGAAACAAAATTTAGATTATAAGTTAATTTTTGCCTTAGCAACGGTTGGAGTTGTTTGGGGCACCACATTTTTAGGAATTAGGGTTGCTGTAGAAACAATCCCGCCCTGGTTTGTAACCTCTATTCGTCAAGGATTGGCGGGACTGATGATTATGACCGTTTTATTGTTTAAAAAAGAACTGAAATGGATTGGCTGGAAAAATTTAAAACACCAACTGGTTCCGTCTATTTTAATGATTGTAATTGCGAACGGATTTACAACCGTTGCCGAACAGACTTTACCCAGCGGACTAGCGTCTGTGATTAGTGCCATGTCTCCAATACTTATTTTTATAGGTAGTATTTTGTTTGGATTACAAAAAGCAAGTTTAAAAGGCTTCGTTGGGGTTATAATTGGATTTTCAGGAGTTGTTTTTATATTCAAAGAGGGGCTCGGGTCGTTTTTGGATGCAGATTATAAAATCGGAGTGCTGTTTATGGGGTTGGCAATTTTAGCATGGGCAGCCGGAACGATTTATACCAAAACGCATGCTTATAAATCGGGTAATATTGCACTCAATTTGTTTTATCAGTTTACGATGGCTTCTTGTATACAATTGGTTTTAGCTTTTATTTTTTCACCAAATCCAGATATAAGTTTGTGGAGTTCAAGAAGTATTTTTGCTTCTTTATATCTGTCTGTTTTTGGGTCTGTAATTGCTTTTCTCTGTTATAATTATGCTTTAAAACGTGTTACAGCTGTACAAGTTTCTATTTTGTCTTACATCAACACAATTATAGCTGTTTTTCTGGGTTGGTTGATTTTAGATGAAAAAATTACAGTTGACTTTATCATCGCTACAGTGCTTATTATTTTAGGTGTATTTATTATTAATTATAAGAAGAAAGAAAATCACATAAAATAAAAAAGGAATACGGATAGAAGACACGCCGAATTCGTAGAAGATGCACCGCAGTGCATCTTCGCCACATTTGTAGAGACGCACTGCATCTGTAGAGACGCATTTGTAGAGACGCATTTGTAGAGACGCACTGCAGTGCGTCTCTACGGTCAATAACAAATAGAGATTAAAACCACACATTTATAAATTGGAATCTTTTGGACCGATTAGTTTGTTGTAAATTTATTGGAATAAAAAAAGAGATCATGAATGCGAAGAAAAAACAAATAAAAGACAATAAAGTTGAAGAACCGACAGTAGAATATGAAGTTCAGAAAACCGATTTTAAAGGAATAGACAGAACAACTTTTGATTTTGATGCTGAGTTTGCAAACGGGTTGACTCCGGAGGAAGCAAAGGCAGAATCAATTAGGGGAATTAGAGAGTGGTGGGGAAAATAGAATTTGTTTTTACACGAGGCGTTATTCGATATCTTGATAATTTAGTTGTTACGTTGTATGAAAAAGAGTATTTCGGCTCTGTAGATGCAGCAGAAAGATATGTTTCTAATATCTACGATGCTGTTCCGGAAAAAATACAAAAGGGTCTACATAAGAAAACGCCAACAATGCTTCGGTATTTAGGTTCTGATTATATTTTTTGTAAAACTAATTCTCGTACAACTTGGTATGTTTTTTTTTGAAAAGAGTAAGCAAAATTATTTGATCACAGGTATCCTGAATAATTATTGTATTGAAGCAAAAAATCTGTAGAAATATAAATTTCCAATTGATTAATCGATAAGTTGGTATATCTTGATTTGGTATAAATGGGTTAGGTGAAATTTTTTATTATGAATGCGAAGAAAAAACAAATAAAGGACAATAAAGTCGAAGAACCAGCAGTAGAATATGAAGTTCTAAAACCAGAATTTGAAGGAATAGACAGAGATACTTTTGATTTTGATGCCGAGTTTGCAAACGGGTTGACTCCAGAGGAATTTAAAAAGGAAATGTTTAAGAGAATAAAAGCATATCCTTGGGAAAAATAATTTTTGAGAACAATGTTCTTGAGTATTTTGATCATTTGGTTTTCCTCAGTCTGCACAGAAATATGTGGATGAAATTGTCGCTTTTATTGTTTCTGGGATTTCAAGTTTTCCGAATAAGAAAACGCCAACAATGCTTCGACATTTAGGTTCTAATTATATTTTTTGTAAAACTAATTCTCGTACAACTTGGTATGTTTTTTTTGAAAAGAGTAAGCAAAATTATTTGATTACAGGTATCCTGAATAATTATTGTATTGAAGCAAAAAATCTATAGAAATATAAAATCCCAAATGATCAAATTCATTTGGGATTTTTTGATTTTTATTTTAAGCTGAAAACTAAAAATTAAGCATTAGCAGTAACTGCTTCTTTGTCAATTTTAGTAATTAAACCGGCTAATACTTTTCCTGGTCCAACTTCAGTAAATAAAGTAGCACCGTCAGCGATCATTTGTTGTACCGATTGTGTCCATTTTACAGGAGCAGTCAATTGAATGATCAGGTTCTTTTTGATTTCATTGGCATCAGAAACAGCGCTAGCTGTTACGTTTTGATATACCGGACAAATAGGTGTTGCGAATGTTGTGGCTTCAATTGCTGCAGCTAATTCTTCTCTTGCTGGTTCCATCATTGGTGAGTGGAATGCTCCTCCAACAGGTAAAATCAAAGCACGTTTTGCTCCCGCAGCTTTCATTGCTTCACAAGCTTTTTCAACAGCCGTGGTTTCTCCTGAGATTACTAATTGCCCAGGGCAGTTGTAATTTGCAGCTACGACAACACCGTCAATAGAAGCGCAAACTTCTTCAACAACATGATCCGCTAAACCTAAAACGGCAGCCATTGTAGAAGGTGTAATTTCGCATGCTTTTTGCATCGCAAGAGCACGTTGAGAAACTAATTTCAGTCCATCTTCAAAAGATAATGTTCCATTAGCTACCAATGCAGAAAATTCTCCTAAAGAATGTCCTGCAACCATTTCGGGTTTAAAATCTTCGCCTAAAGTTTTGGCTAAAATAACCGAGTGTAAAAAAACGGCAGGTTGTGTTACTTTTGTTTCTTTTAGTTCTTCGGCAGTACCTTCAAACATGATATCTGTAATTCTGAAACCTAAAATTTCATTAGCTTTTTCGAATAATTCTTTGGCTAAAGCCGATGTTTCATATAAGTCTTTGCCCATTCCTGTAAACTGTGCACCCTGACCTGGAAATACGTATGCTTTCATTTGTCTAATTTAAAGATTGAATTTTTTTGGAATTGAAAATTAGTTTCAATTGAAAGGCAAAAATAACATTTTTTTAGCTTGTATAGTCCTTAAACATATAAATCCATAATAATCTGGAAAAACGAAGGTTGAAAAATGATAAAGAAGTAATTACAACCGCAATGATGGGAATAATTCTCAGATCAAATGTCTTTTCAAAGAAAAATTGTGCAATACAGTAAGTAGCAATTCCTTGCGCAACCGTCAGTCCGTAATTTACATACATCGCGCCAAAAAAGTAGCCTGGCTCTTTTTGGAACTTATAATTACAATGACCGCAGTATTCATTCATTTTTGGAAAACCGATATTTAGGAATATGTTTTTGTCTTTGAATACTTTTCCTTTATGACAATTCGGACATTCATTTTTCAAAATATGGACTAGTGTACTTGACATGATTTTGTTGTTTTTTATTTATACAAAGGTATTTTAGATTCTATTGAAACCTTTTTTATATCTTCGCTACTTATAGCACAATAAAGACATTTGTTATGAAAAAATACCCTGTTTATAGCGTTCAGAATTTTAGTTGTAACGATATTCACCGTGATTTTTATGTCAATACTTTCAAGGAACATTTAAAAAGTCACAGTTTCGTAGAAGAGCCGCATCGTCACGATTCTTATTTAATGGTTTTTTTTACTAACGGATCGGGAATTCACGAAGTTGATTTTGATCGTTTTGAAATAAAAAAGGGTAGTTTGTTTGTTTTGCAACCAGGGCAAATGCACCATTGGAGTTTGTCGGAAGATATTGAGGGGTATGTGATTATCTTTTCACAGGAACTTTATAATCTGTATTTCGGACAGAAAAAGATAAACGACTACAACTTTTACAATTCGATTCTCAATCAGCCGGAGGTTCTTTTTGAAGGGGAAGAATCATCTAAAATTTTGCCTTATTTTAATCTGCTGATTCAGGAAAACAGTCAAAATCATAGATTGCAATTAGACAAGATGCTCAATTTGTTGGATTGTATTCATATCGAAATTGCTCGCAAATATGGTGAAACTTACTCACGTCAGGCGCATTCGTATAATGTTAAAATTAGTGCTTTCGAGCTGCTTCTTGAAAAGTACTTTAAAACTCAGAAGTTGCCTTCTTTTTATGCGGACCAATTGCATATTACTTTAAAACATTTGAACCGAATATGTAACGAGATTTTGCAAAAAACAGCAACCGAAGTAATTATGGATCGCGTAATTCTTGAAATAAAAAGAATGCTGATCGATAAACAATTAGCTGTAAACGAGGTGGCATATGCTGTTGGTTATGAAGACTACTCTTATTTTTCGAGAGTATTTAAAAAACAAACCGGAATTTCTCCGACGGAGTTTAGGAATAATACGGGACGTTGATTTTTTGACACGAATTACACGAATTGTCACGAATTGATTCGTTGGTTGTGGTTTTTTATTGCGCAAAGATTGTCATTTCGAAGAATGAGAAATCACATCCAATATTCCGCAAACTGTGCGTGAATTTGTAGTGTGATTTCTCATTCTTCGAAATGACAAAAAAGAGGATGTTTGCCATGAATTTCCTGAAGTAATAAGAGTTAAATTTTAGTTTCTCAGTTTACAATTAGTGAAAATTTGTGTAATTCGTGTCAAACAAAAAGCCCTGTACTTCTTATAGTACAGAGCCTCTCATTAATCAGATTAATTCAAATTATGCTTGTTTTGCCAATTGAATTTCGATGTTTAGTTTAACTTCTTCTCCAACCAATACACCACCGGTTTCAAGGGCAGAATTCCAGTTTAATCCCCAATCTTTACGATTGATTTTTCCTTCGATATTTAAGCCTACTTTTGTATTTCCCCAAGGATCGGTCATGATACCGCTAAATTCTACCGGAAATTTTACTGTTTTAGAAACTCCTTTGATGTTTAAATCTCCCGTGATCTCATATTCACCATTATCAACTTTTTTAAAGGAAGAAGATTTGAAAGCTAATTTTGGATGGTTTTCAACATCAAAAAAATCGCCGCTTCTTAAGTGTCCGTCTCTGTCTGCATTTGCGGTATCAATTGAAGCGATGTCTGCGGAAAAAGCGATATCTGCATTTTCGAAATTCTCATCATCAGTTGTAACGGTTGCATCGTAAGTTCCGAATTTGCCTGAAACATTTGTAAACATCATGTGTTTTACTTTAAAACCAATTTGTGAATGTGTTGGGTCAATAGACCATTTTGTAGTTGCCATAATTTTATTTTTTTAAATTGTAATAGTTTCATTTTGATAAGGCAAAGTTACGCTGAGAGTAAACGAAGGGCACTTAACCTAGATTAAGAAATGAAAACAATAGATTAAGTTTTTGATTATCAGTCTTTATTGTTCAGGTAAAAAGTCAAAGCTCCGGATGGACATTTGTTTACGGTTTCAATAATTTTTTTAGTGGTTGAATTTTCAGCTTGTATCCACGGTTTTTCTTTTGGGTGAAAAACATCGGGATTATTTTTTACACAATTGGCAGAATGAATGCATTTTCCGGATTGCCATACGATAGTTACTTCACCATTCGTATATTCTTTTGTAAGGTCATTTGGATCCATAATTGAGCATTTTAGAGTGGTTATTTCTACTTTGTTGAAGTCCGATCAGTTTCTACTATAAATTTAATCTTTCTTTCGGGCTTTATGAAATTTTGGATAAAAAATAAAGAGGTAATAAATTGAAATTCAAAATATTACCTCTTGTTGTGTGGATTTGTTTATTACTTATGCGAATTAATAATTCATCGGAATTTCCATTAAAAGAAACTCAGCATCAGTATTTGCTTTGATGTTTAAAGTCTCAAAATCGGTAATTCCAAGAGCGTCACGGGAGTTTAATTCCTGTCCGTTGATGGTTACATTTCCTTTTAAGATAAAAGCATAAACGCCATTACCTTCTTTTTTTAAATGATATTCTGTTGCGATTCCAGCGTCAAAGTTGGCCATATGGAACCAGGCATCCTGGTGAATCCAAACTCCTGCGTCGTCTGCATTTGGAGATAAGATTTGTTGTAATTTGTTATGTCTGTCTTCAACATTCAAAGAGATTTGTTGATAACGTGGATCAACATTTCTTTGGTTTGGAAACAACCAGATTTGCAATAATTTAGTCTGCTGATCAGCATTCGGATTAAACTCACTGTGTTGTACTCCGGTTCCTGCACTCATTACCTGAATATCACCATTTTTGATGATTTCGGTGTTACCCATACTGTCTTTGTGCGCTAAATCACCTTCCAACGGGATAGTGATGATTTCCATATTGTCGTGTGGGTGTGTTCCAAAGCCCATTCCGCCTGCAATCGTATCATCATTCAAAACACGCAATGCTCCAAATTGAACTCTTTCCGGATTGTACCAGCTTGCAAAACTAAAACTGTGATAAGCATTTAGCCATCCGTGATTTGCATTCCCTCTTGTTTCTGCTTTGTGTAATACTATATTTTCCATGATGCTATGTGTTTTGTTATTTTTATAGTACAAATTTACGACGGACATAGATGAAATGTACTTAATGTAGATTAAGAAAAGGTTCTGAGGTTCTGAGTGGCTAAGTTTCTGAGTTTTTTTATGGGAGGTTTAAAGGGGTAGAGGTACAAAGGTTCTGAGGAGGGGAACTTTGCGACTATGTGTAATAAGAGTGAAGAGTAATTTTAATTTGTCATTTCTGAGCAAAGTCGAGAAAGCGCATGAGAAACTCCGTACTGTTTGTTGTCCTGAGGAACGATGGATCTGTGTTTGCTGAATCGATACTGTTGAGCTACACTTTACGGATTATCTCGTGAAGATACTTCGTTCCTCAGTATGACAAAATTG